>JAETPK010000019.1 GCA_021771265.1 Oscillospiraceae bacterium
GCCGCCATGCTGTGGTTCGTGGAACAGGGCCGCATGGCCGCCTGGGCCTTGCTCATCGTTATCTGCCGGGAGTTCGCCGTCAGCGGCCTGCGGATGATCGCCAGTGACAAGGGGCGGGTCATTGCCGCCGGCTGGTCCGGCAAGGTGAAGACCGCCTCCACCATGGTGTGCCTGGTGGTGATGTTGGCCATCAGCCCCGCAGTGGAAGCGGCCCTGCTGGAAATGTACCTTTCCTCCCAGTTGTCGGCGTCCCGACCCCCCATTTTGTGGGTGGACACCCTCTGCGTTTGGGTCATCACCCTGACCACCCTGTGGTCCGGTGTGGAGTACTTCGTGAAGAACAAGGACGTGATCCAGTCCGCCTGAGGAAACGACAGAAAGGGATGACAGCTGGTGTTTCGTGAAATGCGCAGAAGCAGGCAGGCGCTGACCGCTGCCGAGTGCGGGGAGGTCCTGCGGCGCGGCACCTCCGGCGTGCTGGCGGTCAATGGCGACGGGGGGTATCCCTATGCGGTGCCGCTGAGCTATGTATACCTGGATTCCAAGCTCTATTTCCACTGTGCCGGGACAGGCCACAAGCTGGAGAGCATTTTGAAGGACGGCAAGGTCTCCTTCTGCGTCATTGACCAGGACCAGGTCGTGGGGGAGGAGTATACCACGTATTTCAGGAGCGTGGTGGTCTTTGGCCGGGCCAGGGTGCTGGAGGGGGCGGAGAAGCTGCGGCCCCTGGTGGAGCTGTGCGAAAAATACTATCCCGGGCATTTGGAGCAGACCCGCCAAAAGGCGGAGGGCGCTTTGAACCATGTCTGCATTGTGGAGATCGCCGTTGAGCATATGACTGGCAAGATTGCCGCGGAGCTGGTGAAAAAGCCAGAATAACGGCAAAAACAGCCGCCGGAGCCTTCCGGCGGCTATTTTTCTGCCCAACGGCCGGAAAAAAGGGCGGGGTCCATGCCCCGGACCTGCACGAGCTCCAGCAGAGGGCTGGCCGCCAGGTCCGCCACCGTCACCAGCCGTCCGCCGTCGCTGTCCAGGTCGAAGCCCTGGCGAGCCCAGGCGTACCAGGGCAGGTACGCGCACTGGACGGAGGAGAGGGGAGGCTCCGGTGATTTTTCGCCCCAGAGCCCGCTGAAAAACCCGTAGGGCACCTCCTGAAGTTCCCGGAGGGCGGCGGCCACCGCTGCCTCCCGCTGCTCTGGGGCGGCATCCCGGACCCGCAGCACCAGCAGGGTGGGATAGCTGCGCCAGCTGTCCAGAGAGGCTGTGCCGCTGGCGGTGCCGGGCATGGCGGCCTCCAGGACGGTGCCGCTGTCAGTGACCAGGGCGGCGTGGCCGTGGCGCCATCCCAGGGTGTGGGTGGAGAAGGTGACGAGCAGGTCCCCAGGCTCCAGCGGCGCCAGCACGGCGGGGGAGCCGGTCCGCTCCTCGCAAGTGACGCCCAGGGGCAGCAGCCCATGGCACTCCGAGTCCGTCGGTGTATGGAACGCCACCTGACAGGCAAGGATATCCCCTGTCCGTCCCTCCACCAGCAGCTGCCGGACAGCCAGGGGGGAGAGGCCGGTCTCAGCCGTGACAAGGTCGGACGCTGCGTCTGGCAGCGGACCGCCGTCCAGCATTGCCGCCAGGTCCGTCGGCGGCTCCGGGCAGGTGTAAAGGGGGCGCCGGTGGGCCCATACGGCCTGCAGCAGCCAGAGCAGCAGGAGCAGCCCGCAGAAAAAACACACCAAACGCCGCAGCCGTGCCAGAAAGCACCTCTCCCTTCCCAAAAGATACAAATAGTGTATCCACCAAGGAAAGAGTTCAGTCTTGACACGGCGGACGAATCCTGCTAATATACTGTGGTAAACCAAAGTGCGTGAAGAACGGAAAGAGTAACAGCTCATCCAAAGGGCAGAGAGGGCGCGCCACCGGCTGCAAGCGTGCCCACGGCGGAAGCTGCGAAGTGCATCCGGGAGCGCGGGGCGTAATGGCCCCCGGTGAGGCCGCCGTTATAGGCTGTCCGGCTGTTTGGCCGGCATGAGCGAATGCAAGAGTGGAACCGCGTGACTACACGCCTCTTGTGCCCTGATGGGCGCGGGAGGCGTTTTTGTTTTGTCAATGGAGGACCCTGTCATGAAGACCCGTATTTTTTCTGATCCCCGCCGATGTCGCCTGTAACGGGCGGCCGTCCCGCTCCGGCAAAATTTCGATTTTGTAATAGAAGGAGCACCACGATATGACAAAGCGCATTACCCGACTGGGCGGCCTGCTGGCCGCGTACCAGCGCCGCGACCCCGCGGCCCGCAGCAAGCTGGAGATCTTTTTGCTGTACCCCGGCGTTCACGCCGTCCTTTACCACCGCCTGGCCCATTGGATGTACCGCCGCCGCTGGTTTTTCCTGGCGCGGTGCGTCTCCCAGTGGAACCGCTTCTGGACCGGCATCGAGATCCATCCCGGCGCCACTATCGGCCACCGGCTAGTCATCGACCACGGCATGGGCATCGTCATCGGCGAGACCGCCGAAATCGGCGACGACTGCCTGCTGTACCAGGGAGTGACCCTGGGCGGAACGGGCAAGGATAAGGGCAAGCGCCACCCCACCCTGGGCAGCAATGTGCTGGTGGGCTCCGGCGCCAAGGTGCTGGGCCCCTTCACGGTGGGGGACAACGCCCGCATTGCCGCCGGCGCCGTGGTCCTCAGCGAGGTCCCGGCCAACGCCACCGCCGTGGGCGTGCCAGCCCGCATCGTTCGCATGGCCGGAAAGCCCGTGTACTACGCCGACGATGTGGACCAGATCCACATGGAAGACCCGGTGCACCAGGAACTCAGCAGCCTGGCGAAGCGCATCGGAGAGCTGGAACGCCAATTGAATGAACAAACGCATACAAAAGAAAGGACTGCCTGATATGTATCTGTATAACTCCGCCACCCACAAAAAAGAGGAATTCAAGACCCACACCCCCGGCCATGTGGAGATGTACACCTGCGGCCCCACGGTGTATCATTTTGCCCACATCGGCAACCTGCGCTCCTATATCATGGAGGATGTGCTGGAAAAATACCTGCGCTATGCCGGCTATGATGTGAACCGCGTCATGAACATCACTGACGTGGGCCACCTGACCTCCGACGCCGACGAGGGAGAGGATAAAATGGTGAAGGGCGCCAAGCGGGAGCACAAGACCGTCATGGAGATCGCCCAGTTCTACACGGACGCCTTTTTTGAGGACTGCCGGAAGCTGAACATCAAGCGGCCCGACGTGGTCCAGCCCGCCACCGGCCTCATCGACGATTTTATCAAGATCGTCAAGAAGCTGGAGGATACCGGCTATGCCTACTTTGCCGGCGGCAACGTGTATTTTGACACCTCCAAGCTGGGCCGCTACTACGTCTTTAACGACCACGACGAGGAGGACCTGGCCGTGGGCGTCCGGGAAGGCGTGGAGGAGGACACCAACAAGCGCAATAAAAACGACTTTGTCCTGTGGTTTACCAAGTCCAAATTCGAGGATCAGGCGTTGAAGTGGGATTCCCCCTGGGGTGTGGGCTACCCCGGCTGGCATATCGAGTGCTCCGGCATTTCCCTGAAATACAACGGCGAATATCTGGACCTCCACTGCGGCGGTGTGGACAATGCCTTCCCTCACCATACCAACGAGATCGCCCAGTCCGAGAGCTATCTGGGCCATCCCTGGTGCCCCCAGTGGTTCCATGTGCACCATCTGAACACCAATGACGGAAAAATGTCCAAATCCAAGGGCGAGTTCCTGACGGTCTCCCTGCTGGAGGAGAAGGGCTATGATCCTCTGGCTTACCGTTTCTTCTGCCTCCAGAGCCACTACCGCAAGGCCCTGGTGTTCTCCTGGGAGAATCTGGACAACGCCCAGGGCGCTTACAGCAAGCTGCTGAAAAAGATCGCCGCCCTGTCTCCCGCGGATGGCCCGGTGGACGAGGCTGTGTTCCAGGCGTACAAGGACAAATTTACCCAGCAGCTGGGCAACGACCTGAACACCTCCATGGGCGTCACCGCCCTGTATGACGTGCTGAAGGCCAAGACCAATGACGCCACGAAGCTGGCCATCCTGGACAGCTTTGACCAGGTGCTGAGCCTGAGCCTGCTTGCCAAGGCGGCGGAGCTGCGGGAGAAGGCGGCCCAGACCTCCTCCAGCGCCCAGGGGGGCTACACCGTCACCGGTGAGGGCGACCCCGCCATCGACGCTCTGGTCATGCGGCGGTACGAGGCTAAGAAGGCCAAGAACTTCGCGGAGGCGGACCGCATCCGCGACGAGCTGAAGGCCCAGGGCATCGAGATCACCGACACCAAGGACGGCGCCAGCTGGAAGCGGGTTTAAGAGGAAAGAGGACCGCCGGGAGGCGGTCCTCTTTTTGAACGCTATATGGCACGGCCCTTCAACCTGCGGCGCGGCCCCCGGCGGCGGAAAAAAGCTGATCCAGCAAAACCGCCGTCACAGAGGAAACGACTAAGACGGCCGCGTACATCAGGAGCATTCCGCGCATCCCCGTGGAAAAAAACGGAAGCCGTCTGAAACAGTATAGGACTAGCACATGGAGAAAGTAAATCGTCATGGAGTGGCCCGACAAGACGGAGATAAGTGTTCTCGCGCCTGGAACACGTTGGACCGCGCCCCAAGTACCGAGACAGCAGGCAAAGGCCAGCGGGACGAAGAGATCCAGGTCTGTTTTGATGGAATTCAGAGAATCGGTCCCGTAGCTGTTCACCACGTACAGAAGCGAAAAAACCACAGTGACCGGCAGGAGAACGGCTGCACGCTGGGAAGAGAACCGCTGCAGCCTCTCCAGACGGGGCCGTGTCAGGACCATGCCCAAAACAAAATAGAAGATCCAGGTGGGAAACAGCAGCCACAGATACGGACGAATGGAGCCGGGGATGAGATCCAAACCAAATTTCAAAAAATAGAACGTCTTTTGGACCGTGTATGTGAGCATGAAAGAAATGAGAACGCTTTCCCACGGAGCCGCGCCCACCAGCTTTTTTAAAAGAGGGTAGAGGGCATACAACTGCATGATCACAACGATAAAATACAGGTGATCCGCGGCAGATCCCAACAAAATCGACTTCAGCAGCAGGAAGAGGCTGGCCGTCCCACCGGACAGAAAGCCCGCCAGGTCAGCACGATGGTTGCAGAGTGTGTAGAGCAGGGACCAGAAAATGTAGGGGAGTCCGATCTTCAGGAGCCTGTGTTTGTAAAAATCCTGCCAGGCCAAGTCTGACCGGCTAAGCCCCAGCGAGACGCCGGAGAGCAGAATAAACATCGGGACCGAGAATCTGGAAAGCTGATTTAAAATGAACGCCAGGTTCATGCCGCCGAGCAGAAAGCGGCTCGGGGCGTGGACATAGGTACTACTTACATGGATCATGACCACGGCCAGCATGGAAACGACCCGGGCGAAGTCAAGCCCCTCGATTTTTTTCACTTCGTTCATCCGTATGTCACCTCCGAACGATTTGCTGCGTATCCAAGCTTGAGCGGGCTGGGAAAAGGAGGCGTTTAGCGAAAAGGGCCCGCGCTTTTCAAACCGTGCCGCTTTTTTGCTTTTCGTGTCGATTATAGCAGGGGTGCGGTGGGCTTGCAAGGAGTTTTCCGGCGTTTGTCAGACGGCGCGGCACGGCCGCTCCACTTTTCCTTGACAGGCGGAGAAAATCGGGGTACTATAAAAGTCGAACCAGACAATATACTGGCATATTTTCGGGAGAGGACGTGTGTCCATGGAATTGACCCGGGCGGTGGGCGAAAATATCAAGCGCATCCGCAAAACGAAAAAGCTTAGCATGGAGCGGCTGGCGGCGGAGTCCGGCGTGTCCCGCAGCATGCTGGGGCAGATCGAACGGGGAGAGGCCAACCCCTCCGTGGCCCTCCTGGGCAAGTTGGCGTCGGCGCTGCGGGTCCCGGCGGAGGTGCTGCTGGAAAACGACGATTTTGAGTCTCTGCTGCTGAGCCGGGAGCTGGACAACAAGCCCCGGCGGCTGGACGGCGGCAAGGCGGTGCTGCGGCCTTCTTTTCCCTATGACGATACCACCCGGCAGGAGACGTATTTCCTGGACCTGTACATCAGTGCCCGCTACGCGCCGGAGCCCTCGCCGCCCGGCTGCGTGTGCCACGCCACGGTCATCTCCGGCTCCGTCAGCCTGACGGCGGAGGGGGAGACGTTTCAGCTGCTGGAGCGGGACGCCCTGCGCTTCGCGGCGGACCGGCCCTGTGAATTTAGCAACATGACCAATACCACCGCCCGGCTGCTGCTGATCTACCGTTATTTGAAGTAAGGAAGTGTTTTCCATGCAGATCCGAACCGCTGTTATGGCGGACCTGGCCGCTGTTACGGCGGTGGAGGCCGCCTGCTTCCCCGCAGCGGAAGCTGCCACGGAGCGGGAGTTCGCCCGGCGCCTGGCAGTGTACCCCAACCATTTCTGGCTGCTGGAGGAGGATGACGGCACTCTGGTCAGCTTTATCAACGGCATGGTGACCGACGAGCCCATCCTCCGGGACGAGATGTACGAAAACGCCGCCCTCCACCGGGAGGACGGCGCCTGGCAGATGATCTTCGGTGTCAACACCCTGCCCCGGTATCGCCGGAAGGGCTGCGCCGCCCGGGTGATGGAGCGGGTCATCGCCGATGCCCGCGCCCAGGGGCGCAAGGGCTGTGTGCTCACCTGTAAGGACAGGCTCATCCATTATTATGAGACCTTCGGCTTCCAAAACGAAGGCGTGTCAAGCTCCACCCATGGCGGCGTGGTGTGGTACGACATGCGCCTGATATTTTGAGGGAACGGGCTGCGGCCCGGCAGAGAAGCAGAAATAAGAAGTCCCCGGCCTATGGGCCGGGGACTTCTTATTTCAGAAATTTTTTCACCCGGCGGCTCAGGACCACCGCCAGGGCCAGCTTGGCAAGGTCGGGAAGGATGTAGGGGAACACACACCAGCCCAGGGCGGTCATCAAGCCGATGGGCGCCACGTTTCTGGCGTAGACCACTAGAAACCAGGCGGTGCCGAAGGCGTAGCACACCGCGAGACCCAGCACGCAGGCAGCGATGACCACCGGCAGGGAGTCACCGCACTTGGCAGTTGCCAGCCAGTACAGCAGCGCCGCAGCCACAAAGCCGATGATATAGCCGCCGGTGGTGTCCAGCAGCACTCCGATGCCGCCCCGGAAGCCGGAGAACACCGGCAGGCCCACGGCGCCCAGAAGCAGATAGACCAGCATGGCGTACAGTCCCCGGCGACCGCCCAGGACCGTCAAGGCCGTGAACATGGCAAAGGTCTGCATGGTGAACTGCACCAGGGGCTTTGGCAGCGGGATGGTGATCCAGGCGCATACGGCCATCAGCACGGCGAACAGCGCGATATAAGCAAGGTCCAGCGTCCGGAACCGGGGCGCGGCGGTCTGAGAAGTTGTCATGTAGGAGCCCTCCTTTGCTTTCTGCTATGAGCATATACGGAATCACCGCGATTGTCAACTGTTATAATTAATAAGGTTAACAATTAAAGAAAAGAAAACCGGGAGGCAATGCCTCCCGGCAATTCTTCAAATGTCCGTATGGGCGCACAGCTCCCGGATCTTGGCCTGGATGGACTTCAGGTCCTGGAAGGTCTCCGGCCGCTTGGATACGTCCCGCAGCAGGGCGGAGGGATGGTAGATGGCGGTCATCTGAACGCCGCTGCGCGCAAACCATTGGCCGTGCTCGGCGGTGATGCGGAAGTCCTCCTTGATGATGACCTTGGCGGCGACACGGCCCAGGCAGATGATGATCTTGGGGCGCAGCAGAGCCGTCTGCCGCCGGAGCCAGCCGATGCAGGCGTCCTGTTCCACGTTCAGCGGGTCCCGGTTGTTGGGGGGACGGCATTTGACGATGTTGGCAATGTAGACCTTGGTGCGGTCCAGGCCGATGATCTCCAGCATATCGTCCAAAAGCTGGCCGGCCCGGCCCACAAAGGGCACGCCCTGCTCGTCCTCGTGCTGGCCGGGACCTTCACCCACCAACAGGATCTCTGCGTTCCGGTTTCCCACACCAAATACCACATGGGACCGGGTGTCCGCCAGGGCGCAGGCACGGCACTGCATGCACGCGCTCTCCAGTGCCTCCCAGTTGTCTGCCATAGACCTACCTCCTTCCATAAAAATCAGTATACCACGGCCCTCCTTCCGGCGCAATGCGGGATGAACCCGGAAAAACCGGAAATACTGGGGAAGGGGGGGATGGGAATGGTGCTCTGGCGGTTTTGGCTGTACAGCTTTTTGGGATATCTTCTGGAAAAGGCCTTCGCAGCGGCCAGCGCCTCGCCCCATCAGACCCGCAAATGCTTTTTGCTGCTGCCGCTGTGCCCTGTGTACGGACTGGCGGTGCTGGCGGTGCTGGCACTGCCGCCGACGCTGCGGGAGGGCTTTTGGCGGCTGGCCTTTTGGGGCGGCGCGGCGGCCACCGCCGTGGAATACGCCGTCCACTGGCTGTATGAGCAGGGCCTGGGGGTGCGCTTCTGGGATTACAGTGCCCTGCCCGGCAATGTCCGGGGCCGGGTATGCCTGCCCTTTTCCATTATCTGGGGTCTGCTGCTGGCGGCGGGCCTCCCTTGGGCGGAGGGAAACCTGGTGCCGCTGCTGGAGCGGGTGCCGCCCTCAATCACTTACGGCCTGCTGCTGGTGTTCACAGCGGACGCCGTGTGCTCCGCCCGCTTTTTACAGGTGACCCGGGACGTGGACGCCCTTTGAGCGTCAGACGGCGGCGGGAGCGGGGAGCAGCCGCGCCAGCCACTGGAAGATGTCTTCGTATACGGTCTCCCGGCAGTCCTCGTTGAGGATCTCATGCCGCAGCTCAGGATAGAGCTTCATGGATACGTGCCGCATTCCCGCTTTTTGAAAGCCGCGGCAAGCCCGCCGGACGCCCCGGCCGAACTCGCCCACCGGGTCCATGGCGCCGGAGATAAACAGCACCGGGGTATTGGCGTTCATTTTGCGCATGTTTTCCGGACGGGTGATGAAGCGGATGCCGGAGAGCATCTCCCGAAACAGACCGATGGAGGGATTTTCCCCGCACAGAGGGTCTGACAGGTAGGCGTCCACATTGGCCTGGCTGGCGCTGATCCAGTCAAAGGCGGTGCGGCTGGGGGCAAAGGCGCGGTTGTAGGTGCCGAAGGACAGCTTCGTTACAGCGTCGCTGGGACGGGTCTCGCCTACCCTGCGAATTTCCCGCCTTACAAACAGCCTTCCGGCGGACACGATTGCGGGGGACATGTGGCCGGTGCCCATGATGACGGCGCCGTCCACGGTGCCGGGATAGCGGATGAGGTAGGTGCGGGCCAGAAAGGACCCCATGGAATGGCCCAGCAGAAAGTAGGGCACGCCGGGGAAACGCTTTCCCGCCAGGCACCGGCATGTGTACAGGTCCGCCACCACCCAGTCCCAGCTGCCTTTGGGTCCGAAATACAGCCGCGGCGCCCCCTCCGCCACGGAGGCGCCGTGGCCCAGATGGTCGTGGCCCACCACGGCAAAGCCCCGCTCCGTCAGATAGGCGGCGAAGGGCTCGTACCGAAGGATGTACTCCGCCACGCCGTGAGAGATCTGCAGGACTGCCCGTACCGGGCCCTCCGGCAGCCATTCCACCGCGTGGATAGGGGTCCTGCCGTCGGCGGAGAGAAAGGTGAATTCGCTGCGCACCATGGAAAACCACGCCTTCCTGTGATATAATCGATCAAAAGGCGGACCACTCCGCCTGATCATGCGCACATCATATCACACCCGGCGGCAAAATACCAGAAAAAAGCGCGCCGGAGGAATACAAGAAAGGGACGTGTCCTATGGAAGCCTATGTGATCGCCCTGGACCAGGGCACCACCAGTTCCCGCGCCATCCTGTTCAACCGGACAGGCGATATCGTCTCCCGGTCCCAGCATCCCTTCCGCCAGATCTATCCCCAGCCCGGCTGGGTGGAGCACGACCCCATGGAGATCTGGGAAACAGAGAAGCGGGCCTTGGCGGAGGCGGTGGACAGCGCCCACATCGACCCCAAGCAGATCGCCGCCATCGGCATCACCAACCAGCGGGAGACCACCATATTGTGGGATGCCCGGACCGGGGAGCCGGCCCACAACGCCATCGTCTGGCAGTGCCGCCGCACCGCGCCCCTCTGCGACCGGCTGAAGGCCGACGGCCTCGGGCCGGTGGTGACGGACAAGACGGGCCTCCTCATTGACGCGTACTTCTCCGGCACGAAGCTTCGCTGGCTGCTGGACAACGTGCCCGGCGCCCGCCGGCGGGCGGAGAACGGGGAACTGCGGGCGGGCACTGTGGACAGCTGGCTCATCTGGAACCTCACCGGCGGCAGGGTCCATGTGACGGACTACTCCAACGCCTCCCGCACCATGCTGTTCAACATCCACACCCTCCAGTGGGACCCGGAATTGTGCGGCGCGCTGGACATCCCGCTGTCCCTGTTGCCCATGCCCTGTCCCAACAGCCAGGTATACGGCACCGTGGCCTCCGGCATTCCGGGACTGGAGGCCCTGGCGGGCATTCCCATCTGCGGCAGCGCCGGTGACCAGCCGGCGGCCCTGTTTGGCCAGGCCTGCTTCCGGCCCGGCCAGGCGAAAAATACATACGGCACCGGCTGCTTCACCCTCATGAACGTGGGGGAGGAGCCGGTGCGGTCCGGCCACGGCCTGGTGACCTCCGTGGGCTGGTGCCTGGGCGGGCGGACCACCTACGCCCTGGAGGGCAGTGTGTTCAACGCCGGCAGCGCCATCCAGTGGCTGCGGGACGAGCTGGGTCTCATTCAAAGCGCCCCGGAGTGCGACCGTCTGGCGGAGAGCGTGTCCTCCTCCGGCGGCGTCATCGTGGTGCCGGCCTTTACGGGATTGGGCGCCCCTTACTGGGATATGTACGCCCGGGGGGCCATTCTGGGGCTGACCCGGGGCTCCACGAAGGCCCACATCGCCCGGGCGGTGCTGGACTCCATCGCCTTCCAGGTGACGGACCTGGTCCGGGCCATGGACGAGGACGCCCCCTGCCCCATCACCACACTGCGGGTGGACGGCGGCGCCTCCGTCAGTGATATCATGATGCAGACCCAGGCGGACCTGCTGCGGCTGCCGGTGGACAGACCCGCCCAGGTGGAGACCACCGCCTTCGGCGCGGCGGCTCTGGCGGGGCTGGCCGTCGGTGTGTGGAGCGGCACGGAGGAGCTGGAGACCCTCCGCCGCAGCCAGTTCGTGTTCCGGCCCCAGCGGGACGCGGCGGCCTGCCAGACCGATTACGCACAATGGAGACGGGCGGTGTCCCGCGCCTGCGGATGGATTGAAAACGAAGTGTGAACATCGCGTGAAATTTGTTGCGCTTTCCTGGAAAGTGGGGTATACTGACCACAACCAGGAAAATTGGAAGGAAACGGAATCCCATCCTGTGCGATAAAACGAAAGGAGTTTTCCACATGGCTTTTTTTGATGAACTGACCAAAAAGGCAAAGGACGTGGCCAACCTGGCCGCTGACAAGGCGAAGGATGCCGCCGAACTGACGAAGATCAGCGTTGCCATCGCCGGCGAGCAGAAGGAGATCGACAAGAATTACCGCACCATTGGCGAGTGGTTCGTCAATGAGTACGAGGGCGAGATCCCCGATGCCGTCCGTGACCTGGTGGAAGCTGTTGCCGCCGGCAAGGCCAAGATCGCCGAGCTGGAAGCCAGCAAGCCCGCCAAGGAGGAAGTGCCCGAGGCGGAGAAGGCCGCGCCTGCCGGCAAGAAGTGCCCCATCTGCGGCGCCGAGTCCGACAGCAAGTTCTGCCCCCAGTGCGGCGCGCCCATGGAATAAGCTGCAAAGCATCCCCGGCCGCGGCCGGGGATGCTTTTTGCTGAGAGCTCGATGCGCCGTTGTGTTTCTGCTTAAAAGAGCTGTATGGACGCTTTCCTGCGGACGGTTTCGCATGATCGTATGATAAACTTGATAAACCGGGACTTGTCAGGTAATATGATCATCGGCTGATTTGAGCTGTATCGCTTGCCAAGCCATACCCGGTTAAAAGCATCAAAACATATTGGAGTAAAGAAACATGAAAAAGACAATCATGCAGATTTTAAGAGCCGTCGTGATCATGAGTATTATTTGCCTTGTTTTTTGGCAAATTGGATGGCTTACATCCGTGCGGGAAGTTGGCACTATGTTTATAATCACTGCCATAGTGATAGCGGCCGATCTTGTTGTCTCATTTGTTTGGAAGAAAATATGTGATCAAAAATAAATGATATTTTGTCTGGCAGCCCTGGCTGCTTTACGATCATAGAACGAGGCAGGAATATAAAAGGGGAACGGAAATTTACAGAAAGCGGCAAATGCAACGGACAAAACCGGAAAGATCCGCTATGATGAAGCAAAATGATTCAAAGGAGGTCCGCCGAATGCCGATTTTCCAAATGAGATCCCTGTCCGCTTCCTGCACGCTGGAGGGAGCGGAGCGCGATTACCGCGGCGCCAACCGGGTGGCACAGTACCGCGTGGGGGCACAGGCCGCCTATTTCCCCGCGTTCCCGGGCACCAGATATCTGCCTTACGCGGCGGTGGACCGGGTCATCAGCAAAAATTCCGCCCTCAGTGTCACCGGCTGCTGCGGCAAGCAGCTGCCGGTGGTCCGGGTACGGCTGTTTTACGATGGGGAGTTTTATCAGGAGTTCGTCTTTGAGAAGCAGAAGCAGGCGGATGTGCTGCTGGATGCCGTGACGGCGGCCCGGCCGGAGGTGCCCCTGACGCGGGATACTGCGCCCTTCGGCGGATAAAGACCGCGGAAGCTGATAAAAACGTGCCGTGAGATTAGCTCACGGCACGTTTTTTCAGAACTTGTTTTTGAGGACCTGCTCATACCGGCCGTCGGCGAGATCGGTATAGCGGACGAACAGGGACACCTTATTGTCCTCGTTCAGGGCCTCCCACATCTGCTCCGCCAAGGCCTCGGCGCTGGGGGCGTCCAGTGTTACCCGCTCCGGCTCGCCCTCGAAGGAGGGCAGGGGGGCGCCATCGCCCATGTAGGTGTGGATGAAGCGGCCCTCGCCGGCAAGGGGATGGTCGTAGGTGTAGAAATACCGGTGGCAGCAGCTGGAGTCGCCGTCAGCGGACTTGAGGATGGACAGCTGGAAGCTGCCGTCGGGGCTCATGAGACCGGAGATACGGGGGGTGTAGTTGGGGCCGTCCGGCTCGAATTCCCGGGTCCGGAGAGCGGCGGCAAAAGCCTGGCCTGCCAGCAGACCGTCCCGAATGGTGTCCGTCTGGTCGCCGTTGGTGACGATCAGTTCCTTACCCACCAGGCGGACGGGATGGTAGATGATGAGGCTGGGATCTGTCATCTTGGAGGGGTCGTGGGCCTCGGTGCGGATGCCGTCCTCCGTGACGGTGAACACCCGGTTCCGGGAGTTTTCGCTGCGGCCCATGATGAAGTAGGCGGCCACGGCGTATCTGCCGTCGGCGCTGCGGCCCAGGACGATGCCCCGGCCGGGATAGGGATTGCTGCGAAGCTGCTGGGAAAGATCCAGTTTGTTCATGGTGATGGCTCCTTATCGTAAAAGTTTTTTGCGTTCCTTGTAGTCGGGGAGATACTGGGCCAGCAGCGCGTAAAAGGCGGGACCGTGGTTTTTCTCCCGGATGTGGCACAGTTCGTGGACCACCACCAGGTCGATGGCCTCCTCCGGCTGCTGCATCAAAAAGCAGGAAAAGCACAGGCTGTTTTTCCCACTGCAGCTGCCGTAGCGCCTTTGCGCGGCGGTGATCTTGACGCCGGTGGGCTGAACGCCCATGACGGCGGCCCAGTGGGCCACCTTGGGAGGCAGGACCTTCCTGGCCCGGGCTTTCAGAGCGGCGATATCCGCCGCCGTGGGGGGTGGCGGCGCTGCCGCGGCCCGCTGGCGCTGCCGCTCCAGGTGGCGGGCGATCCAGTCCGCGTGGGCGGCCACGAATTCGTCGATGCGGGCCTGGCTCATCCGCAGGGGCGCGCGGACCAGCACCCGGCAGTCCCGGGTGATCTCCAGTGCCAGCGTCTGCCGGCGGGAGCGGATCAATTCATATGCACTCATGGTAGTACCTTATCACAGGGCGGTTGAAAACACAAGAAAAAAGGGAGCCGCCTCCCTTTTGTTCATTTTGCTCACAGAGCCTCCATGGCGCGGTTGACGCTGTCCTCACAGGAGCGCATGGCCTGGATGGTCTTGTCCATCAGCTCCTCCAAAGTCCAGCCCAGCTTTTCCGCGCCGTCCTGGATGACCTCCCGGGAGCAGCCGGCGGCGAACTTCTTGTCCTTGAACTTCTTTTTCAGGGAGCTGACCTCCATGTCCTGGCAGCTCTTGCTGGGGCGCATCCGGGCGGCGGCGCCGATGAGGCCCGTCAGCTCGTCTGCGGCGAAGAGGACCTTCTCCATCTCATGTGTGGGCTCCACATCGCAGCAGAGGCCGAAGCCGTGGGAGCAGACGGCGTGGATAAGCTCGTCGGAGCAGCCGATCTCCGCCAGCAGCTCCGGGGCCTTTTTGCAGTGCTCCTCCGGCCACTTTTCAAAGTCCACGTCGTGGAGCAGGCCCACGGTGGCCCAGAAATCCGCATCCTCGCCGTAGCCCAGATCCTGGGCGTACCAGCGCATGGTGCCCTCCACCGTCAGCGCGTGCTGGATGTGGAAGGGTTCGGAATTGTATGTTTTCAGCAGCCCCAGGGCCGCTTCTCTGTCAGGGCATGCTCTCATAGAGAAATCGCTCCTTTGTGAATGAAATTGCTGCCAGTATACCTGCTTTTTCCCAACTTTGCAAGCCTGTTCAGGGCTCCCGGGGGTCCGGGTCGCCGTCCAGGGTGATAAAGTAGTCGTAGTAGGGCAGCAAAAACGCAAAGTCCCGCTTTAGATGGTCCACGATCTCCCGGCTGAACAGTTCCTCCGTCAGCTTGTCCTGGTGGAGGATGGAAAAGGACTTCATTTTGTACCAGGGCTCCAGCAGGGGAGAGGGCGCGGCGGCCCGGGGGCGCTTGTAATCCTCCGTTTCCAGGGTCAGCTCCTGCTGGCCGTTCAGGCGCCGGGTCAGGGTCTCCATGGTCTTGGGGTCCCGGTCGATGCGGGCGCGGAGCTTGGCCATGGTCACAGGCTTTGGCATGTAGTAGCCCATGCCGCAGGCCCAGTAGTCCGGCGACAGCTCGAACCAGAAGGTGGGATGGGCCGTCCACTGCTCGGAGGGTTGCTCCACGGAAAACCACAGGCTCTCCTTGTAGGGTCCCCGGCCATGGAGCCGGCGGGCGTCCCGGTAAATGCGGGTGACCTTGGAGATAAGGCCGTAGTCCGGCCGCTTCTCCCGGATGAAGTCATACATTTCCTCGCCCAGCTCCCGCATGGGCTGGTAGAACTGAGTCAGATACAGATCCTTGTGGGCCTCGAACCAGGTCCGCTCGTTGTTGAAGCGGATGCCCCACATGAAGTCCACGGTCGCGTCGGTGAATCCGGTAAACATGGCGTCCTCCCGCTGCATTTTAAAATCAGAAAAAGTATAGCACAAAATGATTCCCGCGGCAACGGGGCAAAAACCAAGCCCGGAGAATTTTTCTCCGGGCTTGGGATGTATGGCTGGCTCAGTCCTCCGCCCGGGCGGCGGCCACGATGAGCTTGACACAGGTGTCATAGCCCAGGGCGCCGCTGTCCAGGGTCATGTGATAATTGTGGCTGTCGCCCCACTTTTTGCCGGTGTAATGGTTGTAATAATTGTGGCGGCTGGCGTCCTTTTTGGCCATGAGGCGCTGGATCTCCGTGGCATTGGTGCTGCCGGTCATCTCGCTGACCCGCACGGCCCGGTGGACATCGTCGGCGTGGATGAACACGTTGATGCAGTCGATGCCGGCCTCCTGCAGGACCACATTGGCACACCGGCCCAGAATGACACAGGGCCCTTCCTGGACAAGGCGCAGGATGATGGCCTGCTGCACGTCGTGAATGGCGTCCTGGGTGTCCCGGTAGTTGGAGCTGGAGACGGCGCAGATGCTCTTGAGGATGGAGCCGGTCTTGGAGATCTCCTCGCCTTCGTCCTCTATCAGGCCGATCTCAAAGCCGCTGGCCTTGGCGGTCTCCCGGACGATGTCCCGATCATAGAAGGGGATGCCCAGCTCTTCGGCCACCTGCTTGCCGATGGAGTGGCCGCCGGCACCGTATTCGCGGCTGATGGTAATGATCTTGTTCATCCTTTTGTGTCCTCCGTTTCCCTGCCGTCCATGCGGCGTATCACTATGGGTATCATACCATATTCCCGCCGCCGGCGCAACGAAAAATGTCAGCCCGGCAGACTCCGCTCCAGCAGGCGCAGGATGGTGTCGGCATGGCGGTACTCGTCGGCGCTGAGCTCATTCAAAAGGCGGCTGAGGCAGGGGTCCGTGGTGCCGTCGGCGGCCCGGGCGTAGTTGAAGCCGTTGCACGCCTCCAGATGGTAGCGCTCCCGCAGGGCGGCGCACCACTGGCCTGTGCACACAGGCCCATGACGGACGGCGGGGCGGTAACACTGGCCGGTGATGAGATAGTGGGCCGCCAACAGCCGGCGGGCGTGGGAGGCCTCGTCATCGGCGATGTCCCGCAGCCGCTGCCGGGCCCAGACGGGGCCCTGGCGGGCGATGGCCAGAAAGTATTGCCGGTCCGACAGGGATTCCTCAATGAAGCCGGTGAGGACCTCCAGCATCTCCTCGGCGACGGTGCCCATGCAGCAGGGGTTTGGCTGGGCGCCGGGCAGCTGGCCCTCCGGCGGAGACGGCTGGCTCTCCGGCGGCGTGGGGGCCGGGGCGGCAGGCGGCGTCTCGGCCCGGACCTCCGGGACGCTTGGCGCGGCCTGGTCCATGCCGGGATAGGGCTCCAGGGTGGGGGCCACCCGCTGCCACACCCGGTCGTACTGGCGGTAGTCATAGACCTGGGGACGGTGCAGATCTTGTTCCATAACAGGTCCCTCCTTTCCCTTAAGTATATGCGGCGGCGGCAAAACCGTGCCTGCCGGACAGGCGGGGGGTGGAAATCCGTGCTTTTGGTTAAAATACCCGGGGAAAACGATGATGCCGCGTTGCTTTTTTCATTTGCTTCTGCTAAAATAGACAAGCTATGAGCATTTTTGCCAAAAAGGAGGTTCCATTTCATGCTGGAACTGAAATCGATCAGCTATGCTGTCCGGGAAGGGGACAGTGAGCTGGGGATCTTAAAAGATATTTCCCTGACCATCGACGACCACAAGCTGGTGGTGTTCACCGGCCCCAACGGCGGCGGCAAGACCACCCTGGCCAAGATCATCATGGGTCTGGTGAAGCCCACCTCCGGCCAGATCCTTTGGAACGGGCAGGACATCACGGACCTGGGCATCACGGAGCGGGCCCGCCTGGGCATCAGCTATGGCTTCCAGCAGCCTCCCCGCTTCAAGGGCCTGACGGTCCGCGACCTGCTGACCCTGGCCAGCGGCGACGGGAAGCTGTCCAAAGACAAGTGCTGCCAGTACCTCACCAAGGTGGGCCTGTGCGCCAACGACTATCTGGACCGGGAGGTGGACGTCTCCCTCTCCGGCGGCGAGGTCAAGCGCATCGAGATCGCCACCATCCTGGCCCGCGGCAGCCAGCTGATGATCTTTGACGAGCCGGAGGCGGGCATCGACCTGTGGAGCTTTGCCCGGCTGACGGAGACCTTTGAGCAGATCCACGCCACCGGCAGCGCCACGATGATCATCATCTCCCATCAGGAGCGCATCATCTCCCTGGCGGACGAGGTCATCGTGGTGGGTGACGGCACCATCCGCCACCGGGGCAGCGCCGCGGACATTCTGCCCCAAATTTTGGCGGACACCCTGGGCACCTGCCCGGTACTGACGAAGGGAGGCGACGCGCAATGATGGAAAACGAGATCGACCGGGAGCTTCTGGAAAAGATCGCGGACATGCTGGGCAAGCCTGTGGGCGCCTTCAACATCCGCAAGGATTCCGGCTGCGACGGCCGCCAGTCCACGGAGCATATCGAGATCACCAGCAAGACCGACGGCAAGAGCGGTATCGACATCCGCATTAAGGACGGCACCGTCGGCGAGACCTGCCACATTCCCGTCATCATCACAAAGCCCGGCATCGAGGAAATGGTGTATAACGACTTTTATATCGGCGAGAACTGCAATGTGGACATCGTGGCCGGCTGCGGCATCCATAACTGCGGCGACCAGACCAGCCGCCACGACGGCCTCCATACCTTCTACGTGGGCAAGAACTCCCACGTCCACTACACGGAAAAGCACTACGGTGAGGGCGACGGCAAGGGCGGCCGCGTCATGAACCCCCAGACGGTGGTGTATCTGGAGGAGGGGGCCTCCATCCAGATGGACACCACGCAGATCCGGGGCATCGACTCCACGAAGCGGGACACGAAGATCGTCTGCGGTAAGAATGCCGAGGCCGTCGTCACCGAGCGCCTGCTGACCCACGGGGAGCAGACGGCCGAGAGCGACATGGAGATCGTCCTGGACGGCGAGAACTCCAAGGGCCGGGTCATTTCACGCTCCGTGGCCCAGGATACTTCCAGCCAGGTGTTCTATCCCCGTATGGTGGGCAACGCCCAGTGCTTCGGCCATGTCCAGTGCGACTCCATCATCATGGGGGAGGCCAAGATCAAATCCATCCCCGCCATCACCGCCAACTGCACCGAGGCCCAGCTGGTCCACGAGGCCGCCATCGGCAAGATTGCCGGCGAGCAGCTTTTAAAGCTGGAGACCCTGGGACTGACGGAGGAAGAAGCTGAGGACTGCATCCTCAAGGGCTTCCTGGCGTAACAGACAAAAGAAAAAGAAGCCCTCTGAACATCAGAGAGCTTCTTTTTTTATTTCTCATCCTGCCGAGGCAGGACCACCAGCTCCGGGTCTTCACCTTGGATATACAGCTCCTCGCAGCGCTGCTGAGCCGCCTCCAGAATGCGGATGGCTTTCTCGGTTTCCCGGGCCATGGTCAGATACATCTCTTTATAATCCGGCATATACTCACGTCAATGCATATTTTAGGACATATTGTCCAAAAAGACAATAGACAGATTGACCTAAAATATACTGAGCTTGGGTGATAATCATGAAATTGCGCATCCGAGAGCTGCGAGAGGACCTGGATTTGGCACAAAAGGCTGTAGCGGGAGAACTACATTGTGACCAAAGCCTGTATTCTAAATATGAGCGGGGAGAGCGCCCTCTCCCGTTGGAGCTTGCGAATCAACTTGCTGATTATTTTGGAACCAGTGTGGACTATCTTCTGGGCCGCACGGACGTAAGAACACCGTATCCCAAAAGCAAACGATTATGAGGAATGCGAAAACCGCTGGATTTGGCAATCATGCTTTCGGGTGATGGAGAGATGTATTTGAGACTGCGGGATATCCGGGAGGACAGTGACAGAACACAGGCGCAAATGGCAAAGGAACTGGGATGCAGTCAGCAGACCTATTCTCGGTATGAAGCCGGAAAAGCGCAAATGACCTACGAGACACTGTCGATCCTGGCCGATTATTTCGACACCAGTGTAGACTATTTGCTGGGCCGCACGGACGTGAGGGCCCCATATCCGAAAAGCAGGCGGACATAAAATTGCCTAAACGTTTCGCTTAACTGTTCACAGAGCGGCACACCGAGAGCGGCGTGCCGCTCTGAAAAACCAGCGGCTGGCCGGAGCGTTCCGGCATGGCGCTGGCCCGCAACTCACAGGCTTTTGTCATACGCCAGTTTACCGCTGCCTTGGAACACGATGACGCCCCGCTGCCGGAAGCCGTTTTTGGCCAGCACGTGCTGCATCCGCTTATTGGGAAAGTCCGTGTCCACGCGGATGCTCCGGACGCCCCGCTCCAGGCACAGGCCCTCAATGAGCCGGAAGGTGATATCCGCCAGGCCCTGGCCCCGGTATGCGGCATCAAAGGCCATCCGGTGGACCACAGCATAAGGCTCTGCCGTCTGCCACGCACCATCAATGTCATCATAGGCAGGCTCGCCGCGGAAATCAACGCACATATATGCTGCGATCTGACCGTTTACTTTCAGGACATAGCCAGTCTGGTCCTCTATATCCTTTTGAAGGACCGCGCGGTTGGGGTAATCATCGGTCCACTGGACGAAGCCCTGCTCTCGCTGGAAGGCCCTGCCCGCGTCGATGATCCCTGTGCAGACGTTCAGTTCCTGTGCCTGTGCCAATTCCAACGTGTAAGTCATAAATATCGCTCCTTGTGTGAAATATTTGATACAGTAGATGTGCCTTCAGGCTGCTGGGGGAGAAGATGCCTTGACCCTGCGAAAGTTCTGGTGTACCATATAAAGGACGAAAGATCCAGGATATCGGATTTCTCTTATAATGTACTATAAGTCCGATATTTTGTCAATGGCGGAGGCATCATTTATATGGATATCAATTTGACGGTTGCTGAAAATGTGAAGCGTATTCGGGAGCAGAAAAAAATGACGCTGGACGCCGCGGCGGCGGCCACAGGGGTATCCCGCAGTATGCTGGCGCAAATCGAAAAGGGGGATGTGAACCCCACCATTTCCGTGCTGTGGAAGATCGCCAATGGGTTCAAGGTCTCCTTTACCAGCTTGGTGGACCAGGCGCGGGAACAGCCCGTGGTGGTGCGGGGCGGGGACATCCACCCTGTGGTGGAGAGCGACGGCCGGTACGTGAACTACCCGACGTTCCTGTTTGATGAGCGGAAGTCCTTTGAGATCTACCGCATCCACATCCTGAAGGGCGGACGTTTGGAGGCCGCGCCTCATCTGACGGGGTCTGAGGAATACGTGACGGTATTCTCCGGCCGGGCGGAGATCGGCGTGGGAGAGGAGCGCTATACGCTGGAAAATGGAGATTCCCTGCGGTTTCCGGCGGACCAGCCCCACAGCTATCACAATCCGGGGGAAGGGGATGTCTGGCTGAGCATGCTGATCTGGTACGAAACATAAAAACAAGGACCGGGCCATTTGGCCCGGTCCTTGTCTATTGGATCATTCCATGGAGATGATATAGTAGTAAACGGGCTGGCCGCCGGAGAGGATGGCCACCTCCGCGCCGGGGCAGGCTCCTTCAAACACGCTGGCCGCCTTCTGGGCGTCCTCCTCGGACACATCCTCGCCGAAGTACAAGGAGATGAAGGAGGATTCCCGCTCCACGGCGTCTGCCGCCAGCTTTTCTAGCAGGGCCTCCAGACGGCTGTCGGTGCCGAAGAGCTTACCCTCCTCCAGAGCCAGATAGTCGCCCTCCTTAATGTCGAAGCCGTCGAAATCGGAGTCCCGGGCGGCGTAGGTGATCTGGGCGGTGGTGACGGTGGAGAGACTGTCCGTCATGGCAGCGGCCAGGGTCTCCGCGTCGGGAGCCTCAAAGTCCACGTTCATCATGGCGGTGATGCCCTGGGGAACGGTCTTGGTGGGAATGACGATGACGGTCTTCTCCGTCAGGGCGTCGCACTGCTGGGCGGCCATGATGATGTTGCCGTTGTTGGGCAGCACGAACACGGTCTCGGCGGGAATCTTGTCCACCCCTGCCAGAATGCTCTCGGTGGAGGGGTTCATGGTCTGGCCGCCGGACACCACGCCGTCGGCGCCCAGGTCCTTGAATACCGCCGCAAGGCCCTCGCCGGCGCAGACGGCCAGGAAGCCGTATTTCTTCTCGGGAGCGGCCACGGTGTGTTCGCCCTCCCCGGCGGGAGCGCTCTCCAGCTGGGCCTCCACCTGGTCCAGGTCATCGGTGCTCTGGGCCTTCCGGCCGGCGGCAAGGTCCTCCGCCTGGGTGCGCATGTTCTCGATCTTGGCCAGCTCCAAGGTGCCGTACTTCTGGGCCTCGTTCAGGGCGCTGCCGGGAATATCAGTGTGGACGTGGACCTTGAAGGCCTCGTCATCCTCGCCGATGACCAGACTGTCGCCGATGCTGTTGAGATAGGCCCGCAGGGGCTCCAGGGAGCGGTCCACCGTTTTGCGGACGATGAACACGGTGTCAAAGGTAAAGGTGATGTCCTCGGCGGAAAGGGCGGCGAAGTCCGCCTTATCCTGGGACTTGCTCTCTTCCTCCGCCTCCGGCATGGGCTCGCCCCGCAGCTCGGCCAGCATGCCCTCCAGGATCAGCAGATAGCCCTTGCCGCCGGCATCCACCACGCCGGCCTTTTTCAGTACGGGGTTCATGTCGGTGGTCTGGGCCAGAGCCTCGTAGCCCACCCGGATGGCTTCCTCCAACACCTTTTCCACATCGGTCTCCTCCCCGGCGGCGTCCACGGCGGCCTTGGAGGCCAGGCGGGACACGGTGAGGACGGTGCCCTCAGCGGGCTTCATGACGGCCTTGTAGGCGGCGGAGACGCCCTCCTGCATGGCGGCGGCAAAAGTGGCGGCGTCGGCGGCCTCCCGTCCCTTCAGGCCCTTGGACAGCCCGCGAAACAGCAGGGACAAAATAACGCCGGAGTTGCCCCGGGCGCCCCGCAGCAGGGCGGAAGCGGTGGTATCGGCAGCCTTGGTCAGGGTGGCGGGCTCGATCTTGCGCAGCTCCGTCACGGCGGTGCCGATGGTCATGGACATATTGGTGCCCGTGTCGCCGTCGGGGACGGGGAACACGTTCAGGTCGTTGATGGCCTGCTTCTGGGCGGTGATGGCGGCGGCGCCGTGGAGCACCATCTGCTTGAACAGCGCGCCGGTGATCTGATCGTTCATGTCGTTATTTCCTCCCTCACAGGGTCATGGAATCCACGCACACGTCAACGGCCTTGACGGTGACGCCGGTATTCTTGGTGACAACGTAGCGCACCTCATTCATGATAGAGCTGCATACCGCGGGGAGGTTGACGCCGTTTTCCACAATGATGTGGAGCTCGATGGAAATGGAGTTGTCGTCGTGGTAGGTGATGTTGACACCCTTGCTCATGGCTTCCCGGCGCAGCAGATGCACCAGGCCGTCGGTCATGGAGCGGTAAGCCATGCCCTTGACGCCGAAGCAGTTGGTGGCAGCGATGCCCGTGATGTTGGAGAACACGGCACTGCTGACGGAGATCTCACCCTGATCAGATTTAAATTGAATCATGAGAACGTCCTTTCTTTCCCGGTATTGACAGGAAGGGGCGGTGGACCGCCCTTCCATGGAGTATACATACTTTGAGAATTCTATTATAAACGATTCCCCTGTAAAGTACAAGTCCCAAAAAGTCCTGTGTCAGCTATTGAAATGCGGGAAATTTTGACGTAAAATAGGACAGAATTTATGAGTCGTTTCCGGGCTGCGCCGCCGCGGAGCGCGGAAAGGTCGTGTCGTTATGGAGCGGGGCCCGCTGTATGTGCTGGCGTGTTATGTCCTCTGGGGCGTCCTGCCTGTTTTCTGGAAGCTGCTGGCCGCGGTGGATTCTCTGTATGTCCTGGCCGGACGCATTGTGTGGTCGTTGGTGTTCATCTCCGTCATTCTGGCGGCGCGGCGGGGCTTCGGCGCCGTCCGGGCCGTGCTGGGGGACCGGCGGGAGCTGGGCCGCCTGGCCCTGGCGGGCGTTTTCGTGTGCGTCAACTGGGGGTCCTATATCTGGGCTGTCAACAGCGGCCATATGCTGGACGCAAGCCTTGCCT
Source organism: Oscillospiraceae bacterium (assembly GCA_021771265.1). Taxonomy (GTDB): domain Bacteria; phylum Bacillota; class Clostridia; order Oscillospirales; family Oscillospiraceae; genus Oscillibacter. Next base: position 23,565 of record JAETPK010000019.1, read on the forward strand.
ATTACATGAACCCCATCCTGGCCATCCTGCTGGGCACCGCGGTGTTCCGGGAGCGGCTGACGGGCCTTCAGTGGCTGTCCGTGGCGGTGACGTTCACGGGCCTGGTCATCACCATCCTCCGCTACCGGCAGATCCCCTGGGTGGCCCTCGTCATCGGCGGCAGCTTTGCCGTGTACGGCGCCATCAAAAAGGGCGTCCATGTGGATGCCGGTGTGTCCGTGTTTTTTGAAACGCTGGTCCTGTCTCCCGCCGCCCTGGTGTTCATGGCGGCGGCGGAGGTCCGGGGTGCCGGCGCCGTGGGCGTGCTCCACGGGTGGCAGTGGCTGCTGCTGCCCGCCGCCGGCGTGGTCACCACTGTGCCGCTGCTGTTTTTCGCCAAGGGCATCAAGTCCACGCCCATGACCCTCTCCGGTATTTTGATGTATATCAACCCCACGCTGCAGCTGCTGCTGTCCGTGCTGCTGTACCGGGAGGAGTTCACTACCACCCACGCCATCCTGTTTGGCTTTGTCTGGAGCGGCCTCGGGCTGTACCTGCTCTCCAGCCTGCTGCGGGAGTGGAAACACCGGAAGGAGGAGAGCACATGCGCGTGATCACGGGAAGCGCCCGGGGCCGTCGGCTCAAGGAGCTGGAGGGCATGGAGACCCGCCCCACCACTGACCGGGTGAAGGAAGGGCTGTTCAGCGCCCTGCAATTTGATATTGAAGGCCGGCGGGTCCTGGACCTGTTTGCGGGTACCGGCCAGTTGGGCATCGAATGTCTCAGCCGGGGCGCAGCCTCCGCCGTGCTCGTGGACCGACGGGCCGACGCCGTGCGGCTCATCCGGGAGAACCTGCGTCTGACGGAGCTGGAGGACCGGGCCCGGGTCATCGCGGGGGATTCCATGGAGTATCTGAAAAGCGTCCGGCAGCCATTTGACATTATTTTCCTGGACCCGCCTTATGCCGCGGGGCTTTTGGAGCCCGCCATCGCCCATATCGCAAAGTTTGACATTCTGGCGCCGCATGGTATAATTGCAGCAGAGCATCCTGCGGACCGGGTGCTGCCGGCTCTGGCGCCGCCGTACCGGCTCCACCGCACCTACCGCTACGGAAAGATCGCCCTGACCCTGTACCGCCGAGGCGGAAATGAACAGAACGAGGAATGACCCATGAGAACAGCCATCTGCTCCGGCAGCTTTGATCCCATCACCCTGGGACACCTGGACATCATCCGCCGCGCCGCCGCCTGTTTTGACCGGGTGTGCGTGTGCGTCAGTCCCAACGCCGAAAAGAAGAACCAGATGTTCACACCGGAGGAAAAACTCCGGCTGGTGTGTGCCGCTGTGGAGGATTTGCCCAATGTGGAGGCGGAGCTGTGGCCGGGGCTGCTGGCGGACTTCGCCGTGGACCACGGCGCTACCGCCATTGTCCGGGGCGTCCGCAACACATCGGATTTCGATGTGGAATACCAGATGGCGCTCATCAACCAGGGCATCCATCCGGGACTTGAGACCCTGCTGCTGCCGGCATCGGCGGCCTATCAGCATTTCAGCTCCTCCATGGCCCGGGAGATGATCCGGTATGGCCAGCCGTTGGAGCAATACCTGCCCGCATCCATCATTCCCCTGGTGCGGGACTTTATCGGGAAAAAGGAAGGATGAATCCATATGGCAAATGATATCAACCGCCTGATCGATATGCTGTACGAGCGCATTGAGGACGCCAAGTCCCCGGCGCTGAAGCCCAACATGAGCATCGTGGACCGGGACGAGATGCTGGACCTGCTGGACGAGCTGCGGGCCGCCCTGCCCGTGGAGATCAAGCGGGCTCAGGAACTGCTGGCCGCACGGGAGAAGTTTGTGGACGATGCCAAACGGGACGTGGACCGCATGATGCGCCAGGCGGAGTTGGAGGCCAAGACCAAGGTTTCCGAGAGCGAGGTGCTCTACGCCGCCAAGGAAAAGGCCCGGCAGATCATCGCCCGGTCGGAGGAGCGATCCCGCCAGCTCTATCAGGTGGCCAATGAATACGCCGAGGACGCCCTGGCCCGCACGGAGGAGGCCGTCCAGGCCGCTTTGGACGAGGTGAAGCAGTCCCGGGTCCGGTTCCGTACCGCCTCCGCCGCGAAAATGCAGGAGCAACGGGACAAGCTGGAGGGGAAAAACGCCTCTGAGACCCCGTCCCAGGAGGACTGAGCTTTCCTCTGGTCGACCATAACCAAAAAATTTGTAAAAAACGACGAAGATTCCAGTGAAACTTTTTTGATAAAAACAAGATTTTGTAGGAACGTCAAGAAAAAGCAGCGCCCGGCACAACATGTTGTGCTGGACGCTGCTCGTTATTTTACGTAAACCGACGGGACAACAGTCGAACAACTGTTTTAAATGACGAATTTAGGCGCAAAACAGCGAAAAATGGACGTTTTTTCCAGGTTTCCACCTGTAAAATAATTCTTGCATTCCGGGAAAATATCGCTTATACTCAAAATACATGGTGGGGATTTGTGGGTAATTTGTGCATCTAAGTGGCAGATAAACCCTGGATAGACCCTAAAAACAGAAAAAAGGGGGGCGGCGTCCATGGCACGGCTGATGGGAAAATCCAATAACAGCATCGATTCCAAGGGCCGCCTGGTCATCCCCTCCGCCATGCGGGAGGCTTTGGGAAACCTCTTTTATATCACCATCGGCGCGGAAGGGTGTCTTACTATCTATCCCGAGGCCAAGTGGGAGCAGATGTCCGAGGATATGGATGAGCTGCCCTACACCGAGGCCCGGGCGCTGACGCTGCTGTATGCCAACGCGGTGCCCTGTGAGCCGGACGGCCAGGGCCGGGTGCTCATTCCCGCCAACCTGCGCAAGCACGCGAACCTGAAAAAGACAGCCACCATCGTGGGCCTGAACTCCTTCGCGGAGATCTGGGACGAGGATACCTGGACCCAGCGGGAGCAGGAGATGCTCAGCAGCAACAATATGGCGGCTGCTATGGACGCCCTGGCCCGGGCCCGCCGGAACCGGGGGTAAGGTGCCATGGAATTCACCCACAAGCCCGTGCTGCTGCACGAGTGCATCGAAGCATTGAACATCCGCCCCGACGGGGTGTATGTGGACGGTACGCTGGGCCGCGCTGGGCACTCTCTGGAGATCGCCCGAAGGCTTGCCACCGGCCGGCTCATCTGTATCGACCGCGATATGGCGGCCATCGAGGCGGCAAAGGTCCGCCTGGCCCCATACATGGACCATGTGACGCTGGTCCACAGCAATTTTTCGGAGTTGGGCGGCGTCCTGCGGCAGGCAGGCGCCTCCGGCGCCGACGGGATGCTGTTCGACCTGGGCGTATCCTCGCCCCAGCTGGATGACGCCTCCCGGGGCTTTTCCTACATGCAGGACGCTCCGCTGGACATGCGGATGGACCTGGAGGCCCCCCTGACGGCATATGAGATCGTCAACACCTGGAGCGGCGACGAGCTGCGCCGCATCCTGTTTGAATACGGCGAGGAGCGATACGCCCCCGCCATTGCCAGAGCCATCGTCCGGGCCCGGGAGACCCGGCCGGTGGAGACCACTCTGGAGCTGGTGGACATCATCAAGTCCGCCATGCCCCCCGCGGCCCTGCGGGAAAAGCAGCACCCCGCCAAGCGCAGCTTCCAGGCCATCCGCATCGCCGTCAACGGCGAGCTGGACGCCCTGCCCCCTATGCTCCGCGCGGCGGTGGAGGGCCTGAACCCCGGCGGACGGCTGGCGGTCATCACGTTCCATTCCTTGGAGGACCGCATCGTCAAGCGTACGCTCCAGGACATGGCCCGGGGCTGTACCTGCCCGCCGAATTTCCCCGTCTGCGTGTGCGGCAAGAAGCCAAAAGTGAAGCTCATCACCCGCAAGCCCATCGTCTCCGGCGAGGAGGAGTTGGCGGAAAATCCGAGGGCCCGCAGCGCGAAGCTGCGAGTGGCGGAAAAGTGTGAACCGTTTGATATCTGACGGCGCCGGCAGGATTTTCCGCCCCGCCGCAGGTGCGGCGTTCAAGTGTTTTGGCGGCAGCCAAAACCTTGAAATCGGCGGGCTCTGCCTGACGATTTGAGTGGAATAGGGCTCCCGGAAAAGCGGAGCTTTTGCGGGAAGAAATCCCAGGGCCCGCAGCGCGAAGCTGCGGGTGGCGGAAAAGTGTGAACCGTTTGATATCTGACGGCGCCAGCAGGATTTTCCGCCCCGCCGCAGGTGCGGCGTCCAAGTGTTTTGGCGGCAGCCAAAACCTTGAAATCGGCGGGCTTTGCCTGGCGATTTGAGTGAAACAGGGTTCCCGGAAAAGCGTCGCTTTTGCGGGAAGAAATCCCCGGGCCCGCAGTGCGAAGCTGCGAGTGGCGGAAAAGTGTGAACCGTTTGATATCTGACGGCGCCAGCAGGATTTTCCGCCCCGCCGCAGGCGCGGCGTCCAAGTGTTTTGGCGGCAGCCAAAACCTTGAAGTCGGCGGGCTTTGCCTGACGATTTGAGTGAAACAGGGCTCCCGGAAAAGCGGCGCTTTTGCGGGAAGAAATCCCCCGGGCCCGCAGTGCGAAGCTGCGGGTGGCGGAAAAATGCGAACCGTTTGATATTTGAAGCGGCCGGACAGGCCACAACCGTGTGATACGAAAGAGGAGGGACCCCAGGTGGCATCAGCAGCGAAGGACCTGCGGTACAATCACAGAAACGCCGTATACGGCAGTCTGGCATATGATCTGGACCGGGAGCTCCGGGAACGGGAGCTGGGACACGCCGGTGAAGCGCCTGCTCAGCGGGAAGCGGTTTTGGAGCGCCCCAAGGTCCGCAGCGTTTCCAAGGCGCAGGCGCGCCCCCGGCAGCACTTGTCCGTGTTTTCCGTGGTGGGCTTCGCGGCGGTGGCGGCATTGTCGGTGCTGGTGCTCATGAGCTATATCCAGTTGACCGGCCTGTCCTCGGAGACCGTGGCGCTGAAAAAGCAGCTGAGCGCGCTGGAGACGGAAAATGTCACCCTCACTGCTCAGTACGAGCGGATGTTTGACCTCAACAGCGTGAAGGAAGCAGCGGAGGCTGCCGGTATGAGCAAGCCCAGCAGCAGCCAGATCTATTACATCGACCTGAGCGACGGCGACAGCGCCGTGGTGTACCAGCAGTCCGAACCCGGCGTCCTCAGCCGCCTGCTGACATCACTGCATCACGGTTTCTACACGGTGGTGGAATATTTCGACTGACCGCCGCACTATAATGCACTGACAGTGGGGAGTAAGGAAGGTACGCTTTCTTACTCCCCGTTTGCGACAAGACAGGAGGCCGCAAGCCATGGCAAAAACATTCCCCAGAAAAAGTGAAGCTGCCCGCAGAGCCAACCAGGTGATCCGCGGCCGGACGCTTCTGATGATGGCGCTGCTGGGCATCGTCACATTTTTGCTGCTGTTTTGGAAGCTGTATGATCTGCAGATCAACCAGCATGATGAATTGCAGGCAAAGGCCGTGACCCAGCAGACCCGCAGCACCGTGGTCACAGCGTCCCGCGGCACCATTTATGACCGCAACGGCCTGCCGCTGGCCATCTCCGCCACGGCGGAGACTGTGTGTGTTTCCCCCAAGGACATCGTGGAGTTCGTGGAGGAGCAGGAGGAAAAGCAGGAGACCGCCGCCGCGAAGGCAAAGGAAAAGGGCGCGTCTTACATTCCCGGCGAGGTCCGGGACGCGGCATACATCGCACGGGGGCTGGAGCGGCTGCTGGGCGTGGACCAGGAGACGATCCTGAAAAAAATGGAGCGGACCTTTTCCCAGTATGAGATGGTGAAAAAAAAGGTGGACCAGGAGATCGCCAACGATGTCCGCCGCTTCATCAACGGAGAGATCGACGATGAGGGCAACGAGGTCCCGGAGGGGCAGCGGGTGAAGCTGCGGGGCGTCTGGATGCAGCCGGACGCAAAACGGTATTATCCCTATGGCTCCCTGGCCGCCAACGTCATCGGCTTCGTGGACGGCGACAACCAGGGCGGCGTGGGCCTGGAGGCCAAGTACAACAGCGTTCTCTCCGGCACCGCCGGGCTGACGGTCACCGCCAAAAACGCCGCCGGCAGCGATCTGCTTTACCAGTATGAGCAGTATTACGACGCGGAAAACGGCAAAAACCTGGTGCTGACCCTGGACAGCAACATCCAGTACTACCTGGAGAAGGGCGTCGAGAGCATGACGGATAAGTTCGACGCCGCCAACGGCGCCACCGGCATCGTCATGGATGTGAACAGCGGTGCCGTCCTGGCCATGGCCTCTTATCCCAACTATGACCTCAACGACTACGGCACCGTTTACGACGAAAAGCTGCAGGCCAAGCTGGACGATACGCTGGCGGACCTGGAGCAGAACAAGGGCAGCTACGCCGCGGAGGAGGACTATGAGGCGGCGGTCAGCAAGGCCAACAGCAATACCCTGAACACCCAATGGCGCAACAAGTGCATCGACTCCACCTATGAGCCCGGCTCCACCTTCAAGCCGCTGACTCTGGCGGCGGCTCTGGAAGAGGGCCTGGTGAACATGAACACGACCTTCACCTGCACCGGCTCCGTCAGGGTCCCGGGGTGGAGCAAGCCGATCGGCTGTTCCCGCCGCAGCGGCCACGGGACCCAGACCCTGGAGGTGGCCGTCGGCAACTCCTGCAACCCGGCGTTCATTGCCATGGGCCTGAAGATCGGCACGGACCGCTATTACGATTATCTGGAGTCCTTCGGCCTCATGGAGCCCACCGGCGTGGACATGATCGGTGAGGTCAGCGGCATTTTCTCCAGCCGGGAGCAGTTCAACACCAACGTGGTCTCCCTGGCCTCCTATTCCTTTGGCCAGACCTTCAATGTCACGCCCATGGCGCTGATCCGGGCGCAGGCAGCCTGCGTCAACGGCGGCTATCTGTACACCCCCTACGTGGTGGACCAGATCCTGGACGATGACGGCAACATCGTCTCCCAGCACGATTCCACCCCCGTTCGCCAGGTCATCAGCGAGGAGACCTCCGCCAAGGTCCGCCAGTGCCTGGAGTACGTGGTGGCCAAAGGCACCGGCAAAAACGGCCAGGTGGCCGGCTACCGCATCGGCGGAAAGACCGGCACTGCCGATAAGACCGGCACCGGCGACGTGGTGGTGTCCTTCATGTGCTTCGCGCCCGCGGATGACCCCCAGGTCATTATGCTTATCACCATGGATACGCCCAGCCGCACCACCGGCACCTATGTCTCCGGCGGCAACATGGTGGCGCCCACCGCCAGCCAGATCATGGGCGAGATCCTGCCGTACCTTGGCGTCGAGCCGGATTATACCGCCGACCAGCTGGTGGGCGCCGACGCCACCGTGCCCAACGTGGTGGGCAAGACGGCGGCGGAGGCCAAGACCAAGCTGGAGAGCGTGGGCTTCGCCTATAAGACCGTGGGAAACGGGGACACCGTTACGGACCAGACCCCGGCCGGCGGCGCCATCATCCCCAATAACGCCACGGTGATCCTGTATCTGGGGGCTGAGAAATCCGATGCGCTTTGCGCGGTCCCCAATGTGGTGGGCCGCACCGCCTCGGAGGCCAACCAGCTCCTGACCAACGCGGGCCTTATCATGAAGGTCACCGGCGCTACTTCCACCTCCTCCGGCAACGTCCACGCCATCAGCCAGAGCGTTCCGGAGGGCACCCAGGTGGAGGCGGGCAGTGTTGTCACCGTCCGATTTGGCGACAGCACGGTGCTGGATTGACGAAATAACAACTTTTACATGATTCCTGGCACGATCCACTGTATATTTTGCAAAATACTCCGTATATAATGGATGCGGCCCCCAGGGGCCAATACCGGAAAGAGGGGTATCTACCTATGAAATTGAAAGAATTACTGCAAGGCCTGACGGTTCTGGACGCCACGGCGGATCTGGAGATGGACATTGCCTATGTCAGCTATGATTCCCGGACCACCCGGCCCGGTGACCTGTTCGTGGCCATGACGGGCTTCGCCGCTGACGGCCACGCCTTCATCGGCAGGGCCATGGCCGCCGGCGCGGCGGCGGTGCTGTGCGAAAAGGCGCCGGAGGAGGATGTGCCCTTTGTCCGGGTGGCGGATTCCCGCCGTGCCCTGGCGGTGGTGGGCGCCAACTTTTTCGGCCATCCGGCGGACGCCATGACCATGGTGGGCGTCACCGGCACCAACGGTAAGACCACCACCACCTATCTGCTCAAGTCCATTCTGGAGCGGGAGACCGGGGCCAAGGTGGGCCTGATCGGCACGAATCAGAACATGATCGGCGGCCAGGTCATCCCCACGGAGCGCACCACGCCGGAGTCCTTTGAGCTCCAGCG
>JAETPK010000020.1 GCA_021771265.1 Oscillospiraceae bacterium
GCGGACCGCATCCTGGTGATGGAGGATGGCCGCATTGCGGACCAGGGCACCCATGATGACCTGCTGACCCGCTGTGAGCGTTACCGCCATATGGCGGAATTGCAGATGGGAGGCGGCGCCCTATGAAAAAGCATCTCATCCGACGCCTGGCCCGGTTTTTGAAGCCCTACGGCTGGCACCTGGCGGGTCTGGCGGTGCTGCTGGTGGCCACGAACCTGCTGTCCCTGGCGGCGCCCATGCTGTCCGGCCGGGCCGTGGATGCCGTGGGCATTGAGGCGGGAGGGGTGGATTTTGCCGGCGTATTCGCCAACTGCGGCGGGATGCTGGCCTGCTACGCCCTGTCGTCCCTGCTGAGCTTCTTTGTGTCCGCCGGCCTGCTCCGCATGGGCCAGGGCGTGTCCCACGACCTGCGCAAAGCGGCCTTCGACCGCATGAGCGAGCTGCCGGTGCAGTATTTTGACACCCATCCGGCGGGAGATCTCATCAGCCGTATCTGCTACGATGTGGATACGGTGAACGCCACCATCTCCACGGACCTTTTGCAGATCGCCACCAGCTTTTTGACAGTGGTGGGCTCTTTTGCCATGCTGCTGCTTCTGTCTGCCCGGCTCAGCTGTGTCTTTTTCGTGACGGTGCCGCTGTCCGTGGTGCTGACAAGGGTCCAGATGAAGCGCATCCATCCCCTGTTCCGCCTGCGGTCCAGGGAACTGGGCGCCCTCAACGGTTTTGCGGAGGAACGGCTGGCCCGCCAGCAGTCCATCCGGGTCTACGGGGTGGAGGAGGCGGATATCCGCCAGTTCGAGACCTACAATGAAAAGGCCTCCGACGCCTATTACAGAGCAGACCGGGCCAGCGCGTCCCTGGGGCCTTCCGTGAATTTCATCAACAACCTGTCTCTGGCGGCGGTCAGCGTGTTCGGAGCACTGATGTACCTGCGTGGGACGCTGCCCCTCAGCAGCCTGACCTCTTTTGTGCTGTACTCCCGGAAATTCTCCGGCCCCATCCGGGAAGCGGCCAACCTGCTCAGCGAGCTTCAAGCCAGCGCGGCGGCTGCGGAGCGGGTGCTGGACCTGTTGGACGAGGAGCCGGAGGCGGCTGACGGTCCGGAAGCGGTGGCGGCGGAGGATCTGAAAGGCGACATTGCCTTTGACCATGTGAACTTCGGCTACGATCCGACCCGACCGGTGCTGCGGGATTTCACCGCCCACATTCCGGCGGGGAGCCTGGCGGCGGTGGTAGGGCCCACCGGCGCGGGAAAGACCACCCTGGTGAGCCTGCTGCTGCGGTTTTACGCGCCCCAGGCCGGCACGATCACCATAGACGGCGTGCCGGTTGCTACATACAGCCGGGACGGTCTGCGCCGCCGTCTGGCCCTGGTGCTGCAGGAGACGTGGCTGTTCGGCGGCACCATTGCGGAAAACATCGCCTACGGCACACCGGGAGCCACCCGGGAGCAGGTCATTCAGGCGGCCAAGTCCGCCCGCATCCACCGGTTCATCATGTCCTTGCCGGATGGCTACGACACCATCCTCACCGACGAGGGCGCCGGCATCTCCAAGGGGCAGCGGCAGCTGCTGGCCATTGCCCGGTGCTTTTTGACGGACGCGGACATCGTTATTTTGGATGAGGCCACCTCCAACGTGGACACGGAAACGGAGCGGGCCATCAGCCTTGCCATGGAGAACCTGCGCAAGGGAAGGACCTGCTTCGTTATCGCCCACCGGCTGGCCACCATCCGGGGCGCCGACTGCATCCTGGTACTGGATGGCGGCGGCGTGGCGGAACAGGGGACCCATGAGGAGCTGCTGGCGAAAGGCGGCGTGTACGCGGGACTGTACCGGGCCCAGTGGGCGTATTTTACAGATATTTGACAAAAGAACGCGTGTGTTTTTGCAACGGGCGGCGTATGATGCTCTATTGTGGGCGTGATGCGCCGCCCGACTGCCTGCCATGGGGTAAAAACAGTTGCAAATGCGAATATTCACAGGTGGGACCAGGAAAAAGGTGCAGGAAAACAGGAGGGCGAACTGCTGGCAATTTTAATTAAAATAGTTGTAATATAGATGAGGAAAGCAACTATTGTTTGGTAAAATCAAATAAAAAAGCAGGGGCGAACTGGCGAACATATCAATTGACAAACAGTTTCAAAAAGCATTATAATTGATTCAGTGAAGCGTAAACGTTTGCACAATTTGAGGCCCCTGATCAAGGCCCCGTACATGCAAAAATGTGTGGGAATGGATGTGAGGATGTCAAGAAAATAAGAACAGGCGTGATTCCCGGCAGAAAACAGAAAGAGGTGTTATCGTGTCAAAGAATACCCTTCCCAAAAAGCCGCTGACACAGAAGCGGCTGAAGAACCTGATTCTGAACGTGGTGCGCAACCCGTTCAATATGATCGTTCTGGTCAGTTTGATCGTGCTGTTCTGCCTGATCGTGATCCCCCTGCTGACCATGATCAAGTCCACATTTACTCTGGCCCAGTCTGAATTGCGGCGCGTGGATGGCCACGTGGGCGATTTCACTTTGTACTACTGGAAATATATGCTGACTGGCAAGCTGAGCAAGGCCGTCCTGTTGGAGCCCTTGCTGCACTCCCTGTTCTGCGGCGCTATGACGACGCTGATCTCCGTGCCTCTGGGTTCCGTTTTGGCCTGGCTGATGATCCGCACGGATATCCCCGGCAAAAAGGTGCTGGGCCTGCTGGTCACCGTTCCTTACATGATCCCCTCCTGGACGAAGGCTCTGGCCTGGCTGGCAGTGTTCCGCAACAAGACCAGCGGCGCTGAGGGCTTCCTGTGTGGTCTGGGCATACCCATTCCCGACTGGCTGGCCTATGGCCCCATCGCCATTATTTTGTGCATGTCCATGCACTACTACGCGTTCTCTTACATCCAGGTGTCCGGCGCGCTGCGCTCCATCAACTCCGAGCTGGAGGAGATGGGTGAGATCCAAGGCGCCAACAAAGCCCAGATCCTGCGCCACATCACCCTGCCCCTGATCATGCCCTCCGTGCTGTCCGCACTGGTCATGACCATCTCCAAGTCCATCGGTACATACGGCGTGGCCGCCAACCTGGGCAACCGCATCGGCTACTACACCCTGGCCACCAAGATGCGCGTGTTCATCGACCAAGGGCCCCAGGGCGTGGGCTATGCTATGTCCATCGTTCTGGTGGGTCTGGCGGCGTTGATCCTGGTGGGCAACCAGCGCATCATCGGCGTCCGCAAGTCCTATGCCACCGTGGGCGGCAAGGGTGGCCGCAGCACACTGATGCCTTTGGGCAAGGCTAAGAAGCCCATGATGGCGTTCCTGTTCGTGTTCCTGTTCCTGGCCATGGTGATGCCCTTCTTCGTGCTCATTATGGAGACCTTCCAGGTCACCACCGGCGCCGGCTATAGTATGAGTAACCTGACGCTGTATAACTGGATCGGCACGCCCGACCATGCGGAAAGATACATCAACTATCCCGGCATCTTCCGCAACCCCGAGTTCAGCAGCGCCCTGGGGAACACGGTGCGCCTGTCTTTGATCGCTTCCATCATCACCGCCTTCTGCGGCCAGTTCCTGGGCTATATCAGCTCCCGCGGCCGTGGCAAGTGGTACGGCAACCTCACCGAGCAGTTGGTGTTCGTCCCCTATCTGATGAGCGGCGTGGCGTTCTCCACCATGTACTTCTCCATGTTCAGCACCCCCCATCTGGGTGGCCTGATCCCCTCTTTGTATGGCACCTTTACTCTGATCGTTCTGACCTCCGTGGTCAAGCATTTCCCCTTTGCCAGCCGGTCTGGTACCGCAAACATGCTCTCCATCAGTGTGGAGCTGGAAGAGGCGGCGGATATTGCCGGCGCCAGCTTCTGGAAGCGGATGACCTCCATCATCATCCCCCTGGCAAAGAACGGCTTTATTTCCGGCTTCATGCTGGTGTTCATCTCCATCGCCAAGGAGCTGGACCTGATCATCATCATGATGACGCCTACCACCCGGACGCTGTCCTATCTGGCGTTCACCTATTCTCAGGAAGGCTATAACCAGATGTCCGACGCCATCTCCGTGGTCGTGCTGCTGTACATCCTGCTGTGCTACATCGCTGCCAACAAGATCGGCGGTGCTGATATCAGCAAGAGCTGGTAAGCCGCGGGAACCGTGTTTATTGACAGAAAGGAAAGAACGATATGAGTCGTATTGAATTAAAGCACATTGATAAATTCTATGGCAGCAACCACGTCCTGCGGGACATCAACCTGACCATCGAGGACGGCGACTTCATGACGCTGCTGGGCCCCTCCGGCTGCGGCAAGACCACTACGCTGCGTGTGGTGTCCGGCCTGGAAAAGCCTCAGAACGGCATTATGACCATCGACGGCGTGGAGATGATCAACGCGGATGACGCGTATTACGCCGAGCCCAGCAAGCGGGGACTGAATCTGGTGTTCCAGTCCTATGCCCTGTGGCCCCATATGACCGTGTATGACAACATCGCCTTCGGCCTGAAGATTCAGAAGATGGATAAGGCGGAGATCGAACGCCGCGTCATGGATTCTTTGAAGATGATGCGCATCGACATGTACAAGGACCGCTATCCCACCGAGCTCTCCGGCGGCCAGCAGCAGCGCGTGGCCATCGCCCGCGCCGTGGCCTCCAGCCCGAAGCTGCTGCTCCTCGACGAGCCTCTGTCCAACCTGGACGCCAAACTGCGTATCGACATGCGCGCCGAGCTGCAGCGCCTGCACAAGCAGCTGGGCACCACCATCATCTACGTCACCCATGACCAGACCGAGGCCCTGACCATGTCCACCAAGATCGCCCTGTTCAAGGCAGGCGAGCTGAACCAGGTGTCCACGCCCATGGAGCTGTACAACAACCCCATCGATCTGGAGGCCGCGGACTTCATCGGCAACCCCCGCATCAACCTGATCCCCGGCAAGGCGGAGATGAAGGGCGGCCAGCTGGTGGTCAAGAGCGAATTGGGCGGTCATACGTTCCCTGGCGAGCATCTGACCGACGAGGAAAGGCCCGCCAGCGGCGAGTTCGACTGCGTGCTGGCTGTCCGTCCCGAGCAGATCCTCATTTCCCGGGAGCCTGTGGAGGGTGCTTTGCCGGTCACCGTTTATGCCAGCCAGCCAGCCGGTTCCGAGACCATCGTCACCTTGAAGGCAGGCGAGGAGGAGTTCCTGTCCAAGGAGATCGGTCAGGCGCACTATGAGCTGGATCAGCAGGTCTGGGCTATTATTGACCAGAATAAGATCAACGTTTATAATAAAGAGACCACCCGCCTCATTAAGCGCGCGGTGTGACCGCGAGTTTATAGATGTCCCAGGCACGGCAATTCCCTACATGTTTTTAAAACGAAAGGAGAAGACCCGATGAAGATGAAGAGGTTTTTTGCACTGTTGCTGACAGCGGTCATGGTACTGAGCCTGGCTGCCTGCGGTAAGAAAGAGGAAGCTGAGGCTTCGACAGACCTGAAGATGGGCGTTGATCCCGAGACTGGCGAAGAGTTTTATGGCCCCTATTGGGATGAGTGGAGCGACATGACTGACGAGCAGCTCTATGAGCAGGCTCTGAAGGAAGATACCACCATCAACATTTATGCCACTTCTTCCAAGATGCTGAAGGCTGAGGAGCCCTTCGAAGAGATGTATCCCGGCCTGGACATTATTGTTTCCGACCTGGATTCCGACGAGGTGCTGAGCAAGGCCAAGATCGAGCATGACAGCGGCAACGTCACCGGCGACGTGCTGCAGACCAAGGACGTTAACGGCAGCGTTTTCTATGAGTGGTACAACCAGGGCGTTATTGAGCCCTTCTATCCCCGCGACATCTGCGAGCACATTGAGGACGCGAATCTGAAGTACAGCTATCCTCTGTATGCTTCTCAGGCGTTCTGGTATTACAACACCGCCGCGTTCCCCGATGGCCAGCCCATCGACAACTGGTGGCAGATCATTGAGAAGGACGAGAACGGCAATCAGCGCTTCCGCCTGTTCACCAAGGAGATCGGCCAGGAGTCCGCGTACCTGTCCCTGTTCGCCAGCTTCATCAACAATGCGGAAGAGATGGAAAAGGCCTATGAGGATTGCTACGGTGAGAAGCTGGAGTACACCTATAGCACTGACGATTTCGATTTCGATGTTCCTGAGAACAACGCCGGCGTGGAGTACCTGTGGCGCTTCAGCCAGGCCAAGATGACCTTCATCGGCGACGGTGACGAGCTGGTGCTGGCCGTTCACAACTCCACCGCTGAAGATCCCGCTCTGTGCCTGGCTTCCGCCGGCAAGATCGAGAACCAGGAGGAGTCCGGCTATAACATCGATTGGTGCATCAACCTGGCCCCTTACACCGCTTTGCTGAACACCGAGTCCATGTTCGTTGTCACCGGTACCAACAGCCCTGCCGGCGCCCGTCTGTTCATCCGCTACATCACCGGCGGCGCTGATGGTGAGAGCGGCGGCCTGAAGCCCTTCACCAAGGTCGGCAACTGGCCTCTGCGTGATGACGTTGAGGACAAGAAGAACCCCGCCAAGCTGCCTGAGCTGGGTGCCCGCGCCAACGACATCGATGCCATCTACGCCATTTATCCCGACGTTCAGGATATGTGGACTTACTGGCTGAGCAAGAGCCCTAACTAATTGATATACTTCTCGTTGACGTTCTGACAGTGAGAATATTGTAAAAGGTGGGCGGCTTTGCGCCGCCCACCCTTTTTATCCAAAGGAGGAACTCCCATATGAGCAAGGGCATCAATCCCATTCGAGACGAGCAGTGGAACCAGAAGGTCACAAAGGCGGCGGACAGCTTTTGGTCAGCCTTTCAAATGACGGAAAACGGCAAGGTGAAGAGTACGCTGCTGCTGTACTCCTTTTGCCTGTGCTGGGTCTATATCGCCGTTTATGTCATTGCGTTTGCCTTTTTGCTGGATCCGCTGGATGCCCTGGTGTCCGGCGCACCGACAGTGGTGGCCTGTTTGACGGAGGCACTGGTGCCCGCGCTGGTGGGGACGGCTGTCTGCATGCTGCCCTGGCGGCTTTTTAAGGAAAAGCGCCTGATCCCAGCCAGCTTTGTCTGGATGTTCCTCCTGGCGGCTGCCTGCTTGATCACCATGTTGCTGTTGATGCGGGGGGAGCCGGAGACCAGGCAGCTGTTCCTTCTGTTCTTTGTGCAGGCAGTGCCGGCACCTGTCCTCCTGGGGCTGGGGGTTTCTGGTGCGCTGTATTACAAGCACTGGAAGAACCATCCGGCTGCGGTGGTCCCGGCGCAAAAGCGCAGTTGAACCGCAAAAAAACAGCGTGTCCATCACAGGATGGACACGCTGTTTTTTGTTTGCGTTCGCCGCTCTGACAGCTTAGAAGCACTTGCGGTAGATAGCCTCTTCGCTCTCCAGATCGAAAGGATAGTAGGCGTTGGTCATCAGGCGCTGCTGGTTGGTCTCCACGGACTGGGGGAAGGTCTTGAAGTCGGCCTCGGTGAAGCCGCAGTCCCGCAGGGGACGCAGAGGCAGGATGCGCTGCAGCAGGGCGTTCATCTCGGGGATGGCGTTCTTGACCTCACAGCCCAGGATGCTGGCCACCAGCTCCTTGAAGCGCATGATCTCGCCGTCGGGATTCTTTTCGTCATAGTAGTCCATGATGGCGCCGAACAGCATGTAGTTGCTCTCGCCGTGGGGCACGTGATAGGTGCCGCCCAGGGGGAAGCTCATGCCGTGGACAGGGCCGCAGCCAGCCTTCAGGAAGGCGATGCCGGCGTAGAAGGAGGCAGTGACGAACTGATCCATATACTCGAAGCGGGCATCCTGGCCCTTCTCATCAATGAGCTTGAAGCCCTTCAGGATCATGTCCATGGCCTTCTCGCTGAACAGCTCACTGGTGATGGTCTTGCGGTGGGGGCTCAGGAAGGACTCGGTGGCATGGACCAGAGCGTCGATGGCGGAGCAGGCGAAGGGCTTGTAGGGCAGGGTGCGCAGCAGATCGGGGATCAGGCAGACCTTGTTGGGGATGATGTCATCGGAAACCAGGCCCAGCTTGGTCTCGCCGCCGGTCAGCACGCCGTCCTTCTCGTCCTTGACGATGGCCACGGAGATGTTGGTGCATTCAGAGCCGGTGCCGCAGGTGGTGGGGATGGCGATAACGTCCTTCTCGTGGACAACGGGGAAGCGCTTGAAGTACAGGTTGTGCACGGTGTCGGGACGCTTGCAGCCCAGCAGCTTGCACAGGTCCATGATGGCGCCGCCGCCCACGGCGATAACGCGGTCATAGGAGTCGTAGGGGATGGCGTCGTACATGGTCTGGATCATGGCCTCGGAGGGCTCACCGGCGCCGAACTTTTCCTGGAACACGAAGTTGCACTTCAGACCCAGTTCCTCCATGAAGGGCTTGTAGATGAACTCGTTGGTCAGGACCACGTCCCGCTCGTTCAGCTTGAACTCCTCGGCCATCTGGGCAAAGGTCTGGAACTTGTACACGGTGGGAGCGAAAATGATTTCACGCTTGTCAGCCATCAGAGAGGCGGAAAAAGCATCCATAGCCATTGGAATCAACTCTCCTTTAACAATAAAAATATTTTTATTGACGCTTCCCCGGCAAATGCCGGGGAAGAAGTCAGCGGGGGATCACTTGCGGGCGACAGCCTTCTTCACGGCGGCCACGATGTTGGCGGCACGCAGGCCGTACTCGTCCATCAGGAAATCCTGGGGACCCACCTGGCCGAACACATCCTGCACGCCCACAAATTCCTGAATGGTGGGGCAGTTCTTGGCCAGGCAGTTTGCCACTACGCTGCCCAGGCCGCAGGTGACGTTGTGGTTCTCGGCGGTGACGATGGCGCCGGTCTCCTTGGCGGCCTTGATGACCAGCTCCTCATCCAGGGGCTTCCAAGTGAACATATCGATGACGCGGACGGAAATGCCCTCGGCCTGCAGAGCCTCATAGGCCTTCAGGCTCTCATCCACCATAATGCCGGAGGTGATGATGGTGGCCACATCCTTGTCGCTCTCATGGAGGACAACACCCTTGCCGATCTCAAACTCGGAGCCATCGTCATACACCTTGATGATGCCCTTGCGGACAAAGCGGGTGTAGGAGACGCCCTCCACATTGACCAGCTGGCGGGTGATGCTGGCCAGCTGCGCATAGTCGGCGGGGTCCAGAACGGTGGTCTCGGGAATGCTCAGATACATGCCGGCATCCTCCAGAGGCATGTGGGTGCCGCCGTTGAACGCGGCGGTGACGCCGGCGTCGGAGCCCAGCACACGGACGCTGAGACCGGCATAGGCGGCGGACATGTAGATCTGGTCATAGCAGCGGCGGGAGGAGAAGGTGCCGAAAGAATGGAAGAACACCTTCTTGCCGGTGGCGGCAAGGCCGGCGGCCACGCCGGCGCCGTTGCCCTCGGCGATACCGGCCTCGAAAGCCCGGTCGGGATAGTTCTTCTGGAGCATCTTGGTGTTGATGCAGCCCATCAGGTCGCAGTCCACATAGCAGATGGACTTGTCCTCTGCCATCATCTCGTTCAGAGTCAGAGCGAGACCGTCGCGGCAGGCGCGGGAATCCTTTTCGTGTTTGCCAATCAGTTTTACGTTCATTGCTCTCACCCTCCTTTAAGCGTTTTTGGCGTCTTCGTAAGCCTTCTCGGCGGCGGCCAGAGCCTCGGCCCACTGTTCTTCATTGGGCTGGGAGGAGTGGTCGTGCTTGGGCTCGGCGAAGGTAGCGCCCTTGCCCTTGCAGGTATCCAGCACGATGCAGGAGGGCACGCCCTTCTTGGCGTAGGCGTTCTGGATGGCATTGTAGATAGCGGTCACGTCATGGCCGTCGATCTCCTGGGTGTACAGGCCGAAGGACGCAGCCTTCTTGGCGATGTCGCCGTGGGCCAGGATGGAGTCGGTGGGGCCGTCCAGCTGATAACCGTTCTTGTCGATGAAGTAGATGATGTTGTCCAGCTGGTGGGCATAGGCGAAGTGGAAGCCTTCCCAGACCTGGCCCTCGTCCGCCTCGCCGTCGCCGATGATGCAGAAGACGTGGTTGTCGCGGCCGTCGATCTTGTTGCCCAGCGCCGCGCCGGTGGCGGTGGAGACGCCCTGGCCCAGGGAGCCGGTGGTCAGGTCCACGCCGGGGGTCAGCTTGCGGTCGGTGTGGCTGGGGAACTTGGTGTGGGGATGGTTCAGGGTGTAGGCCTCCTCCAGGGGATAGAAGCCCATGATGCCGTAGGTGGCGTAAGCCACGGGGCCGGCGTGGCCCTTGGACATGACCAGCCAGTCACGGTCTTCCCAGCGGGGGTTCTTGGGATCATATTTCATGACCTCGCCATACAGGACGGCCATCAGGTCAGCCAGATCCATGGAGCCGCCCACATGGCCGAATCCACGGGAGTGGATGACCTTCAGGGTTTCCAGACGAATCTGAGCTGCCAGGACCTTGCAGTTTTTCTCATTCATCGGGTGTTTCTTCCTTTCCTTTTTTAATTGAGCGCCGGACCGCGAAGAAAAACGCCGACGCCGGATTCACGAATCATGGGGAAAAAGACAGCAGGTAATCGATTGCCAAAGCGATGGAACAACCAGCCTTTACCGGCAGTCATTTCTAATTGATATTTTACCTCTCCCAACGGGATTCGTCAATGACAGTTAGGTTTTTAACAAGAGAATGTGGCGACATCGCCCAAAGCCGCGCCGATCCGCCGGAAGCGGCGGCACCTCAAAGGCCCACCGCCCGGGGGACAGCCGGATCGCTGACCGCCAGGCGGTGGAGAGATGCATTATTCGTACCGGGCGCCGGTGCCTTCCACCATGGCGTCATAGGCACGCTTGACCTTGTCGTAGTTCTTGTCGCGGTCCAGGACCACGCCGCGTCCCACGCCGTCCACGACGCGGCCCACGCCGATCTGGTCCAGACGCTGGTCCAGCTCCGCCAGCAAGGCGGGGGCGGAACCGGGCTCCGTGGAGCGTCCATCGAAGATGATGTGGAAATAGACGTTTTCCAGCCCGGCCTCCTTGGCCATCTCACACACGGACAGAGGATAGTCGATGCAGCCGTGAGAGGACTTGTAAGTCAGGTAGGCCAGCAGGTGCAGTGCGCTGCCGTTCTTCTTGGCATGGTCGATGGCCTCCAGGAAGATGGGGTTCTTCTTGAAGCTGCCGTCCTTCACGGCGGCGTCCAGGCGAACGTCATCCTGCATGACGCAGCGGCCGGCGCCCAGGTTGGAGTGACCGGCCTCGGAATTGCCCGCCTTGCCGGCGCCCAGACCCACGAACTGGCCGGAGGCGTTCAGCTTGGACCAGGACTGCTCCACCAGCAGGGAATCCCAGTAGGGGGTGTCCGCCAGATGGATGGCATCACCCTCATCACCAGTGCCCAGGCCCCAGCCGTCGCAGATGATGAGGAGCATTTTCCGGTCCTTGCCCCAGTCCTTGCCTTTCGCCAGGGATTTGCCGCTCATTTCAGCGGGCTGCGGGATACCCATGACATCCAGCACGGTGGGAGCCACATCGCCCAGAGAGCCGTCCCGCAGGGAGATGGGAGCGCTGTCGGCGGGGTCGATCATGATAAAGGGAACCAGGTTGGTGGTGTGGGCACCGTCAGGCTTGCCGGCGGCGGTATACAGCTTTTCGATGTTGCCGTGGTCGGCGGTGACGGCCACCACATAGCCCTTGGCCAGGGCGTCGTGGACCACCTCGTCCAGGTAATGGCTCACATGGGCGCAGGCCTCCAGCTTGGCAGCGGTATTCTGGGTGTGGCCGATCACGTCGCCGTTGGCGAAATTGGTGACCACGAAATCGTACTTGCCCAGAGCGTCCTTGACAGTCTCCGCCACCCTGGGCAGGGACAGCTCCGGCTTCTGGTCAAAGTCGATGCCCTTAGGGGAGGGGATGCACACATCGTCCTCGCCGGGGAAGGGCTGGTTCTCGCCGCCGTTGAAGAAGAAGGTCACATGGGCGAACTTCTCGCTTTCGGCGCAGTGGAACTGGGTCTTGCCAGCCTCGGAGAGGACCTGGGCCAAAGGCTTTACCACATGAGAAGGGGCGAAGGCGATGGGCAGGTCCTTGAACTTGTCATGATACATGGTCATGATGACGAAGTACAGGTCCTCCAGCTTCCGGCGTTCCACCTTGTCGAAGCCCTCCTCGGTGAACATCTCCGTCAGCTCGATCTCCCGCTCGCCCCGGCGGCAGCAGAACACCACGGAATCGTGGTCGTGGATCTTGCCCACGGGCTGGCCGTTTTCCACCAGCAGCATGGGCTCCAGATGATAGTCATCCAGGCCCTGGGTATACGCGTTCTTCACGGCTTCCGCCAGCTGGGCGCCGCCGCGCTTGCAGTCAGACATAAAAGTTACCTCCTATCGTACGATTATTGCCCCTCAGTGGGCAGGATGAGAGCGTCCACGGCCACCTGACCGCAGGCGGGGAAAATGTCCAGCAGCTGGGGGAAGGCATATACCTTGGCGTCAGGCATGTTTTCCTCCGTCAGCTTTAGGGGCTTGTGTTTGTTGTACTGCACTGTGACGGTCATGCCGAAGTCACAGGCCTTGGCGCCCACGATGTCCCGGTTGAGATTGTCGCCCACATAGCAGCAGTTCTCAGGCTGGGCGCCGACCTCTTCCATGGCGTAATAATAAATGGCGGGGCCGGGCTTGCGGACGTAGGTGATGGAGGACTGCTGGACGGTTTTGAAGTAGGGGCGCAGACCGTCGGCGTCCAGCCATTCGTCCACCTCCCGCTTGCCCACCAGGTCGGAGATGATGCCCAGGGTGTAGCCCCGTCTGCACAGCTCCTTCACCGTCTCGGCGCCGCCGGGCACCACAGTGCGGCGGCCCTTGGTCTGCCGGTACTGGTATGTCAGCTCGGAGGCGTTTTTTTTGATCCGCTCCCGGTCCATGTCATAGGCCAGCCAGCGAGTCCACAGGACTTCCTCCGGCGCCTCACACATGAACTTCAGCGCCCATTCCCGGTATTTGTCGTACCGCGTGTCGATGACCTCGTCAAACCACTTGTTGGGGTCGTCGGTCTCCACACCGCAAAGCTGGGCGATCCTGGCTCTGGCAGCGGAGAGGTAGGCGGGGTCCTCGTCGATCACACGGAAGGTGCCGCCCAGGTCCAGGAAAATGTAACGAATGTCGGTATTCATGATTTATGACCTCCAGAACGCAGGACGCGCCCGGGAAAACCCGGACGGTCCGCGAAATTGATTTAGTTGAGGGGCGGCAGCAGCTCCAGGATCTCCCGGAAGTCCTTGATGACCGCGTCGGGGCGGTTTTCCTCGGTGAACGTCACGGCGTGCTTTTTCTCAGGGGACTCAAAGATGATGTTGCAGCCGATACCGGACTCCTTGGCGCCGGTGATGTCACGCTTGACATTGTCCGCCACGGACACGCAGTCCTCGGGAGCTACGCCCAGGTCGGCGCAGGCGATCCGATAGATCTCGGCGCAGGGCTTGCGCAGATGGCAGACAGAGGAGAGGATGACCGTGTCGAAATACTGGGCCAGGCCGTCCTCCTCCAGCCAGTCGGGGACCTCGTTCTCGCCGATGAGGTTGGAGATGATGCCCAGCTTGTAGCCCCGGTCGTGCAGGCCCTTGATGACCTCCACGCCGCCGTCCACAACGACGCGGCGGCCCTTGCACTGGCGGTACTGGAAGCTCAGCTCATGGCAGACCTGCTTGATGCGGTCCTGGTCATAGTCCGGCAGCAGCCATTTGCACCACAGCTCTTCGTCGCCGGACTCCTTGTTTTCGCCCAAGGCCCATTTGCGATAGGGCTCATAGCGCTCTTCCACGATCTGGTAAAATTCCTCGTAGGGCAGCTGGCTGCCGGCGATCTCCGCCATCTTGCGGCGGGCATGCTTCATGTAAGGCTCATCCATCAGGGCAATGCGCAGCGTGCCGCCCAAATCGAAAAATACACCCTTGTAGCGTTTGGTCATATCCATGGGTCCAGTCTCCTTTTTTCAGTTTTTGGCGGGAAAGGGCCCGGCGGCGCATGAAGATGCGTGATCAGGCTGCCGCGGGCCGCCCGCGTGTTTTCTGTCCGCTCCTTATCCTCTGGCGGGGAAGATGTCCAGCAGGTCGCTCAGCTTCAGGATGACATGGTCGGGCGTAAACTCCTTGCCGGTGGCCTTTTCGTTGTTCAGGGTGTCGGGCTCGTCGATGCGGATCATCATACCGAAGCCGGCGGCCTGGGTGCCCTCCACATCCCGCACCGGGTTGTCGCCCACATAGGCGCAATTGGCCTCGGGCGTGCCGATGCAGCGGCAGGCCAGGTGGTAGATCGCGGGGTCGGGCTTGCGCAGCCGGACCTTGGAGGAGAGGATGGTGGTCTTGAAGCAGTCCGCCACGCCGTCGGCGGCCATCCAGTCAGGAATCTCCGTCTCCGTGACAGTGTTGGCGATGATGCCCAGGGTGTAGCCGCGCTTGCGCAGCTCCCGGATGGTGGCCACGGCGTCAGGACGGGCCACGCGGCGGCCGTCATGGTCCCGCCACAGGCGGGTCAGGCGGGGCGCGTTGGCGAAGACCATGTTGGGATCGTACTCCGGCAGCATATACTGGGTCCACAGCTCTCCCTCGGAGGCGTCCAGCAGGGTGGTCTTGGACATTTTGCGGTATGCCTTCCACCGCTCCTCCAGCTTGGCGAACAGCTCGTCATGAGATTCTTTGGCCTGGATCAGTTCCATCAGGCTGGCTTCCGCCTTGTCGATAAAATCCTGTTCCTTCAGGACGATGCGGAGCGTGTTGCCAACGTCGAAAAAAATGGTTTGAATATCGGGGGTCATGATAAAGTCCTCCTTTAATTATTGAGATCTCCATATGCGCTGGATTGCTGAATAGAATGAGAGCTTTGGAGCAAAGCACGGATATCCGGGCGTCAGGCGTTATATGTACGGATGATGTCCGGGATCTCCGCCAGGTCGCTGATGCGGACATCCGGAGCCAGGCCGGTGTTCACAAAGGCCGCGTCCCGGAAGGCCATGTCGGGATTTTGGATCTGAATGGAAAGTGCCACGCCGGCGTTGCGGCAGCCCAGCACATCCCGGGACAGGGTGTCGCCCACATAGGCCATCTCCCCACAGGGAACGCCGCAGGCCTCGGCGGCCATCTGGAAGATGGCGGGGTCCGGCTTGCGGATGCCGGCTGAGGCGGAGACGATCACGCAGGAAAGGCATTCGCGGATACCGTACTGCTCCACCAGACCGGGGACGTAGGTCCTGGAGATCATGTTGGAGATGATGCCCTGGACCAGCCCCATGTCCCGCAGGCGGAAAATGGTCTCCCGCATATGGGGGCGGGGGACATTGCGGACACGGTGGGCGTCATACCAGACGGAAAGCTCCTCGGCGATGGGGGCCAGTCGCTCCTCGCTGATCTGGAACTGGCGCAGGTAATACTCGCTCCAGATGCGGGGCGCGGGGAGTTCTACCCGGCTCCCCTCAGACCAGCGCTTATAGGTCTCGGCGTTCTGGTGCAGCAGGGACAGCAGCTCCTGAGGCGTGACGGACAGAGAAATACCGCTGCTGGACAGCTTTTCCAGCAGCTCTCTGCAAAAGGCAAGCTCCAATTCCGGCTCCCGGTGTACCTCATGGAGCGTGCCGCCGACATCGAACAGTACTGCACGGATCATGGACATTCCCCCTTTTATGCTGCAAACGTTTGCGGCTTTTGATAGTTTTTATTCTAAAGAACACCAGCCGCTTTGTCAATATGCCAAATGCCAAAGAGTACGTTAAATTTTCGGTTTTCTGCCCAAAAGCAGGATAAAACCAAGATTGATGTTGACAATGTATGAAAAATCGGATATTCTTTTCATAGACAGCAGGAGTGGGACCGCGGGTCCGCCTGCTGGTTCAAAAAAAGCGGAAACGTTTACGATTTTTCGTCGCGTGAAAAGGACGATGAGTATGAAAAGTGTAACGCTGAAAGATGTTGCGAAGGCCGCCGGCGTGTCTTATGCAACGGTCTCCCGCGCCCTTTCCGGCAGCCCGCAGATCGGCAGCGAGACCCGGGAGCGGATCATCAAGCTGTGCGATGAAATGGGGTATACCACCAACTATGTGGCCCGCTCCATGGTCATGAAAAAGACGGACCTCATCGGCCTGGTGGTGCCCTCCATTGATAACCAGTTCAATTCAGAGCTGGCTTATTACGCGGAGATGAGTGCCCGCTCTCATGGGTACAATATCATGCTGTGCAATTCCGGCCCCGATATGAAGCAGGAGAAGACCGTGGTGAAGCTGCTGCTGGGACGCCAGGTGGACGGTATCCTCATCGTACCCCAGAGTCCGAAGACCTATGAGAACATCCGGGCTTACGCGGATCAGGTTCCCACGGTGTTTTTGTCGGAGAATCTGCGGGACCAGCCCCAGAGCTATGTGGCTGTGGATAACAGCCGGGGCGCTTACATTGGCACCAAATACCTCTATGAGTTGGGCCACCGGGATATTTTGTACTTTGGCCGCCGACATTCCACCACTCACCAGCTGCGGGCGGAGGGATATATGAAGGCCTGCCAGGAGCTGGGACTTCGGCAGCGGTTTTTTAACAGTGAGTTTTCTCACTCCTCCATCAACAACGGCTACCAGTTGGCCCGGGACCTGTTCTCCAAATCGCTGGATTATACCGCCATCTTTGCCTCCACGGACTCCAACGCCCTGGGCATTATGAAGGCGGCTGACGAAATGCACATTGATATCCCCAACCGCCTGAGTCTCATCGGCTTTGACAACATCACCGCCACGGGCATGCCCCGTATTGAGCTGACCACCATCGAACAGCCCAAGCGGGAGATGGCGGTCCAGGCGGTGGATATGCTGCGGGACAAGATCGAAAACGGGACCCAGGGGTATGTGCACCAGATCCTGCTGCCGACTCTCATCAAGCGCGGTACCTGCCGCCCTCTGGGCTAAAGGAAATATACGATCAAAAACAGGAGGCCCGATAGTACCCGGGCACCTATCATGAAAAGGAAGTAAGGAAAATGAACGGTTATCTCTACGACCCCCATACCCACACCTCTGAGACCAGCAAGTGCGGACACCTTCCGGCGGCGGACGTGGTGGATCGCTACGTCCGCAACGGTTTCACGGGCCTTGTGGTCACGGACCATCTGCATCCGGAGTACCTGTCCCGCATCGATGTCCAGCATAACTGGGACGCGGTGATGGACCACTACCTTAGCGGTTATCATGCCTCCAAAAAGCGGGGCGATGAAGTGGGGCTGGATGTGATCCTGGGTGCTGAGCTGCGGTTTCCGGAAAATGACAACGACTATCTGGTCTATGGCATCGACGAGCAGTGGCTCCGCTCCAATCCCTATATGTGCTGCATGAGCGCCCAGGAGTTTTATGACAAATTCCACGACCAGGTGCTCATCATCCACGCCCACCCCTTCCGCAAGGGCAGTGCCCCCGTGCAGGAGACCGCGGTCCACGGGGCGGAGATCATCAACGGCAACCCCCGCCATGAGAACAACAACGACAAGGCTCTGGAGCTTTGCCTGCGTCATCCCGCATATTACCGGCTGGCCGGCTCTGACACCCACCGGGACGGCGACGAGGCCCAGGCGGGTGTGATCCTCCCGGAGCGGGTGAAGGATTCTTACGCTTATAAGCATATGATCGAGACCCGGCAGTTCCACCTGTGGAGCCCCAAATATCAGTCCTTTGTGGACACGGACGAGAAGATCCGGAAGGAGGAAAACGTATGAGCCAGTTTGATTCCCTGATCATCGGCGAGGTCGCGCAGGACACCAATGTGGATTATGACGGCACTACGGTCCGGGCCACCGGCGGCGCGGTGTATTACTCCGGCTTTGCCGCCGCCAACATGGGCCACAAGATCGCGGTCCTTCCCAAGGCGGATACCACCCAGGTAGACTTGAAGGCGGCATTTGCGGCGGCTCCCAACATCACGGTCTATCCCCTCCACAGCAGCCATTCCTTTGTCACCAAAAACGTGTACCACACCCCGGACCGGGAACGCCGCACCTCCACGGTGGACAGTGTCATCGATCCCTACCGCACCGATGAGGTGCCCCGGATCGACGCGGCCATCTGGCACTTGGCCGGCCTGGTGGGCGGCGATATCACCGACGAGATGATCCCCTTCGCCGCGCAGCACGCCATGGTGGCCATCGATGTGCAGACCATGCTGCGCTGTGTGGAAAACGGCGGTATGGTGTACCATGATTGGGCCGCCAAGCGGGAGATGCTGCCCTATGTTCGCTTCCTGAAGACCGACGCTGCCGAGGCGGAGATCCTCACCGGTCTGACGGACCGGGCGGAGGCCGCCAAGCTGCTGTACAGTTGGGGCGCCAAGGAGATCCTCATCACCCATAACACAGAGGTTTTGGTCTACGACGGCAAGGAGATCTATACCTGCCCCATCAAGGCCAGGAACCTGTCCGGCCGCACCGGCCGCGGCGATACCACCTTTGCCTGCTACGTCACAGAGCGGCTCACGCAGGATATCCCCGCCGCTCTGAAGACGGCCACGGCGCTGGTCTCCCTGAAGATGGAGACCCTCGGTCCCTATATGGGCACCCGGGCGGATGTCGAGGCGTACATGAAGGAATTCTATTGAGAACAAGCTGACAGGCACCCGCACTTTTGCGCGGGTGCCTGTTTCTATCGCCGGATAGTCCAATGCCCGCGCCTTGGCAGAAGCGCGGGCATTGGACTGTAGAAGGAAAGGAGAAGCATCAGCGGAATGCGGCCGGCTGTTGCCACTCCACAGGAATCGCCGGGCCGTATACTGCTGAAAATTTTTGAAAACGCAAACGTTTTCAAAAATCGGGAAAGAAAAATCCCTTCTAACAGGGAGGATGGATGATGTTATTATGGATGTTATTTAGCAAAAAGTCAATAGGGAGGTGCAAAATTCAGCAAAGAGCATAAAATAGAAAAAGATGCCTGTGCGCTTTCACGATACAAAACCACAAACGTTTGCGTAAAACCAAATAGATAGGCCCACCCTTTTCAAAAAGAGCGGGCCTTTGTTTACTGTTCGCTGGCGGCCAGCTCCCGCAGGACCTTCAGCTGGATGGGGATGGCGCAGGCCAGGGTCAGCACATCGGACACCGCCTGGGTCATCTGAACGCCCAAAAATTCCAGAGCGTAGGACAAGATCCACACCAGGGGAATAAAGAAGATGCCCTGCCGGGCCATGGCCAAAAAGGTGGCGGGGGCCGTGCGGCCCATGGTCTGGAGCATCATATTGCTCATAACGATCCAGCCCTGAAAGCAGAAGGTGACGCACTGGAACCGCAGAGCGGTGGAGCCAAAGGCAATGACCTCCGGGCTGTCCCGGAACAGGGAGATCAGCTGCGGGGCAAATGCGAAGCCCAGAATGCTCACCGCCAGCAAAAAGACGGTGGAGGTCTTGACACAGAACCAGAAGCCATCCCGGACCCGCTTATAGAGCTTTGCGCCGTAATTAAAGCCACAGACGGGCTGAAAGCCCTGACCAAAGCCGATCATCGTGGAGGCACCGAACATCATGATCCGCTGCACCACGCTCATAGCGGCGATGGCGGCATCCCCATAGGGACCCGCCGCCCGATTCAGGCAGATGGTGGCCAAGCTGGCCAGACCCTGGCGGCCCAGGGAGGGAAGTCCGCCTTGAATGATGCGCTTGAAATATGTCCATTTTAGCTGTACCCGGGAAATGTGGATGTGGAGGTTACCGCCCCGGGAACAGCCCACCAGCAGCAGGCAGAAGCTGACGAACTGGCTGAAGATGGTGGCCCAGGCGGCGCCGGCGATACCCATATCGAACACAAAGATCAGCAGGGGGTCCAGAGCGATGTTCAAAATGGCGCCGCTGACGATGCCCACCATGGCGTAAGCGGCGCTTCCCTGAAACCGCAGCTGGTTATTGAGGACCAAAGAGGCGGTCATCCATGGCGCGCCAATGAGGATGATCCGCAGATAGGCCGTGGAATAAGGGAGAATGGTAGGCGTGGAGCCCAGAAGGGTAGCCAGAGGCTCCAGGAATACCTGGCCCAGGACGCAGATCAGAAGACCGGCGGTAAGAGCGGAAAAAAAGCCGGTGGCCGCCATATTGGAGGCTTCGTCAAAATTGTGCTTTCCCAGCTCCCGGGAGATAAAATTGCCGCTGCCGTGGCCAAAGAAAAATCCCACCGCCTGAATCACGGCCATAACCGAAAACACGACGCCTACGGCGCCGGTGATACTGTCGTTTTTCAGCATGCCTACGAAAAAAGTATCCGCCATGTTGTAAAAAGAGGTGACCAGCATACTGAGGATGCAGGGAAGCGCTAATCGGCAGATAAGCGGCCCCACAGGCGTCTCCGTCAACTGATGAAATTTTTGTTCCTGCTTGTTGTCCATACTCCACCTCTGAAACATTTTTACAGAATTTAAATTATTATACCATACATTTAAAAAAAGGAAAGGGGCAGTCCGACAAATTATTTCCTGACCTGTGGGAACTCCGTGGCATAAGATGGAACATACCCGGAGCGAACTGCCCGGGGATCATTTCCAGGAAATGAGGGAGCTGCTTTGCGTATTAACGAAGCCTATGAGCATGAACCGCTGCTGTCCTGTACGGCGGATGAGAGCTGCCAGCCGGGAGGCTGCGGCAGAGTGGGGACCCAATGCGTGGATGTGACGGCGCCTTTGACGCTGACGCCCACCACCGTGGTGGGAACGATGGCCGTCAGCTGCCAAGGAACGCCCCGTATTACCTGTACCGCAAATGCTGACGGCACCAGCTGCACAGTCACCATGACCCAGCAGGTCTGCGTATCCATCCCCATCCGGTACGGCGTGACCATGACGGCCGGAGAACCCACGGTCAGCTGCGCTGAAAACTGTGTGGGTGCCGGCTGCTGCTGAACCAGCTTGCCGAACATAAAAATTCCCCGCTTTTCGGACTGCTTCGCAGCCCGAGAAGCAGCCTCAGCCCAAGGGAACGTGCCTCGGCAGACTGCGCGGAGAGATGTGCAGCCTGCCGCTTCGCGGCGCAAGCGCCTGTTCTCACAGGCCTTTTGCAGGTATTCGATCCAACACGAAGGGACTCCCGTCCCCTCGTACTCCCCTTGCGTTTGCCGTCTTTCCAATCATCAGTTTTTTGACAAATTGAAACGAAAGGCGGAGCTCTGCTCCGCCTTCCGTTTTGTACATTGAAAAATCGAAGGGAGGGCGGTATACTGGCAGGGAAGAGAGATGGCCTGGTCATTGCCGGGCAAAGGGGATGAGGATATGTTTTCCATACAGGAGACCGCCCGCACGGTGTTGCTGATCTTCGCCATCGCGGCGTTGGGCTATGTGGTGGGTGCCATTAAGGTCAAGGGGATCTCTTTGGGCAGCAGTGCGATTTTTTTGGTGGCGCTGGTATTCGGACATTTCGGCGTCACATTCCCGGGGGCCATGCAGACAGCGGGTATGGTGCTGTTCATCGCCTCCGTGGGCATCAGCGCCGGCCCCACTTTTGCCGGAAACCTGCGCCGCCATGGTGCGGCCTATGTGCTGCTGTGCCTGCTGACGGCCCTGACCGGCGCGGCCCTGTGCGTGGCCATCATCCGCTTCGCGGGGGTCGAGACCCCCATCGCCATGGGCCTGATGACCGGAGCCTATACCACCTCTCCCGGCTTTGCCTCCGCCAAGGAGGCCTTCGCGGAAAGCGCCGACGCCGTGGCTAAGGTGGCGGCGGGCTACGGCATCATGTATCCGGTGGGGACGCTGGGCAAGGTGCTGTTTGTCCAGTTGGTTCCCAAGCTCCTGAAAACGGACATGGCCCGGGAGCGGGAACTGCTGCGGCAGACGGAGACGGCGCAGGGCAGCCGGGGGAAACGGGGAACAGTCCGCTTGGAGACCCAGGGCTTTTTCACACTGGCACTGGCCATCGCCTGCGGGATGCTGCTGGGAGGTGTCACCATCCCGCTGCCGGGCATTGGCAGCTTCTCCCTGGGCAATTCCGGCGGCCCCCTGCTGGTGGGATTGCTGCTGGGGCATCTGGGACACATCGGACCGCTGGACCTGCGGGCAGACCCGAACATGGTGGGTCCTACCAAAGAGCTGGGCCTGATCCTGTTTTTCACCGGCGCCGGCACCGAGGGCGGCAGCCGCCTGCTGGAGATCGTGGAGCAGTATGGCGCGTCCCTCATTTTCTACGGCCTGCTGCTGACCTTTATCCCCATGGCCCTTGGCTTTTTCTTTAGTCAGAGGCTGTTTCGTCTGTCCGCCCTGAACGGACTCGCCGCCATGACCGGCGGCATGACCAGCACGCCGGCCCTGGCCGCGCTGATCCAAACCTCCGGCACCACGGATGTGGCGTCCACCTATGCGACTACCTATCCCATCGCCCTCATTAACATGGTACTGGTGATGCAGATACTTGCGAAAGTATGATCGTGCCGAAAAATCGGCAAAATGGTCATTGAAACTTTTATGAGACATGATATATACTGTATCAAACGCAAAAGGAGAGGATGATGCCCCATATGACCGCCTATACAAAGATGACCGCCCAGGAGCGGAAGGATGAATACGCGCGGATGTCCGCGAAATTTGAGGAGCTGAAGGCCCGGGGCCTGAAGCTGAACATGGCCCGCGGCAAGCCCGGCAAAGATCAGCTGGACATGGTGTCCGATGTGATCTTCAACCTGATGGACGAGCCGGGAGATTTTGTGTCCAACGGCATTGATGTGCGGAATTATGGCGAAATGTCCGGTATTCCCGCTGCAAAGCAGCTGTTCGCAGAGATTTTGGACTGCCGGGTGGAGCAGGTGTTCGTCGGCGGCAACAGCAGCCTGCAGCTGATGTACGACACCATTTCCAAGGCCTATACCCACGGCCTGCTCCACAGTGTGCGCCCTTGGTGCAGGGAGGAGAAGGTGAAGTGGCTGTGCCCGGTCCCCGGCTATGACCGTCACTTCAAGATCACCGAGAGCTTTGGCTTTGAGATGGTGAACATCCCCATGACCAGCGACGGCCCTGACATGGACGTCGTGGAAGAGGCGGTGAAGGACCCCGCGGTGAAGGGCATTTGGTGTGTTCCCAAATATTCCAACCCGGATGGTATTATCTATTCTGACGAAACCGTGCGCCGCATGGCGGCTTTGAAGCCTGCGGCTCCCGATTTCACCGTCATGTGGGATAACGCCTACTGCGTCCACGAGTTTGAGGGCGACTATGTGGAGTTCCCGGACATTCTGGCGGCGTGCGCCGAAGCCGGCAACCCCGATCTGGTGTTTGAATTTGCCTCCACGTCCAAGATCACGCTGCCCGGTGCCGGCGTGGCCTGCTTCGCCACCTCTGAGGCGAATCTGAAATACATGGAACAGCTGCTGACCATCCAGATCATCAGCTTCGATAAGGTGAACCAGCAGCGCCATGTGCTGTATCTCCAGAACAAGGCCCATACCCTGGAGCTGATGAAGAAGCACGCGGCCATTCTGGGACCCAAGTTCCACGCCGTGCTGGATGCTCTGGACCGGGAGATCGCGCCGCTGGATATCGCCACCTGGTGCCGGCCCAAGGGCGGTTACTTCATCTCGCTGAACGCCATGCCCGGCACCGCCAAGCGCACCTGGGAGCTGTGCCGGGAGGCGGGCGTCGTCATGACCGGCGCCGGCGCCACTTTCCCCTATGGCAAGGACCCCGCTGACAGCAATCTCCGCATCGCGCCCACGCTGCCTCCCGTGGAGGAGCTGGAGCAGGCCATCGAGGTGCTGTGCGTGTGCCTGAAGCTGTCCGCGCTGGAGAAGCTGGGTGTATGAGGTATTACGGCAGCGTATACCGTCCCCCCTCCGAGGCGTACAGCCTCATCGTTCAGGTGACTTACGGCTGCAGCCACAACACCTGCGCATTTTGCAGCATGTACAAGGAAAAGCGCTTTTCCATCCGGCCGCTGGAGGAGGTGCTGGAGGACTTCCGTCTGGCCCGCCGGGCGTACCGCAGGGTGGATAAGGTGTTTTTGGCGGATGGCGACGCCCTGGTCCGCAAGGCCGATGAGCTGTATGTCATTTTGGATACCATCCGGGAGCTGTTTCCCGAGTGCCAGCGGGTCACCAGCTACGCCTCTCCCGCCTCCATCCGCATCCGCACGGATGGGGAGCTGCGGACGCTGCGGGAAAAGGGCCTGACCATGGTGTATATGGGCCTGGAGTCCGGCTGTGACGCGGTCCTGAAGCGCATGAACAAGGGCCACGGTGCGGCGGAGATCGTGGAGATGGGTCAAAAGGTCCGGCAAAACGGCATCGCCCTGTCTGTCACCGCCATCACCGGACTGGGCGGGCCGGAGCTGCTGGAGCAGCACGCCATCGAGACCGCGAAGGCCTTCAACGCCATGACCCCCGAATACATCGGCATGCTGACGCTGATGGTGGAGCCGGAAACGCCCTTGTACGATTGGGTGCGGGACAGCAGCTTTCAGCTGTTGACCCAGCCCCAGGTGCTCCGGGAGACCCGCCTTCTGGTGGAGGCGCTGGACAGTCCCGGCAGTGTGTTCCGCATGAACCACGCCAGCAACTACCTGGTGCTCAAGGGCACGCTGAATCAGGACAAAGAGGCCATGCTCCGGGTCATCGACGCCGCTGAGCGGGACCTCAGCCGCCTGCGGCCCGAGGAATGGCGGGGGCTGTGATTATCAGATAAAAGAGAAAGACCTGTTCCAAGGAACAGGTCTTTCTTTTTACAATAGGTCTTTCAGCCGGCTCAGGGGGAATGGCGGCTCCGCCAGTGGGCGGACGGCCAGACTCATGAGCAGGGCGGGGTTGTCATCAGCGGCCACCCGGTTGGAGTGGAGGACGCCGCAGACCTTGCAGCGGTGGATGACGGCCCACTCGCCGTTTTTGCGTACCCAGACCGCCACTGGCTCCATGATGCCGCCGCAGCCGGCGGACCGGTCGCCGGGTCCATCATCCAGATGGAGGCTGGAAAGGCAGCTGGGACAGTGATTGCGGTGATGGCTGCCAGCCCCCTCGGGGTTGACGAGCTGTCCGCAGACCCGGCAGGTGAACGCATGGCGGCATGGTTCGGTGCGGTAGTCAGGGTGCTTGGGTGGTTGATTCAAATACATGGGATATCCTCCTCGAAAGTCGTTTTGCGTTCTTCCGGGAGGTCGTGCAGAACGGAACAGACCTCCCGGTCAGTCCGCAAGCACCGAAGCACAGATCAAATACAAAAAGCAGTTCTCCTTTTTGAAAATTTTCCCTGTTGGGGTCGTGTCCAGTATAAACGGAGAGGGCTGTGGCGTCAATGCCTCAGTCCGTTTTAGCCAGCAGGAAGATGGTGGAAATGATGCAGGCAAAGCCGATAAGATCCGTCCAAGAAAAGGCGGTGCCCAGCCACAGGGCGGAAAAGACCGTGGCGGACAAGGGCTCCGTGGCCGCCAGCATGGAGGCCTTCACCGGCCCCACATCCTGAATGCCCTGCATGATGAGGGAAAAGGCCACGATGGTGCCTAGGACCACGATGCAGGCGGCGGCCAGCCAGCCCCGGAGGGGAAGATGGACATCCATGGTCCAGCTGCGGGCGGCCAGATTCACGGCGATGCCGCCGATGAGCATACCCATGGCGGTAATGGGCGCCCGGCCCCACCGGGCCATGAGTCCCCGGGGGAGCATCACATAACTCACCACCGCCACAGCGGCGGCCAGGCCCCAAAGCAGCCCCTGGGGCGAGAGGGCCATGTGGCGGATATCTCCGCCGGTGGCCAGCAAAAAGGTGCCCGCCAGGGCCAGCACCAAGGCAGTGAGCTCCACGGGCCGGGGAGGCCTGTGGCCCCGCAGGCAGGTCAGCAGCATGATGAGCACCAGGTTCAGCGTCTGGAGCACCGTGGCGGTGGCGGCATTGGAGTAGGAGATGGCGGTCATATAGGCATACTGGCACATCAAAAGGCCCAATACACCGTAGCATACCAGCAGCGCCGCCTCCCGGGGAGAGCGCCAAATGGCCGCCATGGCGCCGCGGTGTTTCGGAAATGCCAGCAGCACCATGATGAGGCCTGCCGCCAGCAGCCGCAGGCTGCTGACGCCGAAGCGGGAGAACAAGTATTGTCCGCAGGTGCCGGAAAAGCCCCAGCAGACGCCGCCCAGGGCGGCGCAGAGAGTGCCCCGGAGGGCGGGGGAATTCGTTGTGTTCATCTGTTTACCACCAAGGACAGGACCCCCGCCAAAGCGGGGGCCCCGGTATTTTTACAGCTTGCGGCGCTTTTCCGTGTCGCAGTAGGCGCAGCGGTAGGTGTGCTTATCCTCGTCGCTCAGCAGGAAGATGGCATCCAGCTGCGGCTCCGCCACGGTGATGCAGCGGGGGTTTTTGCAGTGGATGATGTTCACCAGCTTCCGGGGCAGCTTCAGGTGCTTCTTTTCCACCCGGACGCCGTCGCGGATGATGTTGACCGTGATGTTGGAGTCGATGTAGCCCAACACGTCCAGATCCACTTCCATGGGGGAGTCGATCTTGATGATGTCCTTTTTGCCCATGTGGCCGCTGCGGGCGTTTTTGATGATGGCCACCGGGCAGTCCAGCTGGTCCAGGCGGAGGTATTTGTAAACGTCCATGCCCTTGCCGGCCTGGATGTGGTCCAGGACCACGCCATTTTGGATGCTGTCGATATTCATAGGTCCCTCTCCTTCCTTTTACACGCGGATGCCCAGGAGCTTCATAATGAGCGCCATGCGGATGAACTTGCCGTTTTTCACCTGCTTCCAGTAGCAGGCACGGGGGTCACGGTCCACGGACACGGTGATCTCATTGACGCGGGGCAGGGGGTGGAGGATGCACAGGTCGCTCTTGGCGGGGACCAGCTTCTCCGGGTCCAGCACATAGGTGTCCTTCAAGCGGACGTAATCCGCCTCGTTGAAGAACCGCTCCTTCTGGACGCGGGTCATGTACAGAATGTCCAGATCCGGCATGGCCTCTTCCAGGCTGGCGGTCTCCTCATAGGGCAGGCTGTCTTTGTCCAGCACAGTCTCCTTGATGTAGTCCGGCATTTTCAGCTCCTCGGGGGAGATAAACACGAACTTGATACCGCTCTGGCGGCTGAGGGCGTTCACCAGGGAGTGGACGGTGCGGCCGAATTTCAGGTCGCCGCAGAAACCGATGGTGAAATTGTCCAGACGGCCCTTTTCCCGGTGGATGGTCAGAAGATCCGTCAGGGTTTGGGTGGGGTGGTTGTGTCCGCCGTCGCCGGCGTTGATGATGGGCACCTCGCTGAACTGGGCGGCGGCATAGGGAGCGCCCTCCTTGGGGTGGCGCATAGCGATGATGTCGGCGTAGCAGCTGACGGTGTGGATGGTGTCACCCACGGTCTCGCCCTTGGCGGTGGAGCTGCTCTGGGCCTCGGAGAAGCCCAGCACGCTGCCGCCCAGGGCCAGCATGGCGGATTCGAAGCTCAGCCGGGTGCGGGTGGAGGGCTCGAAGAACAGGGTGGCCAGCTGCTTGTGGGCGCAGGCGTCCTGGTATTTGACGGGATTTTCGATGATGTCCTCCGCCGTGGCGATCAGCTGGTCGATCTCCTCCACGGTGAGGTCGGTGATGTCAATGAGATTACGGATGGACATAACGGGACTCCTTTCTCAGCTGATCCAGCTCTCGTCAGAGGGGTTGGCCCGGAACTTCTTCAGCCGTTCAATGTCCTCGGGGCGGATCTTGCCCTCCTCGGCGGCCACTTTGCATACAGCGTCGAAGTTGGAGAGGCTGTAATTGACCACGTTGGAGGCGGCCATGCGGTCAATGCCCTTCTGGAGACCATAGGTGAAAATAGACACGATGCCAAGCACCTGGGCGCCGGCCTCCCGCAGGGCCTCCACCACCTCGATACAGCTGCCGCCGGTGGAGATGAGGTCTTCCACCACGACTACTTTCTGGCCGGGCAGCAGCTTGCCCTCGATGCGGTTCTGGCGGCCGTGGTCCTTGTTGCCGGAGCGGACATAGCCCATGGGCAGGCCCATGAGGTGGCCCACGATGGCGGCGTGGGCGATGCCGGCGGTGGAGGTGCCCATGAGGACCTCCACGTCGGGGTAGCGCTTGCAGATCAGGTCTACCAGACCCTCCTCCACATGGGTGCGGACGGCGGGAGCCGTCAAGGTCAGGCGGTTGTCACAGTAGATAGGGCTTTTGATGCCGCTGGCCCAGGTGAAGGGCTCGTCGGGCCGCAGAAAGACCGCTCCGATGGAAAGCAGGTCATGGGCAATGGTTTTTTCCAGACTCATATTGGTAAATCCTCCTTTGAGAAAATGTTTAACCGAGAAAATCGTTCACGGCCCGGCGGTAGGCGGCCACGGGGTCGTTGGCCTGGGTGATGGGACGGCCCACCACGATATAGTCGCAGCCGGACTTGCCCGCCTTCTCCGGGGTCATGATGCGCTTCTGGTCGCCCGCAGCGCTGTCGGCGAAGCGGATGCCGGGGGTGACGGTGACGAAAGCCTCGCCGCAGCGCTCCTTGACGAGGGCGGCCTCCAGGGGGGAGCACACCACGCCGTCCAGGCCGGAATCGGCGGCGTTCTTGGCGTAGGACATGACGGTTTCCGCCATGGGCACGTCGATGAGCAGCTCGTTTTTCAACGCGGCGGCGTCGGTGGAAGTCAGCTGGGTGACGGCGATGAGGATGGGCCGGGTGCCGTCGGGCCGGGTCAGGCCCTCCAGGGCGCCCTTCATCATTTCGGAGGCGCCGGCGGCGTGGAGGTTCACCATGTCCACGTCCAGCCGGGAGAGGACCGCCATGGCCCGCTTCACGGTGTTGGGGATGTCGTGGAGCTTCAGGTCCAGGAAAATTTTGTGGCCCCGGGCCTTGATCTCCCGGACCACATCGGGTCCCTCGGCGTAGAAAAGCTCCATGCCGATCTTTACGAAGGGCTTTTCCCCGGCGGGGAACTGGTCCAAAAAGCGGAGGGTTTCCTCCTTAGTGGGGAAATCCAGGGCAATGATCACATCTTTCGCACTCATATCAAATACAGTCCTTTCTGTTGATCTTTCAGCGATGGGCGGCGCCGGTCAGATCGGCAATGCGCTCCACACCCAGCCTTTCGCAGACGCCGGGGAGCTGCTCCACCATGGTCTTGCAGGCGAAAGGGTCTTTCAGATTGGCGGCGCCTACCTCCACGGCGGCGGCGCCGGCCAGCATCATCTCCGCGGCGTCCTCGGCGGAGGAAACGCCGCCGCAGCCGATGATGGGGATGCGGATGGCCTCGTACACGTCCCACACCATCCGCAGCGCTACCGGGAACACAGCGGGGCCGGAGACGCCGCCGGTGCGGTTGGCGATGACGGGGCGCTTTGTCTTCAGGTCGATGCGCATGCCCAGCAGCGTATTGATGAGGCACACGCCGTCGGCGCCGGCGTCCTCGCAGGCCTTCGCGATCTCCGCGATGTCCGTGACATTTGGGGTCAGCTTCATGAATACCGGCTTACTGGTGGCGGCCTTTACGGCTTTTGTCACTTGGGCGGCGGCCCTGGGATCGCAGCCAAAGTTCCTGCCGCCGGCGTGAACGTTGGGGCAGGAGATGTTGACCTCCAAAATTTTCACCTGCTCCACATTCTCCAGCTTGCGGCAGTTTTCCGCGTATTCGTCAATGGAAAAGCCGCCGATGTTGGCAATGACGGGCCCCTGAAAGATTTTGGCGATGTTGGGCACTTCCTTTTCCAGTACAGCGTCCATGCCGGGATTCTGGAGCCCCACGGCGTTGAGCATTCCACCCGTCATTTCCGCGATACGGGGCTGGGGATTGCCCAGACGGGCCTCTTTGGTGGTGCCCTTCCAGGAAAAGCTTCCCAGGATGTTCAGGTCATACAGATCGGCGTATTCCCGGCCATAGCCGAAGGTGCCGGAGGCGGGGATGATGGGGTTTTTCAGCTCCACACCCGCGAGAGACACATTGAGATTCACCATACGATCTCCTCCTTGTACAGGATGGGGCCGTCCTTGCAGACCCGCTTGTACCCATCCTTCGTGGG
>JAETPK010000132.1 GCA_021771265.1 Oscillospiraceae bacterium
CAGTTCATCACCGTGGTCACAAAAGGCGGCAACTATTTCTACATCATCATCGACCGGGCGGAGGACGGCGAGAACACCGTCCACTTTCTCAACCAGGTAGACGAGCGCGACCTGCTGGCCCTGATGGACGAGGAGACGCCTGCCGCCCCGGTGTGTACCTGTAAGGAAAAATGTGCGGTCGGCACGGTGGATACATCCTGTTCTGTCTGCAAGGCCAACCTCTCCGAGTGCGCGGGCAGGGAGAAGGCCAGGAAGCCGGAACCGGAACCGGAGCAGCCAAAGAAAAAGAGCGGCAGCGGCCTGTTGGCTGCGGTGGCTCTGCTGGTGCTGGCAGGCGGCGGAGCCTTCGCCTATGTGAAGTTCATCAAGCCGAACCGCAGCGGAGTGAAGGTCAGCGCCGATCCCGACGAGTACGATTTCCCCGACGAGGAGTATATCAACGAGGACGAGAATACAGAAAACAAGTAATACCGCCACCTGATACGGTAGCGGTATCCTTGATGCTTATAGCTTTTGGTACTTCCAGCCGTGAAGCGTTGCAATTCTTTCAAGTTCAGTATGAAGCATACTATCTGCAACCATAACAAAAGGTTCAAGCGTGATGGTACAAGTATTATCCGAATACGAATAGCAAACATTTGTCACTTTCTGCTCAGAAAAATCACTTGGCCAGTAAGAATCAGAAACGCTTTCACCTATATGCGGTATAGCCTGATCTCCAATATCCGTTTCTTTCGTTAGAATTGCAGTGACTTTCTTAACGGACAAATCCTTAACCGACATGGTATTGTCTTGAATTGCCTCGTACTCAGCTTCACTAACTGCATATTGCAACTGATAGAAGTTCAGTTTCATAGTTTCACCTCCTTCTCATTGGAATATGCTTTATTTTACAGCAATAATTTCAACTTTTCAAACATATGGAGAATAAAATATGAGATTAGTTATCGCGGAAAAACCGAGTGTGGCAAAATCCATCGCGTCGGCCCTGGGTGCTTCATCCAGGGCCGATGGCTTTTATGAAGGCAACGGCCTTCTCGTATCCTGGTGCGTGGGGCACCTGGTATCCCCGCTGGACGCTGGCGGCTATGACGAGCATTTCAAGAAATGGCGCTATGAGGATCTGCCCATCCTGCCGGAGCCCTTCCGCTACGCCCCCATCCCCGGCAAGGAGGCGGCTTTGGACAATGTGAAGCACCTCATGG
Organism: Oscillospiraceae bacterium; assembly: GCA_021771265.1. Classification (GTDB taxonomy): domain Bacteria; phylum Bacillota; class Clostridia; order Oscillospirales; family Oscillospiraceae; genus Oscillibacter. The sequence continues at coordinate 1,206 of JAETPK010000132.1, forward strand.
CGCGGGAGGACGTAACGGAGATCGTCAACGCCTGCGACGCCGGGCGTGAGGGCGAGCTGATCTTCCGTCTGGTGTATGAAATGGCCGGCTGCCGCAAGCCGGTCCTCCGGCTTTGGATCTCCTCCATGGAGGACAGCGCCATCCGGGAGGGCTTTTCCGAGCTGCGCCCCGGTGCCGAGTATGAAGCCCTGTATCAGTCCGCCCTCTGCCGCCAGAAAGCGGATTGGCTGGTGGGGATCAACGCCACCCGCCTTTTCTCCGTTCTCTATCACCGTACCCTGAACGTGGGCCGCGTCCAAACGCCCACCTTGTCCCTGCTGGCGGCGCGGGACGCGAAGATCGCGCTGTTCCAGAAGGAGAAGTATCATCATGTGCGCCTGACCCTGGCCGGCGCGGAGGTGGTGTCGGAGAGGTTTACCGATCTGGCAAAGGCGGAGCAGGCGGCGGCCATGTGCAAGGGCGCGATCGTCACCTGCACCTCCGTCACCTGTGAGCAGAAGAAAGAACAACCGCCGAAGCTCTATGACCTGACCACCTTGCAGCGTGAGGCGAACCGGCTGCTTGGCTACACGGCGAAGCAGACCCTGGACTACGCTCAGAGCCTCTACGAAAAAAAGCTGCTGACCTACCCCCGCACGGACAGCCGGTATCTGACCTCCGACATGGCGGAAACGGCCTCCTGCGTCATCCATTTGGCGGCGAAGGTGCCGCCCTTTGATAAAATCAGCAATTTCTATCCGCTGGTGGAGGCCATGGTCTCCGACAAGGACGTATCCGACCACCACGCCATTATCCCCACGATGGAGATCGAGAAAGCGGATATCCCCGCCCTGTCCCTGGGCGAGCGTGAGCTGCTTCTTCTGGTCTGCTGCCGTCTGCTGTGCGCGTCGGCGGAGCCCTATGCGTATGAGGTGGTCACGGTCACCTTCAACTGCGGCGGCCATTCCTTCACCGCAAAGGGCAAGCGCGTCCTCTCCGAAGGATGGCGGGAGATCGACCGCATTTTCCGCGCCTCCCTGAAAGAAAAGCCTGCGGATGGGGACGGCGGTACGCTCCCGGACTTCACCGAAGGGCAGGCCTTTGACGGCGCGGAGGTTTCCGTCACCGAGCATTTCACCCAGCCGCCGAAGCCCTATACCGAAGATACCCTCTTGTCGGCTATGGAGAACGCGGGCAAGGAGGATACGCCGGAGGATGCCGAGCGAAAAGGGCTTGGTACGCCCGCCACGCGCGCCGCTATCATCGAAAAGCTGGTGGCAGCCGGATTTGTGGCGCGCAAGGGCAAGAGCCTGATCCCCACGAAAGCCGGTATCAACCTTGTCACGGTCCTGCCGGAGCCGCTGACCTC
>JAETPK010000133.1 GCA_021771265.1 Oscillospiraceae bacterium
TCCTTCATAGCCTCCATGATCTCCGTCGTGCTGGTGAAGTGCTGGCTCTGAACGTATTCCTTCAATAAATCCTGCGGTACTGGCTGCATAATCTTCGTCTCCTTCGTCTTGAATGTTTGATCTCATTCTTGACTCAGTCGAAGATTTTCATACTGTCGAGGAACGTCGATTACACAGAATTTTCTGCGGTCTCTCAGCCGGCAATAGAGGCGTCTTCCAGAGCCGCCTCCAAGTGCTTCATATTCATGTATTTCTTGTTGCCCCACTGGGTGCCGGCCACATGGCGTAGCCGGGCGCAGACCAGCATGAGGGCAGAGTTGCCATCCGGGAAGGTCCCCACCACACGTGTCCTGCGGCGGATCTCCCGGTTCAGCCGCTCAATCACATTGTTGGTGCGAATCCGGGTCCAGTGCTCATAGGGGAAATCACAATAAGTTAGTGTTTCCTCAACACTGTCCTCCACCTTCTTGGCGGCCTCTTTCAGTTTCATTTCCCTCAGCTGGGCTACCACAGCTTTGGCCTTTTCGCGAGCGGCCTTCTTGCTCTCCTGCGCATGGATGGCCTTGAGCATCTTAGCCACCAGCTTCACCTTGGAGCGAGGAACGACGGAAAACACATTGCGGTAAAAATGGACCGTGCAGCGCTGGTATTTGGCGTCGGGAAACACTTCTCCCACGGCCTCCAGCATTCCCAGGCACTTGTCTCCAACAATGAGTTTCACGCCGTCCAGTCCACGACCTTTGAGCCACTGAAAGAAATTCACCCAGCTGGCCTTGTCTTCTTTCATGCCCTCAGCAGCACCCAAAACCTCACGGTATCCGTCCTCATTCACCGCAATTGCCACCAGAATCGCAACATTTTCATACTCTCCGCCCCAGTTGCGCCGCAGGTAGATGCCGTCCACATAGACATAGGGATACTTACCTCCCTGCAAAGGGCGGTTCCGCCAATCCTCAATGTGGACATAGGCTTTCTTGTTCAGTTCACTGATGGTGGCTGGAGATACCTTGCTGCCCCACAGGGCCTCAGTAATATCCTCTACGCGGCGTACGGAAACGCCGGCAAGGTACATTTCGATGAGGGCTTCCTCCACGCTGCTCTCCCGGCGGCGATACCGCTCGATGATGGCCGTTTCAAAAGAGACGCCCTTGAGACGGGGTACATGGAGCGTAACATCTCCGGAGGTAGTGGTAAGGTTCCGGTCATAGTGGCCGCTGCGGTAGCCCTGGCGGGCCTCATTGCGCTCATAACGGGCAGCTTGGGTCAGCTTCTCCGCCTCCTGCTCCAGCAGCTCATTCAGCGTTTCTTCCACGCTGCCTCGGACCAATTCCTTAAGCTGACCCTTGATTACTTCCTCGTTTAGCTGTACAATTTTCTCGGACATGGTTTACAGACTCCTTTCAGAATGGTGTGTCGCGACTTCATTCTACCAGAGTTCTGCAAACCATGTCTCTTTCTATCCTATTTTCAATTTGCGCAACTTATTGTACCTTATCCGGCCTTATTCCTCGCTTGCCTGCCTGTCCGCGAAGGCTTCTGCCAGGCGCTCTATATCTGCCCGGTCCTTTGGCAGACGCTTTGTATGGAGAAATTCCTCATAGGCGTCGCAGCAAAGTCCGACCTCGTCGCTGAAGGCGATCTGCCGGCCCTTGTCCAACCACAGGATCTTGCTGCACATGTCCCGCACCTGTTCGATGGAGTGGGACACCAGGATCGTCGTGGCGCCGCTGTTGATGATCTCCCGCATTTTGTTCTCGCTCTTCTTCCGAAACGCGCCGTCGCCCACGGACAGCACCTCGTCCAGGATCAAAATATCCGGCTGTACAAGAGAGGCGATGGCAAACGCCAGGCGGGACTTCATGCCCGAGGACAGCTGCTTGAAAGGCCGGTCCTGAAAATCCTGCAGCTCCGCGAAGCCAATGATCTGGTCGTACATCTCGTCCATGAATTTGCGGGTGTAGCCCAGCATGGCGCCGCGGAGATACGTATTCTCCCGCACCGTCAGGTCCCCGTCGAAGCCGCTGGCCAGCTCCAGCAGCGCGGCGATGCTGCCCTCCCGGTGCACCCGGCCCCGGGTGGGCTCCATAATGCCGGAGATGGCTTTCAGCAGCGTGGACTTTCCCGCGCCGTTGGTGCCGATGATGCCCAGCATATCCCCCTTTTCCAGGGAGAACGTCACGTCCCGGTCCGCCCAGAACTCCGTCACATGGTAATTGTGCTTCAGCCGCCGCATGACGTACTCCTTCAGGCCGATGTCCTTGAAGTCGCCGGTCATATAGCGGATGGACACATTCTCCAGTTGTAAAACGCTCATGCCTGTCCCTCCGTTACACGTAATACAGGAAGCGGTGGTTGTACTTCTTGTACATCCAGCAGCCGATGCCCAGCACGATGGCCACATCCGCTGCCATCAGCAGATGAAACCAGATGGTGGGGACGGTGGCCTCGATGACGATCTTCCGGAAGTACCGGATGAACAGGTAC
>JAETPK010000134.1 GCA_021771265.1 Oscillospiraceae bacterium
GCCGTGGAACTTGCCGGGGTTCCGCTCGGCAAAGGAATAGCCCTTGCCCTTGACGGTGTGGACATGGACCAGCACGGGGCCCTTCAGCTCCTTGGCCCACTGGAGCATGTCGCACAGCCGGGGCAGGTCATGGCCGTCAATGGGTCCCAGATACGTAAAGCCCATGTCCTCAAACAGGGTGCTGCGGGGCCAGATGCTCTTTTTCAGGAAGGATTTCACCCGGTGGTTGAAGCGGTATAGGCGGTTTTTCTCTGGGTGCCTGCCGAACAGGCCCCGGTACCACTTTTTGAAATGATAGTAGGCGGGCTTGGAGCGCAGGCGGCTCAGGTGGTCCGGCATGGCACCCACATTGGGATTGATGGACATGCCGTTGTCATTGAGGATGACGATGATGGGCTCGCCGGAGGCACCGGCGTTGTTCAGTCCCTCATAGGCAAGGCCGCCGGTGAGGGCGCCGTCGCCGATGAGGGCCAGCACGCTGTAATCCTCCCCCTTCAGCGTCCTGGCCCGGGCCATGCCCAGGGCCACCGACACGGAATTGGAGGCGTGGCCCGCGATGAAGGCGTCATGGACGCTCTCATAGGGCTTGGGAAAGCCGGAAAGCCCCCCGAACTGGCGGAGGGTGGAAAACAGCTCCCTGCGGCCCGTCAGGGCCTTGTGGACATAGCACTGGTGGCCCACGTCGAACACCAGCCGGTCCCGGGAGGTGTCAAACACCCGGTGGATGGCCACCGTCAGCTCCACGGCCCCCAGGTTGGAGGCCAAATGCCCGCCGGTGCGGGATACGTTTTCCACCAGAAACGCCCGGAGCTCCCCACACAGCTGGGGCAGCTGGCTCTTGTCCAGAGCCTTCACATCCTCCGGGGAATGGATGGTTTCCAATATCATGGATTCTCGATCTCCTCTCAAGGCTCCCGATGCTCAGGAGCGGTGGAACAGGTGCAGAAAGCGGCCGGCCCAGTAGACCACCTTGGTGCTCTGCTTCATGGCAAAGGTCTTGGACAGCGCCTTGCCGCCGATGGTCAGTCCGGACACCAGGGCGGTGACGGCCACGGAGATGAACACGCTGCGGGTATTCATGGCCCGCTGGAGCTGCGTGACAATGACCGCGCCGGTGGCGCCGCTGACGATGCCGCAGATGTCGCCCACCACGTCGTTGCAGACGCTGGAGACGCGGCTGGCGTTTTTCAAAAGGCCCAGGGCCTCCTTGGCGCCCTTTTCCTTATGGGCCGCCATCGAGTGAAAAGGCCTGGCGTCCGCCGCCGTGACGGCCACGCCGATCACGTCGAACACAATGCCAAGGCCAATGAAAAGGGTCAGGATCAAAAGGGCCACCGCCACGCCGGCGCCGTCCATCACGAACTCCGACGCCAGACTCAAAACGGCGGACAGGCCCACCGCCATGCAGAACACCGTCAGCGCCCACTGGTATTGGCCGGTGGCTCCGCTCTTCTTTTTTTCTGTCTTTTTCGGTTGTGCTTGTTTCAAAAAATTCCCTCCAGAAGAAGGCTGGTCATAAAAACTCGCTAACACGACGGCGGCGAAAAAAGTAAATCTTACGGCTTAGGTACGGGTTGGTTTTCCCCGCGGCACACCTCTCGTTGCCGATGGAGGCGGTTCCCCTTTCAGCGCCGCGGCATGGCGTCGCCGTCCATGCGACCCGACTGCCACTTAGTCCGCACTGCAATCCTTTTTTCGCCCGGGATGACAGCCTAGGTGATTTCCACCACAGTCCGTCCGTTTCTTTAGCCTCTTTTGCAGACCAGGTTTCAAGGAGCGATCGCGGCTGGCTGCTCTGGCCAGAGCGAAACACCGCGTTGTTCCCCCATCCACCTGCCCCACGCAAGGCAGGCTACATCTGCACACAGCGTTACGGCCCCTGTCGGGGCCGATGCACCGCATTGCAGGTTCATATTCTGCTTCGTACACAGGCCGGAAATACCACTGCGGGAGTACGTCTGTGCACAAGAGCAGGTCTCCACGGAAACAGGGTCGGGATAACCATGCCATTGGAAAGCGCCCTGAGTCCGCAAGCGTGCGCCGCACGCTTCCCCCCAGCACCCACCCGAAACTGGGCGTATCAAGCAGGCACCACGGGTTTCATCGGTATGCCCTTCAGAGGATTTTTAGGCCCTCCCTAGGAAACGGCAGATCTGACTAGAATACTGCGCCGCCGGTTAGCATGATACAGTATAGCACCAAATCAATAAATATACAACATATTCTGTATATATAAATTGTGAATTTTTTCGGCCAGGGGCATTCACCCTGGGCACAGTGGAGCGGAACCGGGTGCCCTGGTCCTGGCGGGCCGGCAGCGTGGCATAAAAAAGGAACTGCCTCCCGTGAAGTGACCCCAAAAAGTTAGACAATATTCGAAAGTAAATTTATTTAAGCAACCGAAAGGGCTTGTTGTCTGTGAAGAGCAGGCGGCAAGCCCTTTAGCTTTGCCTTGATACGC
>JAETPK010000135.1 GCA_021771265.1 Oscillospiraceae bacterium
GGAAAGGTCAGCGTGGACGAGGCCCTGAACGTGATGATCCCGGTGCTGCGGGCCCTGACGGCGGTCCACGCCGAGGGCTTCATCCACCGTGACGTGACGCCGGACAACATCTACATCTCCAAGGACGGCAACGTAAAGCTGCTGGACTTCGGCTCCGCCCGGTACAGCATCGGCGACAAGTCCAAGAGCCTGGACGTGGTGCTGAAAGTGGGCTACGCCCCCAAGGAGCAGTACATCCGCCGGGGCCGCCAGGGCCCCTACACCGACGTGTACTCCTGCGCCGCCTGCTTCTACGCGGCGCTGACCGGATATCTTCCCCCGGAGTCCCTGGAGCGCATGGACCACGATGAATTGATCCCCGTGTCCCAGGCGGGCATCGACATCCCGGAGTGGCTGGACCGGGCCATTCTGAAGGGCCTGGCCGTCCAGCCGGAGGACCGGTTTCAGACGGCGGCGGAGTTCCTGGACGCCATCGAGAACCAGCTGGTGGTGGACCTGCCGCCCCAGCCGGGGCAGGCGGCGGAAGCGCCCGCCAAGAAGAAGGTCAAGCCTGCCATGATCGGCGGCATTGCTGCGGCGGTGCTGGCCTTGGTCATCGGCGTGGGCGTTCTGGGCGGCGGAGGCAGCAGTTCCGACAGCGGCGAAAGCAACAGCACGACACCCCTCATCAAGGCGGAGGTCCCCTCCATCACCATCGCCGGGCAGGAATACAGCACCGACCTGCGGGAGCTGCGGCTGGAATCCATGTACCTGGCCGACGCGGATATTGAGCCGCTGAAGTATATGGTCAACCTGACCAGCCTGGATCTGCGGCAGAACAATATTACAGACCTGACGCCCCTGGCGGGGCTGACCCAGTTAAAAAGCCTGGAGCTGCGGGGCAATAATCTGTCCGACCTGTCCCCATTGGCGGGACTGACGAATCTGGAGACCCTGCGGCTGGGCGGAAGCGGTACGGGACTGGATAATCCCAACATCAGTGACCTGTCTCCCTTGGCTGGTCTCCATCAACTACAGACGCTGTGTCTGCCCCGGCAGGCTTCGATCGGCGACCTGTCTGCCTTGGCTGACCTGGTAAACCTAAAAAATCTCACGATGGATGGGGTGTCCTCCGATACAAGTCGGGAGCAGATCACAGATCTCTCGCCGCTGAAATCACTTACACAGTTGGAAACGCTGCATTTGTTCTCCTGCGGGACTGACGACCTGAGTCCGCTGGCCGGGCTCACCCATCTGACCGAACTGCGGCTGCTGGGAGCGATGTCTGTTTCTGATCTGAGCCCTTTAAGTGGATTGACCGAACTGCGGACCCTGGAGCTGACCGCGCAGGGAAATGAGTTGATGGAACTGGAAAGCCTTGCGGCCCTGCAGGATCTGACCAAATTGGAGTCTCTGCGCATCTATGGGGATGGGACGCTCAGCTTGAAGGGGTTGGAGAATATGGCCTCGCTGCAAACGCTGTTCCTTTCCCAACATAACAGTAACTTTGCCTGTGTGGATATTGAGGCGCTGTCCAACTTAACCGGCTTGTTGGACGTAACATTATGGATCGATGAGCGGAGCACGAATATGGCCCCGTTATCCAATTTGACAAATCTGCGTTATCTCTACCTATATGCCTGGAATGTGCCGGCCGTGTCTGACTTATCCTTTTTGAATGGCATGGACCAGCTGCAATCCTTGACGCTGTACGAGAGTACAGTGACAGATATTTCACCCCTGCGCAGCTTGAACAATTTGCAGACGCTGTCGATCCGAGAATACGGAGAGAAGATCACTGACTGGTCCCCGGTGGACCATGTCCCGAATGTCACAAAAGAGTAAGGGAGGAAGTCTTTTGCAGATCTTGACAAGACATCTCTGCTATAACTGCTTCCAGGAGCGGGAGACGCCGGAGGGACCCTGTCCCTACTGTGGGTTTGACCTGGAGGACAACGCCAGGAAATTCCCCACCGCCCTCCCGGCGGGGACGGTGCTGAATAACCGCTACATCGTGGGCCGGGTGCTGGGCCAGGGCGGCTTCGGCATTACCTACCTGGCGCTGGACACCCAGCTGAATGCGAGAGTGGCCATCAAGGAATTCATGCCCAGCGAGCTGGCCACCCGCATGGGCACTACCGTGTCGGTGGTGGCGGACACCAAGTCCCAGGAGTTCGCCTACGGCGCGGAGCGGTTCCAGGAGGAGGCCCGGACCCTGGCCAAGTTCATCGGCCACCCCAACATCGCGGGCGTTTCCAGCTACTTCAATGAAAATGATACCTCATACTTCGTCATGGACTATATCGAGGGCATCAGCTTCAAGAGCTACATCGCAAACCAAGGCGGAAAGGTCAGCGTGGACGAGGCCCTGAACGTGATGATCCCGGTGCTGCGGGCCCTGACGGCGGTCCACGCCGA
>JAETPK010000021.1 GCA_021771265.1 Oscillospiraceae bacterium
TAATTGACTTAACCCGGTCCCGCAACTTCTCGGCGCTTTCTTGTGATCTCTCACATGAAAGCTTACCGTCTGGTGCTTTCTTTTCGTTACATTGTTTAATTTACAAGGTACACGCCACTCCCAGCGGAACATTGCTTATTTTACAAAATCTTTTCAAATTTGTCAAGTACTTTTTTTAAAAGTTTTTCGACATTTTCGATTCAATTTTGCGATTTCAGCAACTTTTTTAGTTTACCACAATCAATTTGCTTTGTCAAGAACTTTTTTCAAAAGTTTTTAACTTCGCACTCCGATTTATTTTCGCGGCAACTTTTTATAAGTTACCACACTTTGTGGCAGCTGTCAAGTGTTTTTTTCACTCTTTGGCGCAGTGCTTACCGCGCCGACAGCTTTGTTAGGATACCAAACCGTTCGACAAAAGTCAACCCTCTTTTTAGCGCTTTGTTTACTTTTTCCGCGCCGCCCTTATTCTTTCCATATTTTGGGCTTTCTTTAAAAGTTGCATTGATATATATAATATTTACTATTAATTGTGCTTATTGCTCCCTGTGCTTTTTTCTTTTTGTCTTCGTCATTTTGAACGACCGCCCCTTTTATCGTCTCTTCGCAAATCAATAAAAAGAGAGGGGATCACCCTCTCTTTTTATGCTTGAGACCCTTCATTTCTCGTTAGCGCAGCAGCACCGGCTGAAGCTGCTCGCCCCGCAGGGCGGCGTCTATGGTCTGCGGCAGCAGCGTAAAGTCCGCCATGAGGGAACAGGGTTTCAAAATGGCGCTGTCCTGTCCAAAGGGGACAAAGTAGTAATTTTTACGCACCAGCAGCTCACCGATGTTTTTTGCTCCAGCGGATAATCCGTCGTTGCTGGCCATGGCAATGACCACCGGACGGCCATTGCGAAGATGCGCCTTTGCAGCCATGGTCACCGCCGTATCTGTAATGCCGGCGGCCAGCTTTGCCAGGGTATTTCCTGTCGCCGGTGCGATGACCAGTACATCCAGCAGCCCTTTCGGTCCAATGGGCTCTACCGAAGGGATATCCATCAAGGGCTCCCGTCCCGTCAATTCCCGCAGCCGCTCCAGCAGCGCGTCCGATGTACCAAAGCGTGTATCCGTGTTTCCCGCTGTCTCTGAGACGATGGGGATCACGGTCTCATACTCCTTTGTCAGGTCCTCCAGTGCCTCCAGAACCTTCGCATGTGTACAGAAGGATCCGCATACCGCGAATCCGACCCGCTCCCTTCTCACGCCAGGTCACCTCGTTCTTCCAAAATGTGATAAACTGTGTCCCGGATGATCTCCGCCGCCGCCCGGGGCACCAGCCGCCCCGGCAGAGACCTTGCCCACACCTGCGGCATTCCCCGCCGTTCCGCCGCTGTCAAATCAATGCCCGGTGTGGACGCCAGATCCACGCACAGGCAATCCTCCGGCAGCTGCGCCACCAGCCCTTCATCCAGGACCAGGGAGGGGACGGTGCTGAACACCGCCCGAAAATGGGACAGATGTCCATCCAATTTTCCGATCTCCAAGGCTTCACAGCCGTAGGCTCGGATCCAGGCCAGGTCCTCCGGCTTTCGGGCGGCCGCCGTTACCAAGGCCCCCAGCCCCCGCAGCCGAAACGCCAAGAGCCTGCCGATGCGGCCAAAGCCCAGCACCAGGCAATTTCCTCCCAGCAGCAGACGGTCTGACCGCTCCATTGCCACCTGGAGCGCTGCTTCCGCTGTTGCGGCGGCATTGGCTACCTTCAATTCCTCTCTTGTAAAGTAATCGATCACCTGAAGGCCCAGGGTCTCCGCCTCCCGGCGCTGATCCGGCAGCACCTGCCCTGCCAGCACCGTTTGCCAGGGCGCCAGCTTCCGAAACAGCTCCGCAGTCGTCACCGGGTCCTCCCGGCAGTTGAGAACGCCCTCTCCCCTGCACAGCTGAAGCGGCAGGATCACAATCTCCTGCGCTGCCGCATGGTCCAGCGTGCTTTCTCCTTCCGGCCTCCATTCCCGCAGTCCGTATGTGACCACCTGGTGGCCGTCCTGCTCCAGGAGCCGGGCCAGCTCCGCCTGCCGCCTGTCGCCGCCGATGATGCCAAAGCGTTTGCTCATCCGCATCCCTCCCTGCTTCATGGTATGCGCTCCCGCCGGGAGGGTGATTGTCTTTTCCGGCAATACATGGTAAGATACATTATATAATGAACAAAAAGGAGCCTGTCCATGAGATATCCCTATCTGCTCTTTGACGCCGATGACACGCTGTTCGACTTTCCCCGGGCCTCCAGCCGGGCTTTTTCCATTATGTGCCAAATGGACGGCATTCCGGACACGCCGGAGGTCCGCCAACTATACCACGACATCAACCGGGAGCTATGGGATGCCTTTGACCGGGGCGAGGTCACAAAGGATCATGTGACTTTGGAGCGGTACGTGCGGCTTTTGCAGGCTTTGAAGCTGGACCTTGACCCCGCCCGGTGCAACCGGGACTACCTGACCGCTCTTGGAGAGGGCGTCTATCCCCTGCCCCACGCAGAGGCGGTCTGCCGGGAGCTGGTCCGCCGGGGGCACAGGCTGTACATCCTCACCAACGCCGTGGCATCTGTCCAACGCAGCCGCCTGCAGGGCAGCGTGTTCGCCGCTCTCATCACCGCCGCCTTTATTTCCGAGGACGCCGGCGCCTCCAAGCCGGACCGGGCCTATTATGACTATGTCCGTGCCCAGGTGCCGGAGCTGACGGCGGAAAACTGCCTGGTCATCGGAGACTCCCTGGCCACGGACATCCGGGGCGCCAACAACGCCGGGCTCCCCTGCTGCTGGTTCAATCCGAAAGGGCTGGCACCTTGGGGGGAACTGCGCATCGACCACACCATCACAGATCTCCGGCAGCTGCTGGACATTGTGTAAAGGAACATCCGCCATTTTTAAGGGCATGCCGCCGCCCGGCTCATTAGTCCGGGCCCGGAAATGCCGGAATAAAATCACGCCACCCCGGACCTTTGCGGTCCGGGGTGGTTTTTAACGGGTCTCCCAAGTCACTTCCGCCGGCACTATGCCGTAGGCCGGGAAGAAAAAGTCACACTGGTTTTTATAAAAGCGCAGACCGTAGGCAAATTCACGCTCCAAGTCCCGGAAAATCCCGTCGGTCCCGACCTGTTCATTTATCATAAAGAACTCCAGATAGTAGCCATAGACCGTCCCCTCCTGAAAGCTGAGCGCCAGGAAGTCATCTCCTGATCCCGCCAGCAGTTCCTGCTGACCGTCGCCGTTCAGATCCACCCACGCGGTCCGCTCCACGGCTGTCAGGTCCAGCGTCGTCCATCCGGTGTCACCGTCACACCAGTCGGCGCCGGAGACGCCGTAATAGGGCCGCTCTCCCGCCAGGACCTCCCGGATGGCTGTCTCCGCTTCCGCCGCTGCCCCCGCCGGAACGGTCTCCGTCTCCCGGCCATAGGCATAGATGGGCAGGGTCATGGGCATGGGGGCCGGGAAGTCCAGATACAGGCGGGATCTATTCAGATACTCCGCCCCCGGCACGATGTCCGCCACAGGGGTGTAATCTGCCTGCGGGGTACCATTGATATTCTCCGTAAAAATAGTCTCCCACCGCGCTTCGCCGTTTTCCATCCAGACCTGCTGCAATTCACTGTAACCCATGTGCCCTTCTGCCATCAAAAGCATTCCCGGCTCCGGACTGCTGTACAGGCCGGTGTGCCCAAAGCCCGTGCGCATCAGGAGGTTGACAGCTCCGTCCTGAAAGGCGTATGCCTCCAGGTAGTAATCCGCCTCGCAGGTGCCGGATTGGATGAACAGCTCCGGCGTGCCGTCGCCATCCCAGTCGTAAAGCCAGTAGCCTGCGCAGGGCAGGCGGTATGTCTCCTGATCGTTCCAGACGCTTTCCAAAACGTCTGGTTCCTCCCGGCAGAGCTCCCACAAAAAAGAGATGTATGCCTCCTGCCAGGGCGCAGGCGTAAAGTCCGTATAGGACAGGTCCGGAATGGGCGGCTCCGGCGGTTCCTCCCAGGTGACGGCGGAGGCCGTGCTGTTTTCCGGCGCGGTATATCGGTAGCACTGGTTTTCTCGGAAGCTGAGCCGCATTTCACCCCAGGAGCCGCCTTCGGCGTAAGCGTCCCGGAGCACACCGTCCTCCAGGATCTGGATACTACTCGCGTAAGTCAGGCAGTAGCCGTACACGCCTCCCACCTGGGCGCTGAGTACGACCATGGAAACGTTATCCCAAGCATCTCCCCCGTTGTGCTCCACCCGCAGCAGGCATTCGGAGGCTCCGTCCCGGTCCACATCCACCCAAGCCAGTTGCCTCACGCTGAGGGGCAGGTCCGCGTACTCCGTGATGCCGCCTGGCTGGAGATAGGTCTCCAAGGTCGTTTCCCCGGCGTCGCCGCCGAAGCCGTCCGCGCTGACGGCATAAAAGGTCCCGCCGTTTTCCAGGAACTCCGTGATGGCCGTCCGGGCCGCGGCGTCCCGCCCCGGGTCCAGCGGTTCATCCAAGGGGACCTTTCCGTAATTCTCGATGGGCAAGGTCATGGGGGACAGCTCCGGCAGCTGGACCGTGGTGGGGATCTCCTCCAGATACCGGCTGCCGGATATCACATCCTCCACCGCCGTATAGCTGTCCGCCAGAGCGTCCATTCCCTCCTGAAAAAACGCCGTCTGCACCAGCTCGCCGTCCTCCAGGGTGATCTTGTCAATAAAATGACCGCCCATGTGGCTCCAGCTGTAGGCCAGACCGTTTTCTCCCGGCCAGGTATAAAGGCTGGTGTGGCCGCTGGGAATGTCCCCCAGCTCCGCCACAGTTCTATCCCGGTATCCATACACCGTGGTGTGGTATCCGGCCTCCCCCAGCCCATAGCGGACCAGCAGTTCCGGCACGGCATCCTTGTCGATGTCATAGAGGACATACCGGCCGCTGACCTCTCCGATCTCCGGCTCCACGGTATTGGGGTCATAGTCCGGCCGCTCTGTGTTCCGCAGCTCCCTTTCCCGCCCGCACAGGTCCTCCAAAAAGGCGGTGTATGCCCCGCGCCAGGGCTCCGTCTCCATCGGCACTTCTTCCTGGGCGGGCTCCGCCTGCTTCCCGCAGCCGGACAGCAGCAGGCAGGCCGCCAGGGCCAGCAGCGTCCACTTCCTCATAAAAATACCACCTCTGACTGATTTTTTATCAGTATAGAGGCGGTATCTTTCTTTATCAACCACGATTTGGTAACATCAGCAACGATTCGGTAACAGAGTCCGCGCCCGCTCCAGCAGCGCGGTCCGCTCATTGGGCGTCTCCCCGTCCACCACCGCGTCCAGCAGAGCCGTCAGCACCTGTCCCACCGCCGGGCCGCGAAGGCCAAGCGCCGTCAGGTCCCTGCCGTCCACCGCCAGCTGCCTGAGGGACACGCAGGCCCCCTCCGCCAGCAGGCGGTCCAGAATGGACTCCGCCCGATCGATTTCTCCCAGCAGGTCCTGATGGGCCTGGGCCAGGTTGTCCGCCCGCTTCACCGCCAGCAGGCGCCGCAGATCCGTCTCTCCCAGGTCCCGCAGGGCCCGGCGAAGGCCCTGGTCCGTCCGGGGGATATTCCGGTCGTGCCACTTCACCAGCCGCACCACGGTCTCCCGGGTGGCATTGTCCACCCGCAGGCGGCGGAGCATATTCTCCGCCAGGGCCGCGCTCCGGGCGGGATGGCCCTTAAAGTGACCGTGGCCCCGGTCATCCAGTGTAAAGGTCTCCGGCTTTCCCACATCGTGGAGCAGCATAGTACAGCGCAGGATCACGTCCGGCTCCACCGCCGCAAGGGCGTGAAGGGTGTGCTCCCAAACATCGTAGCAATGGTGGCGGGTCCGCTGGTCGAAGCCGACCATGGGCAGCAGTTCCGGCCAGAACACACCCACCACCTCCGGATATGCCCGCAGCACCTCCGCCGCCCACTGGCCCGTCAGCAGGCGGGATAACTCCACCCAGACGCGCTCCGGCGCGATATCCCGCAGCAGCTCCCGGTTTTTTCGGATGGATGCCGCTGTTTCCGCCTCCGGCGTGAAGCCCAGGCAGGCGGAAAACCGCAGTCCCCGCAAAATTCGCAGGGCATCCTCCCCGAACCGGCGGTCCGGCTCCCCCACGCACCGCAGCAGGCCCCGTTCCAGGTCCTCCAAGCCGCCAAATGGGTCCCGGAAGGTCCCCCGCAGGTCCAGAGCCATGGCGTTCACGGTGAAGTCCCGGCGGCGGAGATCCTCCTCCAAGGAATCCGTGAAGGTGACGGTCTCCGGCCGGCGGTGGTCATGGTATGCGCCGTCCTTTCGGAAGGTGGTCACCTCCACCGGCTGACCCTCTGTGCGGACGGTGACGGTGCCGTGCCTCAGCCCCGTGGGGATGGCCCGGCCGCCGAACACCGCCATGGTCTCCTCCGGCAGGGCGGAGGTGGTCACATCCCAGTCCACAGGCTCCCGGCCCAGCCGCAGGTCCCGGACGCAGCCCCCCACACACCAGGCCTGGTGGCCGGCAGATCCCAGAGTCCACAGAACACTTTTCACAAATTCCGGGATTTTTACCATACTTCCTCCTGCTTTTGGTTGCATTTCTCTTAGCCGTATACTATAATAAGATGCTTAAATTATAGTATAGTGTCTCCGGTTTTGCAACCGGGAGACCTTTTGAAAGGAAGTTCTTTCCATGATGAACAATCCCCACCCCATCCGTGATTTCATCGTCCCCGGCAAGCGCGCCCACCTGGTGGGCATCGGCGGCGTGTCCATGTGCCCTCTTGCGGAGGTGCTGAAGGGCATGGGTCTGGAGGTCCAGGGCTCCGATATGAACGAAAGTGAGACCGTGGCGCATCTGCGCTCTTTGGGCATCCCCGTCGCCATCGGCCACAACGCCGACAACCTGGGAGACTGCGACCTGGTCATCCGCACTGCCGCCGTACATGACGGCAATCCGGAGATCGCCGGCGCCGTGGCCCGGGGCATCCCTGTTTACGAACGGGCCCAGGCCTGGGGCGCCATTATGCAGCGCTATCCCAACGCCCTGTGCGTCTCCGGCACCCACGGCAAAACCACCACGACCTCCATGTGCACGCACATCTTCATGGCTGCCCAGCAAGACCCCACCGTCATGATCGGCGGGACCCTCCCCCTGCTGCACTCCGGCTACCGGGTGGGTCAGGGCGACACCATTATCCTGGAGTCCTGCGAGTACTGCAACAGTTTTTTGAGTTTCTACCCCACCGTAGCTGTCATCCTGAACGTGGAGGAGGACCATCTGGACTTTTTCAAGGACCTCCAGGACATTGAGCACTCTTTCCACAAGTTTGCGGACCTGGTGCCTCCCGCCGGCTCCGTCATCGTCAATGCCGACAATCAGGGCGCGCTGGACTCCGTGGTGGGTCTTGCCCACCCCGTGTTCACCTTCGGCCTGAACCATCCCGCCGACTGCACCGCCGCCAATCTCGGCGAAGAGGACGGCCACCCCACCTTTGACATCATGGTTCGCGGCGAAACATACGCCCACGTGACGCTCCATGTCTACGGCCGCCATAACGTGCTCAACGCCCTGGCCGCCGCCTCCGCCGCCTACGCCCTGGGCCTGCCCGGCAAGGCAGTGGAGGAGGGCCTTGCCGCCTTCACCGGCGCCGGTCGCCGTTTTGAACACAAGGGCGACTACAATGGTGCCGCGGTTTACGATGATTACGCCCACCACCCCGATGAGCTCCACGCCCTGCTGACCACCGCCCGCGCCCTGCCCTACAAACGGCTCGTCGTGGCCTTTCAGCCCCACACCTATTCCCGCACCGCCAAGCTGTTTGACCGGTTCGTGGAGGAGCTGAAGCTGCCGGACGTGACCATTCTGGCGGAGATCTTTGCCGCCCGGGAACAGAACACCCTGGGCATCTCCTCCTCCGACCTGTGCCGGAACATTCCCGGTGCCGTGTACTGCTCCACCCTGGACAAGGTGACGGAGGAACTGCGCAAGGCTGCTCAGCCCGGCGACCTTATTTTGACCGTGGGCGCCGGCGACATTTACCGGGCCGGTGAAAAGCTTCTGGAAAAGGAGCGCTGAACCATGGACATCACCCCGCTGTACCACAACCGGCGCCCCGATGGGGCGCTCCTGCCCCAGGAGGAAGCCGCCTTCAGCATTCTGGAGACCCTGGGCATCGACTATGACCGGGTGTCCAGTGAGCCCGCTGACACCATGGAAAAATGCGCCGAGGTCAGCTGCGTCCTGGGCGTGCCCATCTGCAAGAACCTGTTTTTATGCAACCGGCAGAAGACGCAGTTCTATCTGCTGGCCATGGGACCGGACAAGCCCTTCCACACCAAGGACCTCAGCCACCAGATCGGCTCCGCCCGCCTGTCCTTCGCCCCGGAGGAGGCCCTTTGGGAGCTGCTGCACTGCACCCCCGGTTCCGCCACGGTGCTGGGATTGATCAACGACACAGAGCACCGGGTCCGCCTCCTCATGGAGCGGGAGGTCTATGAGGAGGAATACCTCTCCTGCCATCCCTGCATCTGCACCAGCAGTTTAAAATTGAAGACCGCCGATGTTCTGCACAAGCTCTTGCCCTATACCGGCCACGAGGTCACGGTGGTAGACCTGTAAAAAACCTTCCCGGCACCTAAGGTGCCGGGAAGGTTTTGATTGTCCGCTATTTGCTGCCCGGTGCGCTTTCTGGCTGGCGGCACCACTCCGGATAGCCTCCCGGAATGGAGGGCAGCGCCAAAAACTGCCCCAGCTGCGTGTACAGCACGGCATCCTCCCCGCCGTCGACAACATAGACCCCGTCGTGGTCCCGCAGCAGATAGCTCTCGCCACCCCCGTCATCCAGCAGGGTGTAGAGTCCCGCGCCCTTTGCGGACACAGTTCCCTGTTTCAAAACACCATCCCGCTGTGTATACAGGCAGTAATTCCCATCCCGAAACAGGAAATAGCGCTCCTGTCCAGGAGCTGAACCGGCCTGAAAAGTCCCCTCCAGCGGCAGCTCCCGCTGGCCTGTCAGTCTCTCCCAAAGCAAGAGATTTCCCGCCAAGGAGACCACCAAAGCCGCTAAGAATAAAAACAGCGCCAGGGCCGTCCATCGTTCCCTTTTTGTCATTTTAAGCATGAATCATACAATGATGATATTCATTGATTCCTTTCTCTGCATTCTACCAGAAAATATGATTGATACATTAGAATCCCTTCTTCCATTCTTTCTATATACAGAAAAACATTTTTTCCCAACTTTGTCAATCGCACTTTTACAAATAGCCTACTTATTTCCAGTTCATTTTCCCCCCATTTAAAAGAGCCGCTGTTTTCATAAAAACAGCGGCTCTTCACCATCTTCATTTTTCGTGTCAGAAATGGCTCTTGCTCAGTTGCTCGTCGAGGGTCTTGGATCTGCACGTTCTTACCGGACCTCGCGCTCCTTAAGTCCCCGCAGCGCACAGATGGAGAAGACCAGCAGGGCGGCGAACGCGGCCAGAAGCAGGACATCGCCAGCCCCAAGCAGCAGCCGGACGCCCAAGCTGGTATTGAGCGCGGGCACCTGATAGATTTGGGAATAGCTCTTGTTTTTCAGGAAGCGGAGCAGGAAAAAAAACACCCAGCCGCCAGCCAGAAGCAATGTGTTTTTCCGTTTTTTCAGGTCCACGCGGACCTGCCGGAAGGAGCGGATGGTCAGGAAAAACATCAGCAGCATCACCAGCAGCTGGACATAGGCGATGGCAAGCCGGATGTAGTTCATAGAGGGGGTAAAATACGGCGTTGCCAGCACCAATTGCCAGGTGATGCCGGTGGCCCAGCGGATATACAGCTCCACAAAGAGGTAAACGACCCAGGCGCACCACAGCCCCGCCCGCCTGCGGCAGGCAAAGCAGACAGCGGCGCACATTAAAAACGGCGCAGCCAGGATCAACCCTTCCAGCAGGCCTCCCA
The DNA here is from genome assembly GCA_021771265.1 of Oscillospiraceae bacterium. GTDB lineage: Bacteria > Bacillota > Clostridia > Oscillospirales > Oscillospiraceae > Oscillibacter. The sequence continues at coordinate 9,895 of JAETPK010000021.1, forward strand.
GCGCGGTCAGCAGCAGCCACACCAGAAACGCCATGCACAGCAGGATGACCCCGGCAGTTTTGTGCCCGGAGGCGTTCCGGGCCGGCGGAGCAGCTGCGGCCTCCGGCTCCGGTACAGGCGACGCTTCGCCTGTCACCAGCTCGTCCAGAGATACGCCAAAGAGGCGGCTCAGCTTCATCAGCTTCTCCAGCTCCGGCACGCTGGCATTGGTCTCCCACTTGGAGATGGACTGGCGGGAGACATCCAGGGCCTCCGCCAGATCCCCCTGGGACATATTTCGTTCCGCCCGCAGGCGGCTGATGTTGGTTCCAAGATCCATGATCCTTCCTCCTTTTGGGTCTCAGTATACCGGAAAAGCGGGAAAAAGTCCACCAAGCAGCCTTGAAATATGAGCAACCAGCGGTTGCATGGCGGAAAAAGACCAGCTGTACAGCGCTTTGTACAGCTGGTCTTCATTATGTCTGCGAATTGTTTCACTTTCCATGGGAGCAGCGGCTCTTCCCTCCGCTTTCCAGCGCTTACTTCTGGCTCAGTGCCTCGTCGATGGCCTTGGCGGCGGTCTTGCCGGCACCCATGGCCAGAATGACGGTGGCAGCGCCGGTGACGGCGTCGCCGCCGGCGTAGACGTTCTCCTTGGAGGTCAGGCCGTCCTCGTTGACCACGATGCCGCCCTTTTTGTTGATCTCCAGGCCCTTGGTGGTGTCCTTGATCAGGGGGTTGGGGCTGGTGCCCAGGGCCATGATGACGCAGTCCACATCCAGGTCGAACTCGCTGCCGGGGACTTCCACGGGGCGGCGGCGGCCGGAGGCGTCAGGCTCGCCCAGCTCCATCTGGATGCAGCGGATCTTGTTGACGTTGTCATTCTCGTCCGCCAGGATCTCCACGGGGTTGTTGAGGGTCTTGAAGACGATGCCCTCTTCCTCGGCGTGCTCCACCTCTTCCTTACGGGCGGGCAGCTCCTCCATGCCGCGGCGGTACACGATGTACACCTCGGCGCCCAGGCGCTTGGCGCAGCGGGCGGCATCCATGGCCACGTTGCCGCCGCCTACCACAGCCACCTTCTTGGGATGGACGATGGGGGTGTCGGACTCGGGCTTATAGGCCTTCATCAGGTTGATGCGGGTCAGGAACTCGTTGGCGGAGAACACGCCCTTGTAGTTGACGCCGGGGATGTTCATGAACATGGGAAGGCCCGCGCCGGAGCCGATGAACACGGCCTCAAAGCCCTGCTCCACCATAAGCTCATCCACGGTAATGGTGCGGCCCACCACCGTATCAGTGGCGATGGTGACGCCCAGAGCCTTCAGGCCGTCCACTTCCTTCTGGACGATGGACTTGGGCAGACGGAATTCGGGGATACCGTAGACCAGTACGCCGCCGGCCAGGTGCAGTGCCTCGAATACGGTGACCTCGTAACCCTTGCGGGCCAGATCACCGGCGCAGGTCAGGCCCGCGGGGCCGGAGCCCACGATGGCCACCCGGTGGCCATTGGAGGCGGGCTTTTCAGGCGCGGCGGTGGCATGGGCGTTGTGCCAGTCAGCCACGAAACGCTCCAGCCGGCCGATACCCACGGGGTCGCCCTTCTTGCCCCGGACGCAGTACTTCTCGCACTGGCTCTCCTGGGGGCAGACACGGCCGCAGACGGCGGGCAGAGCGGAGGTATTGGAGATGATCTGATAGGCGGCTTCAAAGTTGCCCTTGGCCACCTCGGCGATAAACTCGGGGATATGTACCATGACAGGGCAGCCGGTCATGCAGGGCTTGGCTTTGCAGTTCAGGCAGCGCTGGGCCTCGTCCAGAGCCTGCTCCTCGGTATAGCCCAGTGCCACCTCGTCAAAGTTCTTATTGCGGACGTTAGGGTCCTGAGAGGGCATGGGATTTTTCACTAAAGACATATTGGCCATATTATTCGACCTCCTTTTTGAACAGGTTGCAGGTCTCCTCGTGCTTGTGCATCTCGAAGTCCCGATACATCTGGTTACGCTTGACCGCCAGATCCCAGTCCACCTTGTGGCCGTCGAAGTCAGGGCCGTCCACGCAGGCAAACTTCATCTCGCCGCCGACGCTGAGACGGCAGCCGCCGCACATTCCGGTGCCGTCCACCATGATGGGGCTCATGGAGACGGTGGTGGGGATGCCATAGGGCTTGGTGGTCAGAGAGACGAACTTCATCATGACCATGGGGCCGATGGCAAACACCTCGTCATACTGGTTGCCGGCCTCGATGAGCTCCTTCAGGGCGTCGGTGACCAGGCCCTTCTGGCCGTAGGAACCGTCGTCGGTGCAGATCTTCAACACATCGCTGGAGGCCCGGAAGTCATCCTCCAGAATGACCAGGTCCTTGTTTTTGAAGCCCACCACCGCGTGGACCTCGGCACCGCTGTCGTGGAACTTCTTCAGCACGGGATAGGCGATGGCACAGCCGACGCCGCCGCCCACCACGCAGACCTTCTTCTTTCCCTCGGTCTCGGTGGCCTTGCCCAGGGGGCCCACGAAGTCCTGGAGGCAGTCGCCCTCGTTCAGGTGGGCCAGCTTCTCCGTGGTGGCGCCCACGGTCTGGACAATAATGGTAACGGTGCCCTTCTCGGGATCGTAATTATTAATGGTAATGGGGATGCGCTCGCCGTTCTCGTCCACCCGCAGGATGATGAACTGGCCCGGCTGCGCCTTTTTGGCGATGAGGGGTGCTTCGATCTCATACAGCGTAACGGTGGGACGGAGAGCCTCTTTTCTCACGATACGATACATATTTTTCCTTCTTTCCCAATGTCTGAATTTTAGGAGTACGCATACCTGCATCCTTCGATACGACACATTGTTTACATTTTAACATATACGGTATAGTCCGTCAACGGCTTTTTGCCGTTGTTTTGCCAAAATTTTAACGTTCTTTTTGGAACATTCGCCGACCGTCTTCCTTTCATGTGCAAAGGGTGATCTTTCGTCCTTCACTGCGGATGACGCCCTCCTCCCGCAGCCGCTTCAGCTCCCGCATCATGGCGCTGCGGTCCGTGGCAATATAATCGGCCAGAGTGCTCAGGGAAAAGGGCAATGTAAAGGTGCTGCTGCCCGCCTGCGCACTGAGCTGGTGGAAATAGCACAGGAGCTTTTCCCGGATGGAGCGCCGGGACAGGACATCCACCCGCTGACTGAGCTTCTGGGCCTTGTCCACAATGAGGGACAGCATGTTCTGCACCAGCAGGCTGTGGTGGGTACAGGCCCGCTCGCACCGTTTCAGCAGATGTTCATAATCAATAAACAACACCTCGCAGCCGGTCCGGCTGACCACCTCCAGGCTGTCTCCCTCGGAGGCGCCGAAGGCCAGGTCCCGCCCGAACACACCGCCGGGCCCCAGCTCCTCCAGCACGGTGGCCACCCCCTCCTCGTCGATCCGGATGAGCGCGGCGCTGCCCCGCTCCACGATGCCCACTGCGTTTCCAGCAGGGGGTGTGGTAAAATCGCAGATCAAATCGTCAGCCCGGTAGGACCGCTGCGTTGCCCGAAAGCAATCCATCATCCGCAGGTACTCCTCATGGGTAATATCCCGAAACAGCGGGCTCTGCTCCAATTCTTTCTGCGTCAGCATCGTTACCACTCCTTGTTGCATATATCACATGGCTGTTATCATATCAGCCCTATCCGCAAATGTAAAGAGGAGCCCCGGCAAATTTCATAGATTATTCATCAATTCCTCAGGCTCTTCCTGTATACTGTAACTAAAGACCGGGCTCGGTCAAATACGGGCGGCCTGCCGCCCCGAGAAATGAGGCATCGCAGTGAATATTGCTTATTTTCTGATCCCCAAGAGCAGTGTGGCCTATCTATACGATGACTTCACCTTCCGTCAGGGTCTGGAAAAGATGCGGCATCACGGCTATACCGCTATTCCCGTCATCACCCGGGACGGACGGTACATGGGCACCGTCAGTGAGGGCGATTTCCTCTGGCGTCTTCTCTCCCAGGACCAGGGCTTTCAGCGCTCCTGTTCCATGCGGGACATGGAGCAGCTGCGGATTCGGGACATTCTGCGGGACAATTCCTATCCGCCCGTTCGCATTACGGTGGGCATGGAGGAGCTTCTGCACAGCGCCATGAACCAAAATTTCATCCCCGTGGTGGACGACTTCGACTGTTTTATCGGTATCGTGACCCGTAAGGACATCATCCGTTATTTTGCCGGCGAAAAAAAGGAGCTGCAGACCGGCCTTCTCCGCAAGATCGTTTGACTTTTGAACATCCCCCCACCGCCCACATATCACGAAAAGGGGCTCCGGCACATGCCGGAGCCCCTTTTCGTTGACACACGCGTTCATGTGAGCAGCGTCTTCGCAGGCACCAGCTCCACCTGGCGGCGCAGCGGCTCCGTAAAAGCCGCGCAGGCGGCGCAGCCAGGGACCGCTTCCGGATACCAAAGCTGTTCCCCGTGGGCCAGGCCGCTCTCCCGGCCCAACTCCACCGGCGTTCCGGTGCGCTTGGCCCGTGCCTCCCGGCGGACCCAGCTTTGGAAAAACGTCTCCGGCGTATCGGCGCCGAATCGCTTCAGCAGCTCCGGGGCCATCGGACGGAGCCGCTCAATGTCCACGCCGATGGGCTGGCCGCTCAGCCCCACCAGCACCGCCCCCTCCGTGTGGCTGATGCTGAAGGACACCTGGGGAAAGTCCGGAAAATATGGCTTGCCCAAGGACGTGTACGCCATGGGCGGCAGCGCGCTCCAGCCGCACGCCCGCTCCAGGGCCAGCGCCAGCAGGCGGTAGGCGCAGAGGGGCTCCCGGCGCTGCGTCCGCCGGGGCAGGCGTAAAAGACGGCGCCGGCGCTCCGGAGGCAGCAGGTCCAGAAGGCGGGCCTCTTCCGGCTCTGTCAGCGGTCGGTCTATCCAGGTTGCCCAAAGTCCGCCCATCATATACGTTTCCTCCCTCTGCTGTCTGTCTGGATATACATTGTATCCGCCCTCCCCCGGACCTGTAAAGCAGTTCTCACAAATTTTTTTCGTTTTTTTGTGAAAAAAAAGAGGAAATTCAAAAGTCAAGGGGTATATGTTAATAGTCCGTTTGAAAACTGTCTGCTTTTTTGGTATGGAAGACGGGAAACGTGGCAAAACTGACCGAAAGGAGGGGCCATTTCATGGCGTTTCCCCAGAATTTTCTGGACGAGCTCATTGCGCGCAGCGACATTGTGGACGTGGTGGGCAGCTATGTACAGCTGACGCGGAAAGGCTCCAATCTCTTTGGCCTTTGTCCTTTTCACAGTGAAAAAACAGGCTCCTTTTCCGTCTCTCCCGATAAACAGATCTACTATTGCTTCGGCTGCAAAAAAGGCGGCGGCGTGGTGAACTTCATCATGGATGAGGAAAACCTTACCTTCCCCGACGCCGTGCGGTTTCTGGCAAAGCGGGCCGGCATGGAGGTCCCCGAGGAAGAAGGCGACCGGGAGGCCGGCCGCCGCAGGCAGCGGCTGCTGGACCTGAACCGGGACGCCGCCCGCTTTTACTATCAGCTGCTTCAGCAGCCGGAGGGCCGGGCTGTGCAGGAATACCTGGACCGGCGGCGGATCAAACGGTCCACCGCTGTGAAATTCGGCATGGGCGCTTCCCTGGATTCCTGGGACACACTGCTCACCGCCATGACGAAAAAGGGCTACACCAAGGCGGAGCTGCTGGAAGCGGGCCTGGTGGTCCAGAACAAAAACGGCGGACTGTATGACAAGTTCCGAAACCGCCTCATGCTGCCGGTCATCGACACCCGGGGCGATGTGGTGGCTTTCGGCAGCCGGGTATTGGACAAGTCGGAGCCCAAGTATATGAACTCCTCGGAAACGCCGGTGTATTCCAAGCGGCGGGTGCTGTATGGGCTGAACCTGGCGAAAAAGACAAAGCGGCCCAACATCATCCTCTGCGAGGGAAACCTGGATATCGTCACCCTCCACCAGGCGGGCTTCGACAACGCGGTGGCCTCCATGGGCACGGCGCTGACAGTGGAGCAGACCCGGCTCCTCTCCCGCTTTACCAAGGAGCTTGTGCTGTGCTACGACAACGACAACGCCGGTAAGATCGCCACGGAGCGGGCCTTGCAGATTTTGCAGAACTCGGAGTTCACGGTCCGGGTCTTACAGCTGCCCCGGCGGCTGGTGAACGGCGAGTATGTCAAACAGGACGCCGATGACTTCATCAAATTCCAGGGTGCGGACGCTTTCGAGCGGCTGCTCAGCGGCAGCGAAAACGGCATCGAGTTCCGCATGGCCCAAGTGGCCGGGAAATACGACCTGGCCGATGACCAGGCCCGGGTAGCCTACTGTGAGGAGGTCAGTGACCTTTTGGCGGAACTTTCCAATCCGGTGGAGCGGGAGATCTACACCACCCGCGCCGCCGAGGCCGCCAAGATCACGCCGGAGGCCATGAAGCTGGAGGTCCAGCGGGCCTTCAAGCGCCGCTTGTCCCGGGAAAAACGGGCGGAACTGCGGCGGGACCTGAACCCCGCCGCGCAATTACAGCCGAAGGAACGGTCTTTCCGTTATGACAACCTGCGCTCCGCCCGGGCGGAGGAGGGCATTCTGCGGCTTCTGACCATGGACGAGTCTCTTTTCGGCCCGGAACCGCCCCTGGAGCCGGAACAGTTCTCCTCTCCCCTGCTGGGAAAGGTATTCAGCCTTTTGTGGCAGGCCCGGGAGGAAGGGCGGCCAACCTCCGTGGCAGCTCTGGCCGGAGCGCTCAGCCAGGAGGAAATGAACCACATCACAGCCATCTGCCAGCAGCCGGAATCTCCGCGAAACGCCCGGCAGGCACTGGCGGACTACATACGCATCGTACAGACAGAGGCCGAAAAGCGCACCGGCGGAGACGCCGATCCCCTGCTGGCGGCCACAGAAAAATACAAGAACAAGAAGGGTACTGGAGGAAAGCAGCATGGCTAAAGAATTGGAAGAGATGACCCCCGCGGAACTGAAAGCGCAGGCAGACGCTCTGCTGGCGGCTGCGGACGCGGACACAGCGGTGGTCCCGGCTGCAAAGCCTGCCAAAAAATCCGTGAAAAAGAAAGATGCCGGGGCGGATGCCGCCCAGGAGCCGCCCCATGTGATGACGGATGAGGAAGCCAAAAAGGCCGGTATCCTCCGTTTGGACGACAAGCAGGTGGCGGCTCTGCCCGCCGCCGGTTGGCTCATCAACAACGAAAAGCTGCGGGAGCTGCTGGCCAAGGGCAAGAAAAAGGGCAAGCTGGAGTCCGCGGAGCTGATGGAGGTCGTGGATGACCTGAATCTGGAGAGCGAGCAGATGGACCAGCTGTACGATTCTCTGGAAGCGCTGAATATCGACATCAGCACCGATGATGACCTGTTGCCGGACCTGCCGGACGATGAGCCCGCCGCTGAGGAGATCGCCGACGTGGAGGAGGAAGAGCTGGTCGACCCCAACACGCTGGTGAACAACTTCTCCATCGATGATCCCGTCCGCATGTACCTCAAGGAGATCGGCAAGGTTCCCCTGCTGTCACCTGACGAGGAGATCAGCCTGGCCCAGGCCATGTCCGCCGGCAACGAGGCCACCCACCATTTGGCGGAGCTGAAGCGCCAGCGGGAAGCCGGCGGGGAAGTCACCGCCACCGCCGAGGAGGAAGCCGCCTGGGAAAAGGACCGCAAAAAAGGAGAGGCCGCCAAGCAGAAGCTGGCGGAAGCCAACCTGCGTCTGGTGGTGTCTATTGCCAAGCGGTATGTGGGCCGCGGCATGCTGTTCCTGGACCTGATCCAGGAGGGCAACCTGGGCCTGATCAAGGCAGTGGAGAAATTTGACTATACCAAGGGCTACAAGTTTTCCACCTACGCCACCTGGTGGATCCGGCAGGCCATCACCCGTGCCATCGCCGACCAGGCCCGCACCATCCGCATCCCCGTCCACATGGTGGAGACCATCAACAAGGTCATCCGGGTCAGCCGCCAGCTCCTTCAGGAGCTGGGCCACGACCCCACGCCCAACGAGATCTCCGCCGAGATGGGCATGCCCGTGGAGAAGGTCCGGGAGATTTTGAAAATTGCCCAGGAACCCGTTTCCCTGGAGACTCCCATTGGTGAGGAGGAGGATTCCCATCTGGGGGACTTCATCCCCGACGAGGGCGCCAGCGAGCCCAGCGAAGCCGCCTCCTTCACTCTGCTGAAGGAGCAGTTGATGGATGTGCTCTCCACCCTGACTCCCCGGGAGGAAAAGGTCCTGAAGCTGCGCTTCGGCATTGAGGACGGCCGCACCCGCACCTTGGAGGAAGTGGGCAAGGAGTTCAACGTCACCCGCGAGCGCATCCGCCAGATCGAGGCCAAGGCCCTCAGAAAGCTGCGTCATCCTTCCAGAAGCAAAAAATTGAAGGATTTTTTGAATTGAATCCGCTTGCATGAACGATGCCCTGCCGGGAATGCTCCGGCAGGGCATCGTTTTGTACAAAAGCAGCCGGGAGCGTAACTCCCGGCTGCTGCGATCTTATGCCTGGTACTGCTGCATCCGCCAGACGATGGCGGAAATCTGACCGCGGGTCAGGGTGTTGTTTGGCTTGAAGGTGCTGGTGCCGTTGGAGAAATAGCCCTCCACGATGCCGGCGGCGTTCAGGGCCCGCACATAGGGATCAGAGGTGTCCGTGAAAGGATTCACGCTGGACAGCTCCGAAGTATCCAGCCTCAGGGCCTTCGCGGCCAGCTGTGCCATCTGCTGGCGGGTGATGGCGGCGTTCAGATCCACATTGCCGCTAACCAGGCCGTCGGCCTTGGCCGCCGTCAGATAGCCGCTGAACACGCTGGAGCCAGTGGGCTCCTGGGCGTCATACCCGGCAGCCAGCATAATGAGTTTCAGCGCCTGGCCCCAGGTGACCGCCTTATTGGGCTGGAAAGTGCCGTTGCTGTAGCCGTCGATGACGCTGGCATCAGACAGCTCCGTCACATACTTATAGCACCAGGTGGAGGCGTTCACATCGGAGAAGCTCTTGACCCGGCTCACCACGCCGATGGAGAATACACCGCTGGCAACCGGCTCGCCGTTGCTGCCATAGGCCACATAGGGGATCTCCACGGAGCCGGTGAAGCCGCTGGCGGGCGTAAACCGCAGATCGTCGATCTCAGAGTAGCTGTACAGCGTCTCTGTGCTGGCCTTCTTGGAACCGGCGTAGACAGTTCCCTTGGAGGAGGCAGGCAGCGCCAGCAGCTGGATGCAGTCCAGGCTATCACCGGTGGCGCTGGACACCGCGATGGACAGCGACGCCGCCGGGAAACTCACGGAGGTCCCGGCGCGCGTGGTGCCGTAGATCTCGGAAATGCTCCTGGCGGTCACGCTGATGAGGACCGTGCCGGAGACGGAATATCCGTCCGTGCTGTATGCGGTGAATGCGATCTGGTCACAGTAATTGCTTCCGGAAGGGATGTAAGTCAGCTCGCTGAGAGCATAGTCGCTCTGGCGGGAGGGGCTGAAATACAGAGAAGTATTCTTGCAGTTGGAGTCCGTTATCCGCTCGGCGGAAGTGCCGTAGGCACTGGCGCCGAAGAAGTTATAGTACAGGATGCCGGAGTCAGGCGCGTCTGTGATGCGCACATAGGCCAGGGAGCTGCCGGAGCGGGCCTTTTTCATGAAGCGGGCAAAGTCGTTGGCGTTCAGCTGCAAAGAGCCGCCGGAGGTCATGCGGTAAATGATATCGCCGCCTACCTCACCGGAGACGGAACCGGCGCCCGCGCTTCCGATGCGGATCTCCAGTACACCGTCCACGTAGTCGTCGTCGCCCCAGGCCCGGAATTCCAGAGTCACAGTAACGTCATCAGCGTCATCGTCCGCCACGAAGGACAGCTTCTTGAGAGGATAATCGCCATAATCGCTGTCGCTGTAATAGAAGTCATAATCCTCCAGTTCGCTCTTGCTGAAGGATTCCTCGTCGCTGTCATCATAGGCGTAGTACAAAACGCCGTTGGAGGATTTGTAGGAGCTGTCAGGATAGAACGTCACATAGCGGAAATCATCGTTGTATTCGTCCTCGTAAAACTCCTTGAACTGGGAGCGGTCAAAGGCCGCTTCCTCGCCGGCGTCCACTTTGTAAACGATGTCCGCGTCGCTGTTGTCCTTGTTCGCTTCACCGACGCGGATCTTCAAAACGCCCTCCGCCTCATCATCCTCGCCGTAGGCGGTGAATTTCAGCGTCACCACAGCGCCGTCGGCGTCGTCATCCGCCACGAAGGACAGCTTTTTGAGGGGATAGTCACCGTAATCGCTGTCGCTGTAATAGAAGTCATAATCCTCCAGCTCGCTCTTGCCAAAGGATTCCTCCCCGCTTTCGTCATAGGCGTAGTACAGCACGCCGTTGGAGGACTTGTAGGAGCTGTCGGGATAGAACGTCACATATAAGAACTCGTCGCCGCATTCGTCCTCGTAGAACTTCTTGAAGTCGGAGCGGTCAAGAGCCACCTCATCGCCGGCATCCACGTCATAGGTAATATCGCCCTTGCTGTTGGGCTTGGAACTGGTCTCACTGATGCGGATCTCCAGCGTACCGTCCAACTCATCGTCCTCGCCGTAGGCGGTGAATTCCAGCGTCACCTTGCCGTCGCCGGCATCCTCATCCGCCACGAAGGACAGCTTGCTGAGGGGATAATCACCGTAGGAGCTCTTGCTGTAGTAAAACTCGTAATCCTCCAGTTCGCTTTTGCTGAAGGATTCCTCATCGCTTTCATCATAGGCGTAATACAAAACGCCGTTGGAAGATTTATAGGAGCTGTCTGGATGGAACGTCACGCAGCGGAACGTGTCATTGTATTCGCTTTCGTAGAATTCTTTAAAATCCGAGCGGTCAAAGACAACCTCCTCTCCCGCGTCCACCTTGTATACGATGTCGCTGGATGCCGCCGACGCCGCCGGGACCATTCCCACGGCCACGGCCGCCGCCAGCAGACAAGCCGTCAGCTTTTTCTTCACGATGCCTTTCATTTTGATTTGATTCCTCCGTTCCTGGATACTTCAGCCGGCGGGAAGGCCCGCGGCTGATGCTCGTTTTTCATTATACACCACCCGTATTGGAACTGTCTTGCGAATTTGTAAATTTTTTTCATTTTCCAGCTTCGGGCAATGGTCCGCCCTTCCGTTCAAAAGCTTTGGATCTCCTCCAGAAACTGCCGGCCGTACCGCTCCGCCTTGGCGCTGCCCACACCGCTCACGGCCCGCAGCTGCGCCATGGTGGCGGGGCGCCGGACAGCCATCTCCCGCAGGGTCTTGTCGCTGAACACCATATAGGCCGGAATGCCCTGGAACCGGGCGGCCTTGGCCCGCAGGACCCGCAGGCGCCGGAACAGCTCCGCGTCCTCTCCCTTCAGCTCCGTGGGGACGAGGCGGACGGCGGGCCGGTCTTCCCGGTCGGTCCTCATCAGCAGCGGCGCGGCGCCGTACACCACATCCTCCGCCTTTTCTGTCAACCGCAGCACGGGATAGGGGCCGGAGCTGGCCTCCAGCACGCCTTCTTCCAGAAGGCAGTGGATGCGCTCCCGGACCTCCGCCTGGGTCAGCTCCCGCAAGGCGCCGTAAGTGCTCTCCCGGTCCATGTGGTACTTGCGGACCTTGTCCGTCACAGCGCCGCAGAGAGTCTCCGCGATGACGCCGGCGCCAAAGCACTGGCCGCTCTCCGAGACACAGCGGACAATGAGCTTCGCCTCCCGGGAGATGTCCACCTCCTCAAAGTTATGGAGACAGTTGTAGCAGGTGCCGCAGTAGTCCGGGGCAAACTCCCCAAAGTACTGCAAAATGTACTGCCGCAGGCAGCGGCGGGTCCGGCAATACCCCTCCATCTGCCGCAGGCGCTCCCTGTCCCGCTCCCGCAGGCGGGCCGCCGTCACGGCGTCCAGCTCCTCCCGGGGCTCACTGTGCTCAATGAGGAACTGGGCCGTCCGCACATCCTGTCCGCTGTACAGCAGGATGCAGCTGGAGGGCGCGTCGTCCCGGCCCGCCCGGCCCGCCTCCTGATAATAGCTCTCCATATCCTTTGGCATGTTATAATGGATGACATAGCGGACATCAGATTTATCGATGCCCATGCCGAAGGCGTTGGTGGCCACCATGACCACCGCCCGGTCATAGAGGAAATCCTCCTGGTTTTTCAACCGCTCCTCCGCCTCCAATCCCGCGTGATAGCGGGTGGCGGCAATGCCCTCCTCCTGCAAAAAGCCGCAGACCTCCTCCACGGTCCTGCGGGTGGCGCAGTAGACGATGCCGCACTTGCCGGGACGGCTCCGCACCAGCTCCAAAAGCGCCGCCCGCTTGCTGGAGGGCTGCTGTACCTCAAAATACAGGTTCTCCCGGTCAAAGCCAGTGGTGACGGACAGCGGGTCCTTCAGCTCCAGCAGCTTCAGGATGTCTCCACGCACATCCGGCGTGGCGGTGGCGGTAAAGGCGCCCACCGGCGGCCGCTTGGGCAAACTGTTCACAAAGGCGGAGATGTTCAGGTAGGAGGGCCGGAAATCCTGGCCCCACTGGGAGATGCAGTGGGCCTCGTCCACCGCCACCAGGGAGATGTCCGCTGTCTCCGCAAAGGAGCGGAAGCCCTCTGTCTCCAGCCGTTCCGGCGCCACGTAGATGATCTTGTACCGCCCCGCCCTGGCCCGCTCCAGGGCCAGCAGGTACTGGCGGAAGGTGAGGCTGCTGTTGAGATAGGCCGCCGGTACTCCCATCTGTACCAGGGCCGTCACCTGGTCCCGCATCAGGGATACCAGTGGCGAGACCACGATGGTAATGCCCGGCAGCAGCAGCGCCGGGACCTGGTAGCAAACGGATTTGCCCGCTCCCGTGGGCATGACGGCCACCACATCCCTTCCGGAGAGCAGCGCGTCAATGGCTGCCGCCTGCCCGCCCCGAAAGGCGTCATAGCCAAAATATGTTCTTAAAGCTTCTTCTTTCGTCATGGGTCCGGTTCCTTTCTTTTTCCAAAGCCATTGTACCACAGGCGGCGGCAAAGTGGTACCGCCAAGCGGGTTTTTTCCCGGCGGCCGTTGCATTCAACTCCATTCTGTGGTAGGGTAACATATGTAACAAAGGAGGTGGAGACCCATGCAGGACAAAACGGAGCGGCTGCGGCGGCTGGCGCTGGTGGCCAGACGCTACTATCTGGAGGACAAAAAGCAAAGTGATATCGCGGCGGAGCTGGGGGTCTCCCGTCCCCTCATCAGCCGGATGCTCAGCGAGGCCCGGGAGCTAGGGGTGGTGGAGATCACCATCCATACCCCCGGGGAAACCGCCGAGGCTCTGCTGCGCCGGCTGGCGGAGACCACCTCCCTTCACGGCGGTGCCTTGGCCCCCGACGGAGAAGATGACAGCCAGACGAACCTGGCCCTGTGCCGGGAGACGCTGCGGCTGCTGGAGCGTCTGGAGGCCCGCCGGGTGGGCATCGGCTGGGGACACTTTATCGGCCAGCTGGTGTCCCTGGTGGAGGCGGACCCGCCAGGGCGCAGCGGTGTGGCGCACCTGTTCCCCCTGCTGGGCAGCGCGGGCTTTCCCATCCGCAACTACCACTCCAATGAAAATGTCCGCATTCTGGCGTCGGCTTTGGGCGCGGAGCCCCACTTTTTATATTTGCCCGCCCTGGCGGAGAGCTGTGAGGAAAAGGAGATCCTCTGCGCCACGGAGCTGTACCGCCAGATGGAGCAGCAATGGCAGCAGATGGACACCGCCCTGGTAAACATCGGCAACTATCCCTCCACACCGGACTTTGCCTCCGTGGCCCGCTACGGTCCCCTACTGCAGCGGCAGAAGGCCTGCGGTAGGCTTTTGGCTTACTTTTTCAACGAAAACGGACAGATCATCCGCTCCGACCACGACTTCGCCATCCAGCTGCCTGTGGAACAGCTGGCCCAGTGCCGGAACGTGGTGGGCCTGTGCTCCGCCAACACCAGCGTGCGGGCCCTGCGGGGCGCTTTACGGACGGGATTATTTACCCACCTGGTGGCCCGGGAGCAGCTGGTAGCCGCATTATTGGAAGAAAATTGACATATGTAACACTCTCAGCAGGAAATAACTGCTGGGGGTGTTTTATTTTTATGCTTTTTTACCTATATTTCGAGAAATGCATTTGCAAATATGTAGAATTTGATGGCACATTATTGACTTTTGTAACACATATGCTATGCTTTGAACAGATGTAATCAGAATAGGAGGCGTATGTGTATGACCCTGGACCGGGCCGCTGTAGCGGCCATGCTGACCAGCGCCGCCACGCTGCTGGCGGATAACGCCGACCGTCTCAGCGAGATTGACTCCCGCTTTGGTGACGGCGACCATGGCATCACCATCAACAAGATCGCAAAACTCCTCTTGGAACGGGTGCCCCAGTGGGGCGACGAGAGCATCCAGGACTTTCTGGATGACCTGGGCACCGCTATTATGGAGGTGAAGGGCGGCTCCGCCGGTCCCCTGTACGGCACCATGATCGGCGGCCTGGGCGTGGAGCTTGAACCTGATGAAAATGAGCTGGACGCCGACGCCGTAAAGCGGATGTTTACCGGGTGTCTTTCCGAGATGGAGGATATCACCACCGCCAAGGTGGGCGATAAGACCATGATGGACGCCCTCATCCCCGCCGTGGAGGCCGCTCAGGCGGCGGAGGGCAGCCCCAGGGACATCCTTCTGGCCGCCGCCCAGGCCGCCGAGGCCGGCGCCAAGGCCAGCGAGCAGTTCGTGTCCAAATTTGGCCGGGCCCGCAGCTACAAGGAACAGACCATTGGCACCCCCGACGCGGGCGCTGTGTCCACTTCCCTGTTTATCCGTGGTCTGGCGCAAGGTCTGTAAAGGAAATTTACTTTATCAAAAAAATCAAATGCAGCAGGAGGAACACCACCATGAAAATGAAGAAGTTCATCAACAGTCCCGACAATCTGACCGACGAGCTGCTGGACGGCCTGGTGGCCGCCAACCGTCCCCTCATCCACCGCGGTGAGGAAAACATGATCATCAACAACGCCCTGGAAAGCGCCGACCGCGTCACCATCGTCACCCAGGGAGGCTCCGGCCACGAGCCCGCCATCTCCGGCTTCGTGGGCGAGGGCATGGTGGATATCTCCGTGGTGGGCGATATCTTCGCCGCTCCCGGCCCCCAGGCCTGCGTGGACGCCATCAAACTGGCGGACAAGGGCAAGGGCGTTTTGTACATCGTGCTGAACCACGCCGGTGATATGCTCACCGGCAACCTGACCATGAAGCAGGTGAAAAAGCAGGGTCTCCACTGCGTGAAGGTGGTCACCCAGGAGGACGTTTCCAACGCGCCCCGTGAAAACGCCGATGACCGCCGGGGCCTGGTCGGCTGCATCCCCACCTACAAGATCGCCGGCGCGGCCGCCGCCGAGGGTAAGAGTCTCGAGGAGGTAGCCGCCATCGCCCAGCGCTTTGCCGACAACATGGCCACCCTGGCCGTGGCTGTCCGGGGTGCCACCCATCCCTCCACCGGCGCGGCTCTGGCCGACCTGGGCGAGGATGACATGGAGATCGGCATGGGCCAGCACGGCGAGGGCGGCGGCGGACGCCAGCCCATGAAGAGCGCCGATGAGACCGCCGAGATCATGGTGAACGCTCTGGTAAAGGACATCGGCATTCAGCCCGGCGAGAAAGTCATGCTCATCATCAACGGCTCCGGCGCCACCACCCTCATGGAGCAGCTCATTATCTACCGCAAGTGCGAGCAGGTCCTGAAGGCCCAGAACATTGAGATCGTGGCCAACTACGTGGGCGAGCTGCTGACCGTCCAGGAGCAGGCCGGCTTCCAGATGTTCATGGCCCGCATGGATGACGAGCTGCTGCGGCTGTGGAACGCCCCCTGCAAAACCCCCTATCTGACGAAATAAGGAGGCTCTCCCATGGCAGACAACATCGGCAACAAGGCCGCCCATGACTATCATTTGGATGTTCCCCCTGTTCAGGAGGGCTTTTACATCAAGGGCAACGCCCACTGCGACTGGGGCATGAAAAACCGGCTGGCCCGGATGTTCGACTCCAAGTCCGGCAATACCGTTATGCTGGCCTTTGACCACGGCTATATCATGGGTCCCACGGCGGGCCTGGAGCGCATCGACCTGGTGATCCCGCCTCTGGTCCCCTATGTGAATGTGCTCATGGGCACCCGGGGCGTCATCCGCTCCTGCATCTCCCCCACCGCGCCTGTGGCAAAATGTGTCCGGGTCACCTATGATTCCACTGTACTCTATGACGATATGTCCAACGGCGGCGGCTTCGCCTGCGACATTGAAAACGCCATCCGCATGAACGCGGACTGCATGGCGGTGCAAACCTTCATCGGCTCTCCCGGCGAATCCCGCTCTCTGGAGCTTTTGAGCCGTGCCGCTGACGCCGGCACCCGCTATGGCATCCCCACGCTGGGGGTGGTGGCTGTGGGCAAGCAGATGGAGCGGACGGAAAAGTTCTTCCAGCTGGCCACCCGGGTCCTGGCGGAAAACGGCGCCAATGTGGTAAAGAGCTATTACTGCGACGGCTTTGAACGGGTGGCCGCCGCCTGCCCGGTGCCCATCGTCATTGCCGGCGGCAAGAAATTGCCGGAGCTGGAGGCCCTGGAGATGGCGTACCGCGCCATCGCGGAGGGTGCCCACGGCGTGGATATGGGACGGAATATCTTCCAGTCCGACTGCCCTGCCGGCATGGCCGCCGCCATCAGCAAGGTGGTCCATGAGGGCTATACCGCCCCCCAGGCCTATGAGGTCTATGAGGAACTGAAAAACGTCAAATAAAAGGAGGAGTCCCTATGGCCGCGACATACATGCATATCGGTATTCCCATCACCAACAAAAAGCCCGGCATGGTCTACAACGAGGGCGCCAAGTTCTGGTGCAGCAATGTGGACGATTACGATTACAAGATCGAATATTTGAAGTTTGAGGAGGGCACTCCCTTCCCCGAGGTGCTTCACCGGACTCCCCACGTGGCTTACAAGGTGGATGACCTGGAAACGTATATTGCCGACGCCGACAGCGTCATCTGCGGACCCATGATGGCCAACGAAACCGACCGTCTGGCCTTTGTCTGGAAGGACGGCGCCATCTTGGAGCTGTATCAGGAGGGCTGAATCCCCGCTGCAAAGCAAACAGGACCTGGCTGACGCCAGGTCCTGTTTCTTTTATTCCAGCCAGCTCAAAAGCCGTCCCGCCTCCAAAGCCGCCTGGGCCCGAACACCGTCGAAATCCACATAAGGGTTATAGACCGCCTCCAGCGCGTCGTGGGCAGCTTTTGCCTCCCGGAGAGCAAGTACGCCCTCCTCCCGCAGCAGCTCCGCCATCCGGGTCTGGAACCGCAGACGGGTCCGCCCCTCTGTCTCAGCCATGGCGTCCAGGCGGACCCGGCGATAGGGGCGCGGTTCGTACTCCATGCCGGGCCGGATGGTGACAAAGGCCAGCCCCAGGCCGGGAATGAGCAGGTGCTCCGGACGCTGGAGGTCCTCCGGCGACAGGCAGAGGACGGTGTCCCACCCACGGCTGACCGCCGTTTTGTGAAGAAACGCAAGGAGCTCTCCCGCCCGCTCCCAAGTGTCCATGAAAGCATAGACCTTGGGGCACAGGGCATCCACGCTGTCGAACCGCCAGACATATCCCTTGTGGGTAATACTGCCCAAAAAGCGGCAGGTGGTCCGCCCGTGCTGATTGCCCCGGCCTTTCAGCTCCCGGGCCGCGATCCCCTCCACCCGCCGCCGGGCCCGCTGGCTGTCAAAGCCCTTTGCCGCGGCGCTCACAGCGTCCAGCTCCACCTGGCGGGCGGCCTTCAAATGTCGGTATGCCTTGGCGTAGGCCGCTTTGTACGATGCCGTGTGGGCTTTTACTTCCGCCGCCGACGCCTTAGCCGCCGTCAGGTCGTAAAACCGCCCCAGGTCCACATACCGGTCCACTGCCGCCGGGTACCGGGGCTCCACCACGTGGG
>JAETPK010000136.1 GCA_021771265.1 Oscillospiraceae bacterium
GACGGCATTTACATCGCGCCGGTGGAGCGGGCCGCCTGGGCGGCCCTTACCGGCAGCCTGTATGAAAGCTGAGGAGGTGATCCCATGGACGAACGGTTTGAAAGCCGGGTGTGGCGCCTGGGAGACCACATCGACACCGATGTCATCATCATGACGAAATACCTGGCCAAGTCCTCCCTGCGGGACATGGTGCCCCACCTGTTCGAGCCTCTGCGGCCGGACCTGGCGGCAAAGCTCCGGCCGGGGGACTGCATCGTGGCGGGGGAGAATTTCGGCTGCGGCTCCTCCCGGGAAATGGCGGCCTCCGTGCTGAAAACGGCGGGCATCCGCTGCATCATCGCCAAGAGCTTCGCCAAGATCTTTTTCCGCAACGCCATCAACAACGGCCTGCTGCTCATCGAATGCGAAGAGCTGTATGAAAACTGTCGTGAGGGGGACACCGTCACCGTGGAGGTGGGGCGGGAGCTTTGCTGCAACGGCAGGACGTATCCCATCCCCGCGTACAGCCCGGCGGTGCTGGAGATTCTGCGCCACGGCGGCCTTGTGGCCCGCATGAAGGCCATGGACAAGTCCGCCGTGGGGGCGCCTCCGCCGGAAAACCCCTTCCGAAACCACCACCAGCCGGGCCATACCCTGGCGGAGCAGCTGCTCATTCAGAACACCGGCGCTTTGGTGAGGCCCGGCGACGTGGTGACGGTCCGGGTGGATGAGGCGGTGCTCCACGACATTTATGCGCCCTATATTTTCCGGCAGTTTCGGGACATGGGCTTTGACCGGGTGTACGACCCGGACAAGGTCTCCGCCATGGTGGACCATCTGTACCCCACCTGCATCGATGACGATCCCCGCTGCTTTCGGTACAGCCGCCGCTTTCAGGATAAGTACGGCGTGAAGCGCCTGTGCGTGGGCGAGGGCATCAGCCACCAGCTGGCTCTGGAACAGGGCATCGCCCGGCCGGGCAAGGTGGTGTTCGGCACTGACAGCCACACCACCACCTACGGCGCCGTGGGCGCCTTTGCCACCGGCGTGGGCTACACGGAAATGGCCTCCATCATCGGCAGCGGCCAGCTGTGGGTCCGGGTGCCCTCCGCCATCAAGGTGGTGGTGAACGGAACGCTGCCCAAGGGGGTGTTCCCCAAGGACATCATCCTCCGGGTCCTGGGGGACCTGACCGCCGCCGGCGCCATTTACAGATCCCTGGAGTTTACCGGCTCCGCCATCGCGGGCCTGAGCATCTCCGGCCGGGCGGCCATCGCCAATATGGCGGTGGAGTGCGGCGCCAAGGTGGCGCTGTTCGCGCCGGACGAAAAGACAGCAGCCTTTTGCGGCGTGGACCCGGCGGAGTTTGGCTGGCTGCGCTTTGATGACGGCGCCCAGTATGAACGGGTGCTGACCTACGACGCCGGGGAGCTGGAGCCCTACATGGCCTGCCCCTGCTCCGTGGACAACGTACATCCCCTGCGGGAGGTGGAGGGCACCCCCGTGGACCAGGTGTTTTTGGGCAGCTGCACCAACGGCCGGCTGGAGGACCTGGCCGCCGCCGCGAAGGTGCTGGAGGGGCGCCGCGTCAGTCCCTACGTGAAGTTCATCGTGACGCCGGCCTCCCGGGAGGTGTACCGCCAGGCGGTGGAATTGGGATATTTGAAAACCCTCATCCAGGCGGGCGCCATGGTGACCCATCCCTTCTGCGGCCTGTGCCAGGGCCGCAGCGGCGGCCTGGTCAGCGACGGGGAGGTGGTCATCGGCACCCACAACCGCAATTTCATCGGCCGCATGGGCAGCCCCCGGGCCAGGACGTTTCTGGCAAGCCCCGCCGCGGCGGCAGCCGCCGCCCTGGAGGGGAAGATCACCCATCCGGGTAAGTATTTGTAAAAAAGAGCGCCGGACGCTTTCGCGTCCGGCGCTCTTTTCCGCAGGCGGAAAACGATTCAGCCAATGCTGTAGGTCTCCATCCAAAAATTGACCTGAAGCATGTACGCCGCCATTTGGGGGCCGGCCATCAGCTGGCCGAACCAGGGCTTGCCGTAATCCTTGGGTGAGGCCAGGAACGATTCGCACTTTTTCCGGTCCAGGAAGCGGTTCACCGGTGCCCTGCTGTCCGACAGCACCTCCCGCAGCCGCTGGGAGAGCAGAGCCTCGTAGGCGGGATCGTAGGACTTGGGATAGGGGCTTTTTTCCGGTGAAGGATCTCCGGCGGCAGCGCCCCAGCGCAGGCGTCCCGCAGCAGGGCCTTTTCCAGCTGCTCCTGGGAGGAGCCCAGATGGCGGGCCGTCTCCACCACGGGGATGATGGCGGTGATGCCGTGGTTGCCGCTGCCGGCGCTGCTCATGACGGCGTAGGGGCAGCCGCTCATGCGGCCCTCGGCGCTGCTGGCCACCCGGAGCATG
>JAETPK010000022.1 GCA_021771265.1 Oscillospiraceae bacterium
CCGTTGGGCTCCGGGGGAAAACGGGTATGGACCGTCATGCCCTCGTACTGTCCGCCGGGGGCGATGTCCTCCTCAATGAAAGCATGGATGAAGTTCCGGCTCTCCGGCGCTTCTCCCTGTGTGGTCTTGATCTCCTCAGCCATGGGCGTCAGTCCTTCCTGTGCAAGTTTTTCGAGTTTCCATGGTAGTATACAAAATATTCCCGAAAATTGCAAGGGGACAAACCTCTTTTCAGTACAGAAGCCAGTCCTCCACCACATCCCGGGCGGTGACAGCCGTCACATTTCCCTCCATCAGCAGCTCCAGCAGCGCCTGGATGCGCCGCTGGGAGACCGTAATGCCCCGCAGAAGCAGCTGTTCTCCCCCGCTCTCTACCCAAATACCGTAATTTTCCCCCACGTCCTTCAGGTCTTCCACTACCAGGGAATAGCGGACCGGCAGTTCTCCGCACATGCCCATTCCCTCGTAAAGTATCCGCAAAACGAAGCACTTCCTCTCACGCAGTATCCAGTTTGAGGCAAGACTATCACTTCCCGCTGGCGAAATCTGTCGAAGCATGTCGAATTCCGTGCTTAATACAAATCTTTTCTCACCAGTTGGGTGAGTTCTTCCGGGCTGTACAGGAGGTTCAGCGCCTCCAGCAGACCGTTGGCGGTGAGGTGCTCTGGCAGGTCCAGCTTTTTCAGCAGCGCCAGGCGCCTGGCGGCGCTGTCCTTTCCGCCGGAAAGTCCCAGCAGGACCAGATCCGCCTTGGTGATGGGCGCTTTGCGCTCCCCGGAGGCCGCGTCCTCCTCAAAGGTGGCGCCGGCTCTGCGCAGTGCCTCTAGCAGTACGTCGGGCCGCATGCCCTCCACCCCCAGCTTTCCCTCCTTCCCGGCGTGGCGCTTGCGGCGCTCCTTGCCGTGGATGTCCGGGATATAGGCCTGCTTCACCCTTCCGGCAGGCAGGGCGCCCTTGAGATAATTGCGGATGACAAAGCCGGCGCCGTCACTGTCCGTCAGGACGATGAGGCCCTGCTTGTCCGCCAGGCGCCGCAGAAAGGCCAGCTTCTCCCGGTCGTTGAACACGGAAAAGCCCCCCAGGGTGACGATGGTGGCGTCCACCACCTGGGAAAGGGCGTTTTTGTCGTACCGTCCCTCCACCACGATGACCTCTCTCACCTTTTTCATTTCCGCCGCGCCCCCAGACGCACCAGCAGCAGCTTCAGCTCTCCGGCGGCGTCAATGCCCTTTTCGCTCTTCATCCGCCGGTCCAGCACCTGGCACATCTTCACGGCGTCGCCGCACCAGTCAGCGGTGGTGCGCCTGGCGGCGCTCAACAGGAGCTTGGCCGGGTAATCGCTCTTCATGTCCCACAGCTCCATGAGCCAGTATTTGTCCCTGCCGCTGTCGATGGCCAGGCGGGCGGTGTAAATACGCCGCAGCTGGCTGCCCAAAGCCGCCAGGATCATGATGGGCTCCGTCTGCATTTTCAAAAGGTCTCCCAGGATGCGGGCCGCCTCGTCGTAATTGCCCTGGAGCACCGCGTCGCTGAGCTTGAACACCTCCGCTGACAGCACCGGGTCCGCCACGGCGTCGATGTCCCTCTGGGTGATGGTCTTGCCCTTGGCGTAGGTGCCGATCTTCGTGATCTCCGG
Source organism: Oscillospiraceae bacterium (assembly GCA_021771265.1). Lineage (GTDB taxonomy): Bacteria > Bacillota > Clostridia > Oscillospirales > Oscillospiraceae > Oscillibacter. The sequence goes on from JAETPK010000022.1 coordinate 1,637, forward strand.
CACCAGCCCCGTCATGAGGCCGCCGCAGGTGAAGATGAGGTACTCCGCCGTCTGGCGGTCGATATCCTTTCCCAGGGCCCGGAAGCGGCGGGCGATCCAGGTGATCAGGTCGCTGTTCTCCGCCGCCCGGAACTCCACCGCCCGCACGTGGTCTCCCATGGCCTTGCAGAGCTTTTTCAGGGTCTTGTTGGGCTTGTAGGGGACGGTGTCGTACACGAACACCACACAGCAGTAGGGCGGGATGTCATCCAGGAAGGCAATCATCTTCTCCCGCTGCTCCTCGTTCAGCTTGAAAATATCCCAGTCCGTCACCACGATGAGGGTCCGCTCCGCCATCATGGGCATGGCCTCCGCCATTTCGGAAAGGCCCTGGACCGTCAGGTCCTTCCCCTCCAGGCGGTGGTAATTGAACTCCTCAAAGCCGGCCGGCACCAGGACCCTGCGCAGCTCCCCCAGGTAATACTCCCGCAGGTAGCTCTCCTCGCCGTAAAAAACATAGGCGCAGCCGGGGGTGCCGGCGGCGATGTCACTTTTCAATTGTTGAAAGGCCTCGTTGGCCTTCGGGGCTTTTTTCGCGTATGCCATGGTCGCATTTCCTCAATTCACTGTGAGATGGATGGTGCCCTGCTTGTCCGTGCGGCAGATGGCCGCGCCGCTTTCCGCCAGACGCCGCAGGGTCTCGTCCGCCGGGTGGCCATAGCTGTTGGAGCCCACGCTGATGATGGCCGTCTCCGGCGTCAGGGCCTCCAGCAGGGCGTTGGATGTGGCGTACTTGGAACCGTGGTGGCCCGCCACCAGCACCTCCGTGTCCGGCAGGTCATACCGCTCCAGCAGCAGCCGCTCCGTTGCCGCGCTCATGTCGCCGGTGATGAGCAGGTCAAAGTCCCCGGCGGTGCACAGCACCGCCAGCCCCCGCTCATTGTCCCCCGCCTCGCCCAGAGGCGGATAGACGGTAAGGGCAGATGAACCGAGGGCAAGGGCGGTCTCCCTCCGGATGTACCGCACTTCCGAGCCGTGGGCCCCGGCGGCGTCCAGGACGGCGGCGCCCGCTTCCCCGGGGTCCTCCGCGTCAGGCAGGAGCAGTGTCTTGACCGGCAGCCGCTCCAGAAGAGTCGTGACGCCGTTGATATGGTCCTGGTCGTAATGGGTCAGCACCAGATAATCCAGCTCCCGGCAGCCCATGGAGGAGAGCTGGTCCGCCGCCGTCTGGCCCGGGTCCTTCCAGACGGAGCCGCCGCAGTCCACCAGTGCCCGTTGACCGCCGGAGGACAGCAGGACGCTCTGTCCCTGCCCCACGTCCAGCGCCAGCACCTGGAGCCTTCCCAGCCCGTAATACGCCTCTTCCGCCAAGATGGAGGCCCACAGCGCCCCACCCGCCAGCAGAGCCGCCAGCACGCAGGTGCGCCGCCGGTTTCCCCGCAGCAGCGCCAGGGCGCATATGCCCCAGGCGAAGGGCAGCCAGCAGCGGAGATAGGGCCCCGAAAAGGAGACCGCGTGGTACGGCAGGTCCGCCATGCACTCTGCCACATGAAGAATATACCAGATGAAAAGCCTTGGCGCCACCCCCAAAAGCGTGCCCAGCGGCAGCCACAGAAGCCCCGCCAGCACCGCCGCCATCCCCGTGACGAAGGCGGCGCCCGCCGCCCACAGGCACAGCAGGTTGACCAGTGGCCCCACCAGGGAAAGGGTATTGAAATAATATGCCGCCAAGGGCGCGGTGAAGGCCAGCGCGCCAATCGATGCCGAAAAATTAGAAACTGTAAAGTGAAATAGCTTGCTATGCTTTCCATCTCCGGACAGCAGCCGCAGCAGCCGGGGCGTCACCAGCAGGATGCCCGCCATAGCGGCAAAGGACAGCTGTAGACTGACAGAAGCGGCCGCAAAGGGATTTTTCAGGAGAATGAGCGCCAAAGCGGCGGCCAGGGCCGTGGGCCCGTCGCTGTCCCGGCGGAACAGGGGCGCCGCCGCGTAAAGTCCCAGCATGACACAGGCCCGGACCACGGAGGGGCTGCACCCGGTCAAAAGGGCGTAAAAGACCAGCAGGGGCAGTCCGCAGGCGGCCACCAGCCGGCGGCGGTGCCGCCCCGCCAGAGCCAACACGGCGGACAGCAAAAACATGCAGTGCATCCCGGACACCGCCAGGATGTGGTAAATGCCCGCCTGGGTCATGATGATGGTCACCCGCTCCGAAAGGCCGGTTTTATCCCCGGTGAGCATGGCGGTGAGAAAAGCCGCTGTGTCCCCGGAAAAAAGTATGCTGATTTCCTGCCGCATAGTCCGGCCCAAACGAGCAGGCCACCAGCGGGGGCTGGTCCGGCTGCCGTCGCCGGTCTCAATCTCTCCCCTGCCGTAGGCCAGCAGGAACACGCCCCGGGAGGTAAAGGTGGTCACATCGTCCTCCCGGATGCGGGCGGCGCTTTTCAGGTACACGTCCGCCGTGACGGTCTGTCCCGGCTCCAGGTCTGAAAGCGCCTCTCCGCCGTAGTATACCAGCCGCCCCGGCAGGCCCTTCGCCATAACGGTGGCCCTGGCGCCGTCGGCATAGTCCGTCAGGGTCATGACCAGACGCGCCTCCGTCTCCGCCAGAGCCTCCATGGGCCGCTGGACCTGGCGGACATACAGCCAGTCATAGCCGAAGGCCAGGGACAAGCCCACCCCCGCCAGCAGCGCCCGCCTGCGCAACTGCCGGGGCAGCAAAAGCGCGCCAAAGCCCAGCCCCAGGCAGACAAACGCGGCGGGCAGCAGCCAGTCACAGGGCAGCAGGTACTGGGCCAGGAAGATGCCCAAAGAGAAAGCGCCGGCATAGACCGCAAGCTTTCTCATTTTCCCTTGGGCGGCGTGGGGTCGTCGGTGCGGCCTAGGAGGTAATCTGTGCTGACGCCATAATAGTCAGCTAATTTCACAACTACCCAAGCCGGTGTTTCCCTTTCGCCGCTTTCATAGCGCCGATAGACGCTGCGGTGCATATTTAGGTAGTCACAAATTTGCTGCTGCGTCTTATCACGGTCTTCACGTAAATCTTTTATCCGTTTGACATCCATATTTTATCACCCGCAAAAATGTTACCAAACGGCGACATTTTTGCGGGATATTGTGCCCATACGGAGCCACTTAATTCATTATAATACAGAAAACAGCAAAAATCCAGACAAAATGCATCCCTTGACAGATTAAATTATCCAAGGTAACATAATAAAAACGGCAGCACGCCGTAAAAAAGAGAGGAGCAACATTATGAAGCGTTTTCTGACTGTGTTTTTCACAGCCCTGCTGCTGACGGCCGCCCTGTGCGTGACCGCTTCCGCCTCCGATTATGACGCGGTGGCGGAGGACCTGGCCGCCATCGGCATGTTCCGGGGCACCGCCAGCGGCTTTGAGCTAGACCGGGCGCCCAAGCGCTCCGAGGCCGCCATCATGCTGGTGCGGCTGTACGGCGCTGAGGAAGAGGCAAAGACCGCCTATGACGCCGGGGAGATCACCCACCCCTTCACCGATGTCAGCGAGTTCACCTCCCCCTATGTGGCCTGGCTGTACAACAAGGGCATCACCAAGGGCGCCACCGCCACCACCTTCGGCTCCGCCGGCACGTGCAGCGCCAAAATGTACTGTGCGTTTTTGCTGCGGGCCCTGGGGTATGAGGACGGCGTGGACTTCCAGTACGCCGACGCACTGACCTTCGCCCAGCAGAAGGGCTTCTATGATCCCACCATGTTCGCCGGCGACTTCCTGCGGGACGACCTGGCCGCCCTCACCTATCAGGGCCTGGCCACCGACCTGAAGGACGGCAGCACCTACCTGCTGGACAGCCTGGTGCGCTCCGGCGCCGTGGACGCCGAGGCCGCCAAGCCCATGACGGAGAAGATCGACGCCTACCGGGCCATGACCGCCGCCGTGAACACCATGGACGACAGCGCCATGGATGTGGACATCGACATGCAGATGGACATGACCGTCACCGCCGAGGGCGAGACCATGCAGGTCCCCTCCACCATGCAGGGCAACATGAAGATGATCGCGTCGGAGGACGGCAATATCCAGATGGCCTATACCATGGAGACCACGTCCCAGGGCGTCGCCATGGACATGGACGTGTGGATGAAGGACGGCTGGGTCTACCTGTCCACCGAGGCAGACGGTACGGCCATGAAGCTGAAATACTCCGTGGAGGACCAGCTGGCAGCCGTGGAGAGCTTGGGCGCCGTGAACACGGACGCCATGAGCGTCAACGGCCTGGCCATGCTGGAGTCCGTCACCGCCAAGACCTCCGGCGGCAACACGGAATATACCATGGTCATCGGTGAGGGCGTGAACAGCCTCATCGAAAGCATCCTGGGCATGGTGGGCCAGGACGCCGAGGGCATGGATCTGCGCCTGGGCAAACTGACCGCCACCTACACCGTGGACGGCAAGGGCAATATGAAAAAGATCGACCTGGACTTTACCGCCTCCGTGGAGATGGACATTCCCATGGAGGACGGCCAGTCCTATGCCATGGCGGCGGAGTATGACTACGACATGTCCATGACCGTGAACGCCACGGGCAAGGATGTGAAGGTCACCTTCCCCGACTTCTCCGATTTCCAGGAGATCGACCCCAGCCAGATGGCGGCGTAAATCCAGTACTTTCCAGGCAGCGGCACCGTTTCCGGTGCCGCTGCCTCTTTTGCTGTCAAAACACTATTTGACATAACATAACTGATATGCTATAATATAAACAAATTTACTTCATATTCGCCCGATTTGATTGGATAAAATAACGAAACGCGGAAGATGTGATGCAATTGCCACACCTCCCTCTCATTTCCGCCGTCCGTGAAAAACGGACGGCATTGCTTTATTTTCGGGCGGATACGGGGAATCTGACTGGGAAAGGACGATGATTTGAATGATGGAAGTAACGACCCTGGACCTGCTGGTGATCGGCACGTACCTGTTGGTGATGCTGGGCGTGGGCGTCTGGTTCGTCCGGCGCATCAAAAACACCGACGACTACTATGTGGCCGGCCGGACCCTGGGCCCCGTGGTGCTGGCCGCCACCGTGTGCGCCACCATCATCGGCGGCAGCGCCATGATGGGCCGGGCGGGCATCGCGTACACCACCGGCTTCAAGGCCATTGCCACCGCGATCCCCTACATGCTGGGCATGTTCATCTTCTCCGGCTACGCGGGGCGCATTCAGCAGGTAGGCGAAACATACGGCATCGAATCCATCCCCGGCCTGTTTGGCTACCGCTTTGGACCGGCGGCCAAATGCATCCTCTCCGCCATGGTGGCCTTTTCCATGATGGGCACCGTGGCCGCCCAGGTCACCGCCACCGCCACCATCATCAAGCTGCTGGGCGGCCAGGTGGGCATCAGCTATGAGATGGGCGCCTTCATCGCCACGATGATCTTTATCCTCTATACCGCCGCCTCCGGCCTGTTCGGCGTGGTGTATACGGATGTGGTGCAGTTTTTCATGCTCATCATTTTCGTGTATCTGCTCATCCCCATCTCCAGTATGCATTATCTAGGTGGCTTTTCCAGCTTCGCCGCCAATGTGGACACCAAGTACATCACGCCGTATTTGGACGGTCAGATCCTGGGAGACATCGTCACGTATCTGGTGTTCACCATGGCGGGCGCGGAAATGTGGCAGCGGGCCTTTGCCGCCAAAAACAAAAAGGCCGCCAAGCGCGGCATGTTCTGGGGCACCGCCGTTTACGCCGTCACCATCGCGCTGCTGTTTTTGATGGGCCTGTCCGCCCAGCAGATTTTGCCGGACGTGGTGGCGGAGTACGGCACCGCCGACGCCGTCATCCCGGCCCTCGCCATCAAGATCCTGCCGGCGGGAGTCACGGGTCTTGCCCTGTCCGGCATCCTCTCCGTCATGATGAGCACCGCCGACAGCTATCTGCTGGTCTCCGTGCAAACCATCGTGGACGATCTGGGCAAGACGGCGGCGCCCCGCATGTCCCAGAAAACGGAGCTGCTGCTCTCCCGTATCGCCTCCGCCCTGCTGGCCCTGGGCGCCTTGGCCATTGCGCTGTACATCAAGAGCGCCTATGACGTGCTCATGTTCGCCTGGGCCTTCTACGCCGCGGCCGCGGGCCTGCCCGCCCTGGCGGCCCTGTACTGGAAGAAGGCCACCTCCGCCGGCGTCATCGCCGGCATGGTGGGCGGCTTCACGGTAACGGTGGGCTGGAAGCTGGCCGGCCAGCCCTTCGGCCTGGGCGCTACGGTCCCCGGCGCCATCACCTGCGGCGTGCTGCTGGTGGCCGTGAGCCTTGCCACCTGCAAAAAGCACCCCTCCGCCATGGTGGAGGTATAAGCGCCAACAGACGCCAAGCAGGCCGTCCACGTTCCAGTGGACGGCCTGCCGATTCTTTTTGCAGCGCTTCCTGCCCCCTCCGCCGGGAAACCAGTGAAAAGTTTCCCGGTGGAAAGCGCAGAAACCACCGGCAGAGATAAGGACCGCCCCTCCTTACGCAGGGGCGGTCCGTTCTGAATAGTTCCCCTATCCCCGGCAAATCAAGGAACTGTTTGCAGGGGAAAAGGAGGAGCAGCGGAATGAGTGAGCTTTCGCGCAACGCGCGGAAGCGAGGGATATGGCGCTTGCTCCGACGTCAGCCCGGGGGCCACGTCATGTCCCGGCCGGACAGCACATGGAAATGCAGGTGGAACACGCTCTGGCCCGCCTGCTCGCCGATATTGGACACCACCCGGTAGCTCTCCATCCCCTTTTCCTTGGCCAGCTTGGCGATGACCTCGAAAATGTGGGCCACCACGGCGCTGTTGTCAGCGCTCACCTCGGACACGGAGCCAATGTGGGCCTTGGGGATGACCAGAAAGTGGGTCGGGGCCTGAGGCGCGATGTCGTTGAAGGCAAAGCACACATCGTCCTCATAGACCTTGCTGCTGGGGATCTCCCCGGCGATGATTTTGCAGAATAAGCAATCGGACATTTGGATACCCTCCTTTGCTTTCAGATAAACTGATGATACGCCGGATCATACCGATCGTCAAGGGCTGCCAGCGTATCGAAGACGGCCTGCGGGTCCGCGTCCAGGGCGGCGCACAGGTCCTTCAACGTCTTAAATTCATCCCGGAGCTTCGTGTTCACGAAGCTCCGCAGGATATATGGATCTTTTGGAAGCATCTCTCATTCTCCCTGTGGGGTCCGGGTGCAGCATCAAGCATGCACTACTTATGGCAGCGGGGTCCAGTCCTCCCGGTCCCAGCGCTTTTCCTGAATATCCCTCCGCAGGGCCCGGTCAAACGCCCCGGCTGTGACCTCCCTGCTGTCGATCTCGTAATAGGGGCAGGGCGCGCGGTCCCCCGGAGCCACCAGCTCATCCCGGGCAAACAGGGAATGCAGCTCGTTTCTCGTTCCGTCCGGCTCGTAGCGGAAGATCCAAAAGGAGCGGCAGCCGCCGTGGAAATACCGGCGGGCCATGGTCCCGTCTGTCAGCGGCTCGGTATAGCAGCTCATTTCCACGGCGTCCAGCTCCCAGCAGTCGATGCTCCGCCCATTGTAGTGGAACACCGCGTTCATCCCCGCCGGGTCATCCTCCAGCTGGACCAGCAGCTCGTCGCCGCCGTCGCCGTCCAGGTCCTGAAAACCGTACTCCAGGCCGCCGGCCTCCCGGCAAAACCGCCAGTTCTCCGCTGTTCCGCTGTCTGCCAGCAGGGACGTATCCCCGTGAAGCAGCGCGTCATAGGCCGCTTCCGGACCCGGTATGACTGTCTCCGCCCGGTGCTGTCCGGTATGAAGGGACAGCGCCAGACAGAGCGTTCCGACCGCTGCGAACAGCAGGCGGTCCCGGGTGACAGGTCTCATCTCAGCCCAGCTTGGCGGACACGAAATCGTCCACGGAAGCCAGGGCGTCATCCAGCTTCAGCAGGTCGCTGCCGCCGCCCATGGCGCTGTCAGGCTTACCGCCGCCCTTGCCGCCGCAGATGGCGCAGACGTTCTTCACCAGGTCGCCGGCCTTGACGCCCTTCTTCACGGCCTCGGGGCCGCAGACAGCCAGGAACGTGATCTTCTCCCCGTTGACGGAGGCCAGCACCGCTACGGCGGCAGGCTCCTTGTCCCGCAGGAAGTCGCCCATCTGCCGCAGGGCATTGGCATCCATACCGTTGCGGACGGCGGTGAGGACCTTCAGGCCGCCCACGTCCTTGGCCGCGGTCAGGAACTGCCGGGCCTCGCCCAGAGACGCCTCGGCCTTGAACTTGTCCAGGGTGTGGCGCAGCTCCTTCATCTCATTGAGCTGCTGCTCGATGCGATTCTCCAGCTCGCCGGGGTTGGTCTTCAGCATCTGGGCGGCGTGGAACAGCACCTGCTGGTTCCGGTTCACGGTCTCCAGGGTCTGCTTGCCCACGGTGGCCTCAATGCGGCGGACGCCGGAGGCAATGGACGCCTCGCTCTTGATGCGGAAGGGGCCGGCCTTGGCGGTGTTGTCCAGATGGGTGCCGCCGCAGAATTCCATGGAGAAGTCGCCCATCTCCACCACGCGGACGGTCTCGCCGTACTTTTCGCCGAAAATGGCCACAGCGCCCTTCTTCTTGGCCTCCTCGATGGGCAGGACCTCCGTCACCACGGGGTAGCCCTCCAGAATGGCGTCGTTGACGATGCGGTCGATCTCAGAGAGCTGGTCGGGGGTGATGGCCTCGAAGTGGGTGAAGTCAAAGCGCAGGCGGTCGGGCTCCACCAGGGAACCGGCCTGGTGCACGTGGTCACCCAGGACTTTTTTCAGGGCCGCGTCCAGCAGATGGGTGGCGCTGTGGGCACGCATGATGGCCTTGCGGCGCTCCACGTCGATGGAGGCGGTGACGGCGGCGCCCACCTGGAAGGCGCCGGAGACCACCTTGCCGTAGTGCATGAACTTGCCGCCCTTGTTCTTCTGAACGTTGGTGACCTCAAACTTGGCGTCGCCGCAGGTGATGACGCCGTGGTCGGCCACCTGGCCGCCCATTTCAGCGTAGAAGGGTGTCTGGTCCAACACCAGGATGGCGTCGGCGCCGGAGACCACCTGGTCCCGCAGCTCCTCCTCCGCCACGATGGCCAGGATCTTGCCCTGGGCCTCGTTGTGGTCATAGCCCACGAACTCAGTGGCGGGCATCTCGCTGCCGAACTCGATACCGGCCCAGCCCAGATCGCCCAGGGCCTCCCGGGCCTTGCGGGCCCGGACCCGCTGCGCCTCCATCTCCTGATCGAAGCCGACACGGTCCAGGGTCATGCCCTCGTCCGCCACCATCTCCGCCGTCAGGTCGATGGGGAAGCCATAGGTGTCGTACAGCTTGAAGGCGTCGGCGCCGGAGAATTCCGTTTCGCCCTTGGCCTTGTGGGCGGCCAGCAGGTCGGTGAATATCTTCATGCCGCCGTCGATGGTCTTGGCGAAGTTTTCCTCCTCAGTGCGGATGACCTTGGTGATATATGCCTGCTTCTCCCGCAGATCGGGATAGGCGCACTCGTTTTCATGGATGACAGTCTCCACCACCTCATACAGGAAGGGCTTCTCCACGCCCAGGAGCTTGCCGTGGCGGGCGGCCCGGCGCAGCAGGCGGCGCAGCACATAGCCCCGGCCCTCGTTGGAGGGCAGGATGCCGTCGCAGATCATCATGGTGGAGGAGCGGATGTGGTCGGTGATGACCCGGAGGGACACATCGGTCTTGTGGCTCTCGCCGTAGTGGGCGCCGGTGATCTCGCTGACCTTGTTAGTGATGTTCATGACGGTGTCCACGTCGAACAGGGAGTTCACATTCTGGCACACGCAGGCCAGGCGCTCCAGACCCATGCCGGTGTCGATGTTCTTGTTCTTCATCTCGGTGTAGTGGTTTTCGCCGTCGTTGACGAACTGAGAGAACACGTTGTTCCACACCTCGATGTAGCGGTCGCAGTCGCAGCCCACGGTGCAGCCGGGCTTGCCGCAGCCGTGCTCAGGGCCGCGGTCATAGTACACCTCGGAGCAGGGACCGCAGGGGCCGGCGCCGTGCTCCCAGAAGTTATCGGCCTTGCCGAAGCGGAAAATGCGCTCGGCGGGGATGCCAATGTCCTTGTTCCAAATCTCAAAGGCCTCGTCATCGTCCAGGTAGATGGAGGGATACAGCCGGTCCTTCTCCAGGCCCACCACCTCCGTCAGAAACTCCCAGCAGAAGGGGATGGCTTCCTTCTTGAAATAGTCGCCGAAGGAGAAGTTGCCCAGCATCTCGAAATAGGTGCCGTGGCGGTCGGTCTTGCCGATGTTCTCAATGTCGCCGGTGCGGATGCACTTCTGGCAGGTGGTGACGCGGTTGCGGGGAGGTTCCTCCTCCCGGGTGAACCAGGTCTTCATGGGGGCCATGCCGGAGTTGATCAGCAGCAGGGACTTGTCATTGGCGGGGGGGATCAGGGAAAAGCTGGGCAGACGCAGGTGGCCCTTGCTCTCAAAGTAGCTGAGGAACATCTCGCGCAGTTCGTTCAGCCCGTGATAGGGATGTGCCATAGTATCGTTTCCTCCTAAAATATTTTTTGTGTCTTGTCGTTCATGTGCCGCCGGGGCGCTCAAAAAAAGCCTCCGCCCCGGTTTAGGGGCGAAGGCTTGCTTCACGGTACCACCCTAATTATCCCCCTGACGGGGGCGTCTTAGCCATCCGGTAACGGGGATGGGCCGTTCCGCTCATCGCGGACTGCTCCAAAGTGGCTGCTTCGCGGCGTGGGCAAGGGGCTTTCACCGTCTCCCCTCTCGCTTCGGCCGGTTTCGCAAAGCTGGCTTTGTCATGGCGTTTTTCTTGTCGAACGAAAACATTATATCCTGTTTGTGGGATTTGTCAAGCAGGGTCCCGCTGTTTTTTGACCGCTTTCCTTCCCTTTACCATGACGCACTCCCCGGTGCGGGCACACTGGCCGCAGCCGCAGCAGGAGACCGCGCCGCTTTTGTGGCTGTTGACCTTGTACCACGCCCAGGCCGCTCCGCCCAGCGCCAAGCCCAACAGGAGCCACGTGACCCACATCATCGGCCTTCCCCTCCTTTTTGGAACAGCGTATCATGGGAAAGCACACTCGTCAGTGGCATCTGCAACAGCCAAAGCCCCAGCAGCGGCAAAAGCAGCTCCGCCGGCGCCGGCAGCGGCGGCAGCGGGACCTCCTGGGGCTCCAGAACAGAGCCGTCCAGGCAAGGCAGGGCCCGCTGAATGCAAAGCACCGGCTCTGTCAGGCTGGACAGGGTCAGGCTGTCCCGCGGTGAAAGGCCGCAGGTGACCACCGTATCGGCTCCCTCCGGGACCCGGCTGCCGCCGGGCGCCAGCAGAACGCGGCACCGCAGACGCCCTGCCGCCAGATGCGCGCATCCCTCCGGCGTCAGGGCCAGCAGATCCCAGACGGTCCCCTCCGCCTCTTTCCCGCCGGGGCAAACTGTGCCCGGCGGCAGCCAGGCCCTCCACCGGTCCGGACAGGGAAACACCCCACAGCGCACTTGCACCACCTCACGGATAGTGTGGCCTTTCGGCGGCGTTCCATGCGAAAAATTCCCCTCGTCTTTTTCAAAAGCCTGTGCTATACTAAGCCACAGGAACGGAAAGTTTGAGGTGACTGTCTTGCATTTCTGGGGACATTTGAAAACCGTCCATCACCACCGGGCGCTGGTGCGGAAATACTGCTTCCGCCTGGGACTGTACTGGCAGGGGTTGACCCACGACCTGTCCAAATACGCCCCCGTGGAGTTTTTTGCCGGGGTCAAGTACTTCCAGGGAGACCACAGCCCCAACGACGCCCAGCGCAAGCAGTACGGGTACAGCGCCTCCTGGATGCACCACAAGGGACGCAACCGCCACCACTTCGAGTACTGGACGGATTACGCCCCGGACGGCTCCGGCATCGCCGGCGTGGAGATGCCGAACAAATACGTGGCGGAAATGTTCTGCGACCGTCTGGCCGCCAGCAAGGTCTACCGGGGGGAAGCCTTTGACCCCGGCGACCCGTACAAGTTCTTCCTCCGGGGCAAGCAGCGCCGCCTGCTGCTCCACCCCAACACAGAGGCGCTGCTGGAGCGCATCCTGCTGACGCTGCGGGACGAGGGCGAGGACGCGGCTTTTGCGTTTGTCCGGAAAGAAGTTCTGCAAAAAAAATGAATTTACCAGGCGGCCGGACATCTGTCCGGCTGCTGCTGTTTTCTCAAAGCACACGTCAAAAAATGACAATTTTAATGTAATTTTTTGGCTTTTTTCTGTTAATTTTTTATCAGATATCATCTTGACCATAGGGCAAAATGAGCCTATACTCTCCACCGAAATGGGACTTGCCCCGCTGCGGCGGAACCATTCCCTCCCGTTTCCTGCGCAGGATATGGAGCATATCGTAAGGAGGCTTTTTTGTGATTACATTCTTTGTCTGCCTGGCGCTTTTGATCTTCGGCTTTCTGACTTACAGCAAGCTGGTGGAAAAGGTCTTTCGCGTTGACGAGCGTCAGACGCCTGCTGTCATCCATCCGGACGGCGTGGACTACGTGCCCATGAAGACCTGGCGGGTCTTTCTGGTCCAGCTGCTGAACATCGCGGGCCTGGGCCCCATTTACGGTGCCCTGTCCGGCGCCTGCTGGGGCCCCTCCGTCTACCTGTGGATCGTGTTCGGCACCATTCTGGGCGGCGGTGTCCACGACTTCCTCTCCGGCATGATGTCTGAGCGGAACGATGGCAAGTCCATCTCCGAGGTCGTTGGCCTGTACATGGGCAAGGTGATCACCTTCATCATGCGTGTTTTCTCCGTGGTCCTGCTGGTCATGGTGGGCGTCAACTTCTCCGTGGGCCCCGCCGGCCTGCTGGCCAAGCTGACTCCTGAAGCCCTGGGCACCATGTTCTGGCTGGCGGTCATCATGGTCTATTATCTGGTCGCCACGTTCCTGCCCATCGACAAGATCATCGGCAAGCTGTATCCCGTGTTCGGCATCTGCCTGATTATCATGGCCGTTGGCATCGGCGGCGCCACCATCCTGCTCCACGGCGCCGACATGCCTGAGCTGACGCTCTCCGCTCTGACGGTCGTTCATCCCAACAGCCTGCCCAAGTGGGCCATGATGTTCGTCACCGTGGCCTGTGGCGCCATCTCCGGCTTCCACGCCACCCAGTCTCCCATGATGGCCCGCTGCATCACCAGCGAAAAGCAGGGCCGCACCGTGTTTTACGGCGCCATGGTGGCCGAGGGTATCATCGCTTTGATTTGGGCCTCCGCCGGTGTGACCTTCTACACCAATCACGGCTCCCTGCTGGACGGCATGCAGGGCCTGACAGACGCCATCGCCGCCGGCGGCGCCGGAAGCGTGGTATACGACATCTCCACCTCCCTGCTGGGCCCTGTGGGCGGCGTTCTGGCTATGATCGGCGTCATCGCCTGTCCCATCACCTCCGGTGATACCGCCTACCGCTCCGCCCGCCTGACCATCGCCGACTGGTTCCACATCGACCAGTCCAGCACCAGCAAGCGCGCCGCTTTGTCCGTGCCTCTGCTGGCGGTGGGCGCGTTCATTGCCCTGGCGCTGCCCTGGGACGTGCTGTGGCGCTACTTCTCCTGGGCCAACCAGACTTTGGCCATGATCGTTCTGTGGACCGGCGCCGTGTTCCTGTTCCGGTACGGCTATCCCCCTGTTGCCTGCATGATGGCCGCGCTGCCCGCGGCGTTCATGACGGCGGTCTCCGTGACCTACTTCTTCCAGGCTCCTGAGTGCCTGGGTCTGCCCACCACGGTTGCCTATCCCGTGGGCCTTGTCGTGGCGGTTGCGTTCTTCGTGCTGTTTTATGTCAAGACTTTTGTCCAGGGCAAGCACACGCTGAAAGTCAACTGAGTCCTGTACGCTCAGCCGGAAGACAGATTTGAATAAGCAAGAAAACCGAAGCGAACGCTTCGGTTTTCTTAATTTTATTGAAGATTTGCCCCTATGGAACTCAAAAGCCGCAGCAGCGGACGCCAGAGATTGGGGTGGTGTTCCAGCAGGAACGCCTCCACCGCCTCTCTGCTCAAGCCGTTTCCCCACAAAAGCACGCGGGGCGCCTCGGCGTCGCAGCCTACCGCCGTATTGGCGGAAGCAGCAGCCACGCCCACGGCGATCTCTGTGCCCGCGGCGCAGACGCCTCCGGCATAGACGCCCACGGCGCTGACGCCAAAGGCCAGATAGCCCAGCGCCGCCACGCCAAAAGCGCCCAGGCCCAGGGCCACAACGCCAAGCGCCAGCAGTCCCACGGCCAGACACCCAAAGCTCAGCAGTCCCACGCTGACGATCCCCAGGGACACCACGCCGACGGCGGCGTTCCCCACCGCGATGATGCCCTTTGCCACATTGTTCCAAGACAGTCTTCCATTTCGGGTAAATCCGAGCCGGACAGACACCAGCGGCAGGCCGAAGATGCGGGTCCTGCTGTCATAGACGTAGACGGTCCCTTTGACGCACCGGGTCAGATCGTCCACTTTTTGTTCCAGTCTGGCCGCCTGCTGGGCGGAGAGACGGTCCTCCGGAGCCGCGGGCTCCGGTTCCGCCATCCGCTCCTTCACCAGATAGTCCACGCTGACGCCGAACAGCTCTGACAAGGCGATCAGCTTCACAAGCTCCGGCATGGCGGCGCCGCTCTCCCATTTGCTGACGGACTGCCGGGTGACGCCCAGCCGGTCCGCCAGCTGTTCCTGAGAAAGGCCCGCCTTTTTGCGGAGGTCTGTCAGCTTTTCTGAAAATTCCATAAGTCCTGCTCCTCCTTTCCGTTTCATGGGGCTATGGTACGTTATTTCCCCGGAAAAGGCAAGAACGCGGCAAGTGGAAGTTTGTCAACCCCAGGTTGCGCTCCTTGGTTGGTGGACGCAACCGGCCGCGACTGTTATCATGGAGCCATCCATTACGAGGAGGTCCGGCCATGAACACAGCCGAAATCATCAAAACCGCCCGGGAAAAAGCAGGCATGACTCAGGAGACGCTGGCGGAGCATCTGGACGTCACCCGGCAGGCAGTCTCCAAATGGGAGATGGGACTCTCCGCCCCCAGTCCGGAGAACCTGGAAAATCTCTCCGCCCTTCTGCACGTTGACTTCTCATCTGCGGAAGGAACCCACCAGAACACTGTGCCATCTCCCGGAAAACCGTGGAAATATGCCGCCCTGACACTGACCTGCCTGTGCCTTCTGCTGGCGGTCATGCTTCTGACAACACTTTGGATGCAGGCGCGGGGCAGCAGGGCGGATGACGGAGAGCCGGTCCTGCCGCCGGAGGATGCCGCCGTCACCGGCGTGTACTTTTTCAGTGAGGATGGCAAAGAGCTTCACCCTGACAAAGGCGACGGCTGGAATCTGTTTTCCCCCGGCAGCCGGGTCTGGATGGCGGTCACTTTCCGGGACGGCTCCGCTTCCTCTGTCCACGCCGTCTCCCTGTTCCTGACCCCCACCGGCACGGAGACCTTTGACCAGCGGGAACAGCTGGCGGTCCAATCCGTCCCGGACGGACGGGGCTTCGCCCTGTTTGTACTGGACGTTTCGCCTGACCTGATGGGTCATCTGGACGTGGTACTGGAATGTACCGGAGACCTGCGGGTCACGGAGACGCTGAACGTGGCGGCGGAACTACTGGCGTAGTAGAAAAACGGCCTCCGGTTGATACCGGAGGCCGTTTTGTTATGCGTTTCAGCCCTCTTCCGCGATCTTGCGGCCCATGAGGGTGCCCATGACGGAGGCCATCATGAGACCCCGGGTCCAGCCGGAGCTGTCGCCCAGACAGTGGAGGCCCTTCAGGCTGGTGTTGAAGTCCGTGTCCATCTTCACCCGGTTGGAGTAGAACTTCAGCTCGGGAGAGTACAGCAGCGTCTCATAGGCAGCGAAGCCCGGCACCACGTAATCCATGGCCTGGATGAAGTTGATGATGTTGGTCATGGCCCGGTACGGCATGGCGGCGGTGATATCGCCGGCCACGGCATCCGGCAGGGTGGGCCGGATGTTGGACTGGGCCAGCTCCTTCTGCCAGGTGCGCTTGCCGTCCAGAATGTCGCCGAAACGCTGGACCAGAATCTGGCCGTTGGCCAGCATGTTGGTCAGCTCGCCCACCTTCTGGGCGTAGGCGATGGGCTGGTTGAAGGGCACGGAGAAGTTGTGGGAGCACAGGATGGAGAGGTTCGTATTGTCGCTTTTCAGGTCCTTGTAAGAGTGGCCGTTGACCACCGCCAGGTTGTTGTCGTAATTCTCCTGGCTGACAAAGCCGCCGGGGTTCTGGCAGAAGGTGCGGACCTTGTTTTTGAAGGGCCGGGGGTAGCCCACCAGCTTGGACTCGTACAGCACCCGGTTTACGGTCTCCATGACCTCGTTGCGGACCTCCACCCGGACGCCGATGTCCACGGTGCCGGGGGCGTGGGCAATGTTGTGCTCGGCGCAGAGCTTTTCCAGCCAGTCGGCGCCCCGGCGGCCGGTGGCCACCACGGTGTGCCTGGCGTAGATCTCCAGGTCCGTCTTGCCGTTGGAGATGGAGACGCCCTTGCAGACATCATGCTCCAGGATCAGGTTGCTGCACTCGTAGCCAAAATACATCTCCACGCCGTTTTCCTGGAGATAGCGCTCAATGGCCAGGTAAATGGTCTGTGCCTTTTCGGTGCCCATATGGCGGATAGGGCAGTCCACCAGCTTCAGTCCCGCCTGAATGGCCCGCTTGCGGATCTCCTTGCGCTCCTCCTCATGCTCCAGGCCCTCGATATGGGTGTCCGCGCCGAAATCCAGATAGATCTGGTCGGCGTAATGGATGGTCTCCTGGGCCAGGTCCGCGCCGATGAGGGTGGGCAGGTCGCCGCCCACCTCATAGCTGAGGGACAGCTTGCCGTCGGAGAAAGCGCCGGCGCCGGAAAAGCCGGTGGTGATATGGCAGTAGGGCTTGCAGTTCACGCACTTGCGGGTCTTGTCCTTGGGACAATGGCGCTTTTCCACCGGCTGTCCCTTTTCCACCATGACGATCTTCTGCTTGCTGCCCTTTTTGATCATTTCCAGGGCGGTGAAGATACCGGCGGGGCCGGCGCCGACGATGACAACATCTGCGTTCATAATTTCCTCTTTCTCCTCATTTGGCTGATAGTTCCACCGCGTGGCGCACCAGAGTAAAGGGCGGCACCGGCCGCGGCAATTTCATGTGGAAAATCATCTGCGGGGTCCGGGGCTCGTTCAAAGGCGCTCCCTCCCCGTCCGTCATCTCCGGAACGGTCATGGCAAAGGGCCGCAGGTCCGGGCCCACCAGCTCCACGGTGTCTCCGGCGCGGAATTTATTCCGCAGGGACAGGGTGGCGTTGCCCGCTTCGTCGCAATCAGTGACAAGTGCAACCACTTGCCACTCCCTGATGTACCGGGAATTATCGTAATACTGCCCCGGCGGGCCATAGTAGAAGCCCGTGGAATAGGGCCGGTGGCTCACATGCTCCACCTCGTCCCGCCAGATGGGGTCCGCGGGCCTTCCCGCCGCCGCGTCATCCAGACAGTGACGGTAGCCGGCGGTGACAACGGCGGCGTAATAGGCGGATTTGGCCCGCCCCTCGATCTTCAGACTGTCCAGACCCGCGTCCATCAAGTCCGTCAGATGGTCGATCATGCACATATCCCGGGAGTTGAGAATGTACGTGCCCTTGGCGTCCTCCTCGACGGGGAAATACTCCCCGGGGCGCTTTTCCTCCATCAGGGCGTACTGGTAGCGGCAGGGCTGGGCACAGGCGCCCCGGCTGGAGTCCCGGCCCGTCATGTAATTGGAGAGGAGGCAGCGGCCCGAATAGCTGACGCACATGGCCCCATGGACAAAGGCCTCGATCTCCAAATCTGCCGGCGTCTTTTCCCGGATGGTGCGGATCTCCTCCAGCCCCACCTCCCGGGCCAGGATCACCCGGGAGGCACCCAGGTCATACCAAGCCCGGGCGGTTTCATAATTGCTGATGCTGGCCTGGGTGGAGATATGCCGCTGGCAGCGGGGCGCGTACTTCCCCGCCAAGGTGAAGGCCCCCAGGTCCGCCACGATGAGGGCGTCCACACCGGCGTCGTTCAAACGCTCCAGATGCTCCGGCAAGCGGGCGATCTCGTCGTTGCGGGGCATGGTGTTGATGGTGCAGTGGACCCGGACGCCACGGCGGTGGGCAAAGTCCACCGCCCGTGGCAGCTCCTCCGGGGAAAAATTGCCCGCAAAGGCCCGCATCCCGAAGTCCGTGCCCGCCAGATACACTGCGTCAGCGCCGTACAGCACCGCCATTTTCAGCCGTTCCATGTCCCCCGCCGGAGCCAGCAGCTCCGGCTTTTTTCTTCTCTCAGTTCCCGACATAGTCGCTGCTGTTCAGGAAGGCGTTATGCTCCTGCAAGGTGGTGGAGAAGTGGTGCTTCCCATCCTTGCCCAGGGCATAGTAATAATAATTGGTCTCGGCGGGCTCCAGAGCCGCCTCAATGGACGCCAGGCCCGGATTGGCGATGGGCGTTGGCGGCAGGCCCGCGTACTTATAGAGGTTATACTTGGAATCGACCTGCTTGTCGGCATTGGTGATAGCACCCTCGTGGTCCGGCAGCGCGTACAGCAGCGAGGCGTCGATCTGCAGCAGGCCGTAGGTGCCGCCCTTGTCGCCGGAGCCCTCCAGGCGGTTGTAGATGACGGAGGCGATCTTGGCCTGGTCCGTGCCGTCCGTCTCCTTTTCGATCAGGGAGGCGATGGTGATGACCTTCTTCAGATCATAGCCCCTGGCCTCCGCCTGGGCCAGCAGGTCATCATCCAGCTTGCTGTCAAAGTTCTTGATGAGCCGGTTCAAGGCGTTGGCGGGCTTTTCGTTCAGGTAGAAGTCGTAGGTGTCCGGGAACAGATAGCCCTCCAGCCGGCTGATATCCTCGGAGGTATTGCTGATATATTCATAATCAAAGGTGGCGGTCTTAGCGGCCTCCAACAGGTTTTCCTCCGTATTGACGCCCTTTTCCGCCATCAGATGGATGATCTGGGCGACGGTATAGCCCTCCGGGATGGTGATGCGGACGGTATCCGAATTCAGGTTGCCGGAGGAGTTGTGCATACCGACGATCAGGGCCCGGTAATCCATGTCCGTGTTCAGCTCATAGGTGCCGGTGCCGATCTTGTCCTTGGCGTCCGCCACCGCGGCAAACAGCTTGAAAAACCACTTATACTGAATGAGGCCCGCGTCCTCCAGCTTGTCCGCGATGGTGGAGACGGTATCATCCGCGGTCACCTCAATGGTGGCGGTGATGTCCTCCTTGTTAAAGGCGCACAGGTCATTGATAAGCAGCCAGCCCACGCCCGCCAGGATGGCAGACGTGATGAGCACGAACAGCAGGTACGTGAAAATATTGAAGCGGCGCTTTTTCCGCTTTCTGGGGCGGTGAGCGGGTACCATCTGTCCGCCCTGGCTCCGGCGCACCTGCTCCGTGTCCCAGCTGGCGGTATCTCCCTTTTTGTAATCAGCCATATGAACCTCCAAACCTGCCTTGCCGGCCGGAGGGCCGGAAAGGACTTGCTCTGTTTTTGAATCTTCTGTGTTGGATACAAATTTTTCCCTTGGCCAGGCTCCCAATGAGACATCCGCGCATAGAATGTCTCAAAGCGAGGTGACGATATCATGTGCTTCAACAACGGAAATAATGACTGTTCCTGCCTGTGGATCATCCTCATCATCATTCTGTTGATGTGCTGCTGCGGCGGTTCCTGGGGCGGCAACTGGGGTGGCTGCAATTGCGGCAATAACTGCAATGACAACTGCGGCTCCAGCTGCTGCTGACAGCTCCGGCGATCAGGGACGCCCCGCGTCCCTTTTCGCGGCGTTTTCCCGGGACAGGCCTTATCCGCGGGATAAGCGCCCTTTCACAACGTCCCAGACCTCCCGGTGGATGTCCTCCACGGACCGGGGGACGTCACCTTCCGCGCAGTGGATCACATGCCAGCCGCATTGGCGGACCACCTCCCGGGCGTTGTCCCGGCAGCTTTTCAAATACGCCTCGTCCTGCTCGTGGATATCCGCATGGGTGCCGGCGGCACGCTCACGGCCGCGCATCATACGCTCCGTGATCTCCGTGGGCATGTCCAGATAAAGGACCAGGTCCGGCTCCGGCAGGCCCAGACGGCCGTATTCTAAATCAAACAGCCAGTCCAGATATTCCCTTCTCTGCTCCCCTTCCGGCAGCTTGGAGGCCTGGTGGACGGCGTTGGACGTGGTATAGCGATCCGCCACGATGAGGCCACCGGCCTCATAAAAGCCGCCCCAGTCCTGCTTATAGGAGGCATAGCGGTCCATGGAATAAAATATGGATGCCGCGAAGGCGTTTACATCGCCGGGCTCCTTCCCCAGATTGCCGTTCAAATATTCCTGCACCATGACGGCGGAGGGCTGGCCGTACCGGGGAAAGTCTATATTTTTAAAGTGGATGCCCTCCTGGGTCAGGTGCCGGCACAACAGGCGGGACTGGGTGGCCTTGCCGGAGCCGTCCGTCCCCTCGAACACAATGAGTTTTCCCTTCATTTTTTCCGCTTCTCCTGCTTTACATGCACTAAAAACAGCGGCAGCTTCATCATGCGGCCGACGCGCCGGGGTTCCTTGCACAGGCGGTAGAACCACTCCAACCCGTGGTCAGACCAGAATCTGGGGGCACGCTCCACCACGCCGGCAAACACGTCCAGGCTGCCGCCCAGGCCGCACAGCAGATGGGCGCCGGTGGCCGGGCCGTGCTTTTTCATCCACAGCTCCTGCTTAGGCGCGCCCAGGCAGACAAAGACCGCGTCCGCGCCGCTGCGGCGGATCTCCTCCACCACCGGGGCATCCTCCCGGAAATAGCCGTCATGGGTGCCGGCGATGACCAGGCCGGGATACTTCCGTTCCAGATTGCGGGCGGCCATGTCCGCCACGCCGGGCTTCGCTCCCAGCAAAAACAGGGACTTTCCCTCCTTGGCCATGGTCTCCATCAACCCGGCGGCAAACTCGATGCCGGGGGTCTTTTCCTTCAGAGGCGTGCCCAGCATGGCAGCCCCCTTGACCACACCGATGCCGTCCGGCAGGACCAGGTCCGCTTCGTTGACGGCGATCTTCGCCGCCAGATTTTCCCGGCAGACCTCCACGATCTCCGGGTTGGGCGTGACCACATAGTGGCAGCCTGGGCTGTTCACCAGCCGAAGTCCCTCCGCCACAGCCTCCGCCATGGTCAAATTATCGAAGCCGACGCCAAGAACGTCGATGCGCATACGATCACCTCGTTACATACTCATACAGTTTAAGAGTATATCATAATGCCGTTCCTTTGTCCAACAAAAAATCCATAAGGAAAAACACCCACGCGGGATAGCCGCATGGGTGTTTGGGCTCTGTTCAGTTGGAAGGCGCCGCTTTCCGCCCTTTCGGCTCCGGCAGCTGGGCCAGGACCACTGCCGCCAGCATGAGCCCGCAGCCGAAATACTCCTTCGCGCTCATCTGGTCGTGGAGGATGACAGCTCCCGCCAGAGTGGCGAACACGGACTCCAGACTCAAAAGCAGGGACACCACCGTGGGGTCGGAGTCCTTCTGGGCCAGGATCTGCAAGGTATACGCCACGCCGCTGGAGAAAATACCCACGTACAAAATGGGAAACGCGCAGGCCCGCAGCGCCGCCAGAGAGGGGCTCTCCGCGGCAAGCATGCCGATGGAGGACAGGACGGTCACCACCAAAAACTGCACGCAGGACAACGCCACACCGTCCACCTTCCGGGTAAAATGGTCGATGACCAGGATGTGGGCCGTGAAGCAGAAGGCGCACAGAAGGATGTAAAAATCACCCATGGTGATGGAAAAGCCCTCCGTGATGCACAGGCAGTACAAGCCCGCCACCGCCAGGGCCACGCTGAGCCAAATGATCCTGGGAAGATGCTTTTTCAGAAGAATGCCGGCGATGGGCACAAGAACGATGTACAGCGCTGTGATGAATCCCGCCTTGCCGGAGGTGGTGGTCTCCAGCCCCTTTTGCTGGAGGTTGCAGGCCACGGTCAGCGCCGCGCCGCAGCAGATGCCACCGACAGCCAGGTCCCGGCGGGACCCGGCCGCCGCCTTGGCCTCGCCGGCGAAGTCCCGCTCCCGGCGCTTTCGCAGCACGGCGCACAGCACCAGCAAAAACAAAAACGCGATGCCGGACCGGGCAGCGTTGAAGGTGAAGGGTTCCACATAGTCGGCGCCCACGCTCTGGGCCACAAAGGCGGTGCCCCAGATAAAGGCCGCCAGAACGGGGAACACATTTTGACGAATACGGTTGACTTTCATATCTCTTGCTCCATCTGCTGTTTCATGGTATACTTTTTGTCGCAGTAAATTTGTATTTTAACATCGGGGTGACAAAATGGCAAGACTTTCCCGCGATTTTTACAACGGAGATACCGTGGAGGCGGCCCGGGCGCTGCTGGGCAAGTGCCTGGTACGGGTCCGGGACGGCGAGGTGCTGTCCTGCCGCATCACGGAGACAGAGGCGTACGTCGGCCGGTGTGACAAGGCCTGCCATGCCTACAACTACCGGAAGACAGAGCGGACCTCCACCCTGTTTCTGGCGCCGGGCCACGCCTATATCTACTTTATTTACGGCATGTACCACTGCCTGAATTTCGTGACGGAGCCGGAGGGTGAGCCCGCCGCCGTCCTCATCCGGGGCGGAGAGCCCCTGGCCGGCGTGGAGACCATGTGGCACCTGCGGTACGGGGACAAGCCCCCCACCGCCTACCGCAGCAAGCACTTTCTCGACGGGCCGGGTAAGCTGTGCATGGCCCTGGACCTGACCACCCGGGAAAACCGCCTGGATCTGGTGACGGGCGACACCCTGTACGTCTGTGACACGCCTGGGGACGCGGGCCTTCCCTGCCCGCCGCCGGCGCGGGAGCGGGTCTGTGCAGGGCCGCGCATCGGCGTGGACTACGCCCAGGAGGCCAAGGACTTTCCCTGGCGCTTCTGGCTGGAAAAGGAGTCTGACACATGAGCATGTTTTTCTTTGACCTGGACGGCACCCTCATCGACTCCAACGGCGTTTGGAAGGAGGTGGACCGGCAGTTCCTGGCCAAGCGGGGTCTGCCATACACCCATGCCTATTACGAGGGGGTGGCCCACACCATCCTGCCTCTGGCGGCAGAATTCACCAAGTCCTTCTGCCATTTGGAGGAGTCCTGCCAGGACATCATCGCCGAATGGATGGACATGGCTAAGGACGCCTATTCCCATGTGGAACTGAAGCCCGGCGTCCGGGCCTATTTAAAGCAGTGCAGAGCCGAGGGCCGGAAGCTGGCCATCGTCACCAGCTGTGTGCCGGAGCACTGCCATACCGCCCTGCGGCGGCTGGACCTGGAAAAGTACTTCGACCGCATCACCTTCGCCCAGCAGCTGGGGCTGGAGAAGAAAAAAGCGGACATCTGGCGCCTGGCGGCGGCGGAGGCCGGAGATCGGCCAGAGGACTGTACCATTTTTGATGACAGCATCGCCGCCTGCCGGGGCGCCCGGGCCGCGAAAATGCGGGTGGTGGGCGTGTACGACAGCTTTTTCGCTCAGGATGAGCGGCAGATGCGGGCATTCTGCGACGTGTATATCAGGAGCTTTGAGGAGCTCCTCTGGCTGCCGGAGCAAAAGCTCCGCAAAAAATGAAGGAGACGAAACCATGCTGACACTGGCGCAGGCACTTTCGGAGGCCCGGGATCTGGGCGGGCCGCTGGAGCGGATGGACTTCGACCATGTGAGCTTGGAGGGTGAAGACCTGTCGGAGCTGGAATTTGAAAAGGTGTGCTTCCGAAACTGCCGTTTCCAGTCCTGCGGCTTTGGAAACGCCGCCTTTTACGACTGTGTCTTCCAGGACTGCCAGTTTGCCGGCTGCTCCATGACGGTCACCTTTTGGAAGGGCAGCTCCCTCCTCCGCTGCAAGATGGACGGCACCGACTTCCGGCGAGCCCGCTTCAAGGCCTGCACGCTGGCCAGCTCCCTGCTCCGCTACACCAACTGCGCAGACAGTCTCTGGGAACGGACGACGATCACGGACTGCCGGTTCACAGAGGCTTCGTTGGCCTCCTCCAGGATCAAAGGCGCCGCCTTTCATCAAGTGGACTTCACCGGCGCCGACCTTTTCCGCACCAGCTGGAAGGACATCGACCTGTCCTCCTGCACCATTGACCACGTCTCCCTGTCTCAGACCTGCGCCGAGCTGAAGGGCGCGAAGATCAACGCCGCCCAGGCCGCCGTGGTGGCCCGTATTTTGGGCATTGAAGTCATTTGAAAGCGGAAGGACGCCTATGGAAGCCTATTATTATCAGCAAATGACCAAGCCACGCCAAGCGGCTTACCACGCCATGAAGGCGGGCTTCACCGGCTTTTCCCCCGCCTTTTCCGTGCCCCGGCTGGAGGCTGGGGAGCTGCGTGACATCTTCTTCCAGCTGCGGCTGGACTGCCCGGACATCTTCTATGTCACCGGCTTTTCCTACCGTTTCGCCCAGGGGGCGGAGAACGTGGAGCTGCTGCCGGAATACCTGTTTGACAAAAACAAGATCCGGGACCACCAAAAGGCCCTTGCCGCCCGGGTGGCCAAGCTGGCCCGTCCCGCCCAGGCCATGACCGCCTGGGAAAAAGAGCGGTACATCCACGACTTTATCTGCGAAAACGTCCGCTATGACAAGCTGAAAAAGCCCTACTCCCACGAGATCATCGGCCCTCTGGGCCAGGGCGTTGGCGTGTGCGAGGGCATTGCCAAGTCCGTGAAGGTCCTCTGCGACGCCCTGGGGCTGTGGTGCGTCATCGCCGTTTCCGAGGCCGCTCCGGAGGCC
Source organism: Oscillospiraceae bacterium (assembly GCA_021771265.1). Lineage (GTDB taxonomy): Bacteria > Bacillota > Clostridia > Oscillospirales > Oscillospiraceae > Oscillibacter. The sequence continues at coordinate 26,370 of JAETPK010000022.1, forward strand.
GGCGTCAAGTACCGCCACGCCTGGAACATTTTGAAGCTGGACGGCCAGTATTACCACCTGGACGCCACATTTGACAGCTCCCTGAGCCATGACGGCGTTATCCGCCGGGACTATTTCAATCTGGACGATGGCCGCCTGTTCCGGGACCACCAGCGGCTCCTCTTCCCTGTTCCCGCCTGCGTCAAGGGAGACCGCTTTTACTATCGGGAGGAAAAGCTCTCCTTCACCAAGGTGGAGGACGTGGTGAAGCGGGCCCAGATGTCCATCCGCAAGGACCTGCCCTTCGTGTTCCACTGGCGGGGCGGTCCCCTCACCCGGGAGGTGCTGGCGGAGCTGGTGAAGGCCCTGGAGGAAGCCGCCCAAAAGCGCGGCCGCCACGCTGCCGTGTCCTTCAACCGCCCCCAGGCGGTGCTCCAGGTCCGCTTCCCGGCGGAACTGCCCGGGGAATCCGCCGCCGAGGAGGAGGCCAACGAGGGAGAGACCTGCCCGAAAACGTAAAGAGAGCCGAAGCAGCCGCTTCGGCTCTCTTTTTTACAGCTTCTCCATGTGCTTTCCAGCAGATCGCAGCATCAGCTTTTTGCTGCCCACCTGGTCGAAGGCCACTTCCACCAGCGCGTCGCCGCCCATGGGACGGACAGACAGCACCATGCCCTGCCCAAAGGCGGTGTGCCGGACCATATCCCCCTTTTCCAGCTGCATCAGGCCGGCGGCAGACGCCGCGCTTCTCTGGGTGGAGGCCAGAAGACGCTGCCGGGGCGCCTGCTCCGCCCGGTAGGCATGGACGCTGCCGTTTTCCCGGGGGCCGCCGCTGGTGTAGATGCC
>JAETPK010000023.1 GCA_021771265.1 Oscillospiraceae bacterium
TCCGTGCCCATGAACGGCTGGCTGCCCACCATGGTCCCCGGCGCGCCCAGCGCGTGGGCCAAGCTGCGCCAGCGCTTCGGCACCAAGACCATGGCCGAGCTGATGGCCCCCGCCATCCGCTACGCCCGGGAGGGCTTCTGCATCCCCGTGAACGTATACAAGCAGTGGAAGGCCGAGGTGGCCCGCTTCACCGCCGCCGCGGAAAAGGAGCCGGAGGTATTCGGCCCCTGGCTGCAATACTTCACCAAGGACGGCAAGACCTACGAGCCCGGCGACACCTTCTATAACCCTGACTTTGCCGCGACGCTGGAGTCCCTGGCCGCCACCGACTGCGAAAGCTACTACCGCGGCGAGATCATGAAGAAGATCGTGGACTTCTCCAACAAGACCGGCGGCTTCTTCGCCGAGAGCGACTTTGAGAATTACGAGGCCGGCTGGGTGGAGCCCATTTCCATCAACTACAAGGGCTATGATGTCTGTGAGATGCCTCCCAACGGCCACGGCATCACTGCCCTGATGGCCCTGAACATGCTCAAGGGCCTGGACCTGGGCCAGGAGCGGGAGTCCGCCATGGCTTACCATTACATGATTGAAGCCACGAAGCTAGCCTTTGTGGACACCAAGAAGTTCGTGGCGGATCCCCGCTACATGAAGACCAAGGTCTCCGATATGCTCTCCGACCGCTATGCCGATGTCCGCCGGGCCCTTATCACCGACAGGGCCATCTATCCCGAGGCGGGCGACCCCTCCTGCGGCGGCACTGTGTATTTCTGCGTGGCCGATGGTGAGGGCAACATGGTCTCCTATATCCAGTCCAACTACAACCGCTTCGGCTCCGGCATCGTCATTCCCGGCACCGCCATCACCCTCCAGGACCGCGGCGCCAACTTCTCCATGGACCCCGAGAGCGACAACTATTTGGAGGGCGGCAAGAAGGCCTACCACACCATCATCCCCGGCTTCCTGTGCAAGGACGGCAAGGCTGTGGGTCCCTTCGGCGTCATGGGCGGCTTCATGCAGCCCCAGGGCCATGTGCAGGTCATCGTCAATGCCATTGACTACCACATGAATCCCCAGGAGAGCCTGGACGCGCCCCGCTTCCAGTGGGTGGGTGAGAAAAAGGTCCAGCTGGAGCGGGAGGTCCCCGCCCACATTGCCCAGAAGCTGGCCGACATGGGCCACGAGATCACCATCGTCAATGCCAACCTGGGCATGGGCCGCGGCGAGATCATCTGGCGCATGGATGACGGCACCCTGGTGGGCGGCACCGAGCCCCGGGCCGACGGCACCATCGCCGCCTGGTAAAGAAAGCGTATATTTTGGCGGACAGGGATTGCCCGCCTCCTGGAAACGTGCTATCATAGCACGGTCCGGCTCCCATGCCGCCGCGTGTCGGGGAAACGGCGCGCGGCGCGCTGGCGTCTGAAAAAGAAGAGAAAGAAGGCAAGACATGCTGCACGATCTGCTGATCCTGTACACCCTGTTTTTCCGCATGGGTGCCGTCACCTTCGGCGGCGGCTATGCCATGCTGCCCATCCTGCGGCGGGAGATCGTCCAAAAGCACAAGTGGATGGACGAGGAGACCATTATGGACTATTACGCCCTGAGCCAGGGCTTGCCCGGCATCATCGCCGTCAATGTTTCCGTGTTCATTGGCTACAAGCAGCGCAAGGTCTCCGGCGCCGTGGCCGCCGCCTTGGGCATGGTGTCTCCCTGTATCATCATCATCTCCATCATCGCGTTCTTCCTGTCCAACTTCCAGGATAACGTCTATGTTCAGCACGCTCTGGCGGGTATTTCCGTGTGTGTTGCGGCGCTGATTTTGGACGCGGTCATCAGCATGTGGAAAAAGGGCGTCAAGGATACGTTCGGCATCGTTTTGTGCCTGGTCATGCTGGCACTGAGCGTGTTTACGGACATTTCCCCCATCCTGCTGGTCATCAGCTGCGCCCTGTTGGGCGTGGCGGCCAAGTGGCGGGAGATTAAAGCGCCGAAGGAGGATGAGGCGAAATGATCTATTTACAGCTTTTTTGGGAATTTTTGAAGATCGGCCTGTTCGCCGTGGGCGGCGGCATGGCCACGCTGCCCTTCCTGCAGGACCTGGCGGAGAAGACCGGCTGGTACTCCCAGGCCCTCATCACGGACATGATCGCCATCTCCGAGTCCACGCCCGGTCCCATCGGCATCAACATGGCCACTTATGTTGGCTGCAATGTGGCGGGCTTTCTGGGCGGCGTGGTAGCCACCATGGGCGAGATCCTGCCGGCCATCGTCATCGTGGTGATCGTTTCCCGCTACCTGGAGAAGTTCCGGGGCAGCAAGCTGGTGGACGCCGCCTTCTATGGCCTGCGGCCCGCCGTCACCGGACTCATTGCCGCCGCCGGCATCAGCGTGGTGCAGGTGTCCATGTTCCACTTTGCCCTGTACCGGCAGACCGGCGTGCTGATGGATGCCTTTGATCTGAAGAAGATCATTTTCTTCGTGGCGGCCTTCGCCGCCATCAAGAAGTTCAAGCTTCATCCGGTGGTGTATATCGCGTGCGCCGCCGTAGTGGGCATTCTGTTGTCCTTCTGAGCAAAAAGCCGCCGTTTTTCAAAACGGCGGCTTTTTTCCGTGAGGAGGTTTTTTGCTTTCCTTTTTCCTGAAAATATGGTAAGATAATGACCTGATCCCAACAGGACCATATTTTGAAGCGGAGGAGGCGTCCTGGCATGAAAAGACTGACTGACGCGGCGGACCGGTATCTGCGCGCCTGTGACTGGAGGGATATGGCGGTGCTGAAGCTCTGCCTGTGTGCCCTGGGGATGCTGCTGGGCCTGGCGGTCCCCGGGCGGAAAAAGCGGCCGGCGGCCTGGGCGGCCGCGCTGGTATTCGCGGCGGCTTATGTGCCTCTGATGGCGAAATTCCTGCCGTATCTTTTGAAAAAGTCCGCCGACGGAGAGGATATTTGATGTGCCGGCGGAAAACAGTTGTAAAATCCCGCAAAACGGTGTATCATAGTACAAAACTTCCACAACGAGAGCATCCTGTATAAAGGAGGATATCTGCATTATGAGTAAAACTGCAAGCATGGTCATGAAGATCATCGGCGCCAGCCTGGCGTTCGCCGCGTTTGTCTGCCTGCTCATTGGCGGCTGGCATGACCTGTCTGTTGGCTGCTGCGGCATGAAGAAGCGCCTGTGCAAGAAATTCGGCAGTGAGTACGATGACTACGCTGACGAGGAGCTGTACGACTGAGAAAGAACGAAAACACCTCCGTCCCGCGGGACGGAGGTGTTTTTTTGCCGCCGGACAAATGGACATAAAAAATTCCCCTTGACAGGGGAGAAGTGCCATGGTAAAATTAATCGCTTATATGATGGAGAAGGATAGGTATCCATTCTCTAGTTTCTATGGTTACAATAGCACATTTCCCATGATAATGCAATAGCGGAGCGGGAGATTTATAACAACGATGCCGTGTGTGTCGAACGCTTCGCCGCCGGTTGAAAACAATATGTCCCCGCCGCCGGACAGGGCGGGGGAGGCAGAAGAAAGGTGAATGAGAAGATGGCCAAAGACAAGTACTACGGAAAGACCCTTCGTAAGAACTTTGCCCGGCATGAGGAAGTGATGCCCATGCCGAACCTTCTGGCGATCCAGAAGAAGTCTTACCAGGAGTTTTTGGACACCGGCCTGCGTGAGGTGTTTGCCGACGTGGGCGCGATCACGGACTATCAGGGCAACCTGGAGCTGACGTTCATTGACTATAAGATGGACGAGGCCCCCAAGTACGACGTGGAGGAGTGTAAGGCACGGGATGCCACGTACGCCGCCCCCCTGAAGGTGAAGGTCCGCCTGCGGAACAAGGAGACCGAGGAGATCAAGGAGCAGGAGATCTTCATGGGTGATTTCCCCCTGATGACCCATTCCGGCACCTTCGTCATCAACGGCGCCGAGCGCGTGGTGGTCTCTCAGATCGTCCGCTCTCCCGGCGTGTACTACGGCAAGGAGATCGATATCAAGACCGACCTGCCCATCCTCACCTCCACGGTCATTCCCTACCGGGGCGCCTGGCTGGAGTATGAGACCGACGCCAATGAGGTGTTCTGGGTCCGCATCGACAAGAACCGCAAGCTGCCCATCACCTGCCTCATCCGCGCCCTGGGTCTGAAGACCGACGCGGAGATCCTGGATGTGTTCGGCGACGATCCCTGCATCGCTGTCACGCTGGAGAAGGACCCCTGCAAGAACTACGAGGACGCCATGCTGGAGATCTACCGCAAGCTGCGTCCCGGCGAGCCTCCCACGGTGGAGGCATCGGAGACCCTGATCCACAACCTGTTCTTCGACCCCCGGCGCTACGATCTGTCCATCGTGGGCCGCTACAAGTTCAACAAAAAGCTGTCCCTGTGGCACCGTGTGGCCGGCTATAAGCTGGTGTACCCGGTGGCGGATCCCGCCACCGGTGAGATCCTCTTTGAGGAGGGCCACCTGCTGAGCAAGGAGGACGCCCGGCTGCTGGATACCGTGGGCGTCGGCGAGGTCACCATCGACGTGGAGGGCACGCCCCTGAAGGTCATGAGCAACCGCATGTGCGACCTGAAGCACTATGTGGACTTCGACCCCCTGGCCGAATGCGGCATCAAGGAGCGGGTCCGCTTCGAGGTGCTCCAGGAGCTGCTGGGCCAGTACGACGGCGAGGAGCTGAAGGACCAGCTGCGCCTGCACAAGGATGACCTGGTGCCCAAGCACATCATCATTGATGATATTCTCACCTCTATCAACTATATGAACGGCCTGGCCCGGGGCATCTCCGTCAAGGACGATATCGACCATCTGGGCAACCGCCGCCTGCGCTGCGTGGGCGAGCTGCTGCAGAACCAGTTCCGCATCGGCTTCAGCCGTATGGAGCGGGTCATCCGGGAGCGCATGACTATCCAGGACTTGGATGTGGTCACACCTCAGAGCCTCATCAACATCCGGCCCGTCACCGCCGCCATCAAGGAGTTCTTCGGCTCCAGCCCCTTGAGCCAGTTCATGGACCAGACCAACCCCCTGGCCGAGCTGACCCACAAGCGCCGCCTGTCTGCTCTGGGCCCCGGCGGCCTCTCCCGTGAGCGGGCCAACATGGAGGTCCGCGACGTTCATTACAGCCACTACGGCCGCATGTGTCCCATCGAGACCCCCGAAGGTCCCAACATCGGCCTGATCTCCTATCTGGCCACCTACGCCCGCATCAACGAGTACGGCTTCATCGAGGCCCCCTACCGGGCCGTGGACAAGGCCACCGGCCGTGTGTCCGATGAGGTCACCTATATGACCGCCGACGAGGAGGACAACTACACCGTCGGCCAGGCCGTTGAGCCTGTGGATGAAAACGGCTGCCTGGTCAACGCCCGTATCACCTGCCGCCACCGGGACGAGATCGTGGAAGTGGACCGGGAGGTCGTGGACTATATCGACGTCTCCCCCCGCATGATGGTCTCCATCGCTACCGCCATGATCCCCTTCCTGCCCAACGACGACGCCAACCGCGCCCTGATGGGCGCCAACATGCAGCGTCAGGCCGTGCCTCTGCTGCGTCCTCACGCGCCTATCGTCGGCACCGGCATGGAGCATAAGATCTGCATTGACTCCGAGATCGTGGTCCTGGCCGAGGGCGACGGCGTGGTCACCTCCGTGGATGCCCGCCATGTCACCGTCAAGTATGACAGCGGCGAGACCAAGGAGTATAAGCTGACCAAGTATCTGCGCTCCAACCACACCACCTGCATCAACCAGCGCCCCATCGTGGACGTGGGCGAGCGGGTCCACGGCGGCGACGACCCCACCGTCCTGGCGGACGGCCCCGCCACCGAGCAGGGCGAGATCGCCCTGGGCCAGAACATCCTGGTGGGCTTCATGACCTGGGAAGGCTACAACTACGAGGACGCCGTTCTGCTGAACGAGCGTCTGGTGCGGGAGGACCTGTACACCTCCATCCACATCGAGGAATATGAGATCGACGCCCGCGACACCAAGCTGGGGCCTGAGGAGATCACCCGGGACATCCCCAACGTGGGCGAGGACGCCCTGAAGGACCTGGACGAGAACGGCATCATCCGCGTGGGCGCCGAGGTCAAGTCCGGCGACATCCTGGTGGGCAAGGTCACTCCCAAGGGCGAGACCGACCTGACCGCTGAGGAGCGCCTGCTGCGGGCCATTTTCGGTGAGAAGGCCCGGGAGGTCCGTGACACCTCCCTGAAGGTCCCCCACGGCGAGGCCGGCATCGTGCTGGACACCAAGGTGTTCACCCGCGAGAACGGCGACGAGCTGGGGCCCGGTGTGAATATGGTAGTCCGTGTGTATATCGCCCAGCGCCGCAAGATCCAGGTGGGCGACAAAATGGCAGGCCGCCACGGCAACAAGGGCGTTGTCTCCCGGGTGCTGCCCCAGGAGGATATGCCCTTCCTGCCCGACGGCACGCCGCTGGATATCGTGCTGAACCCCCTGGGCGTGCCTTCCCGTATGAACATCGGCCAGGTGCTGGAGGTCCATCTGGGCTATGCCGCCCAGAAGCTGGGCTACAAGGTGGCCACCCCCATTTTCGACGGCGCAACTTACAGTGACATTCAGGACCTGCTGGAGGAAGCCGGTCTGGACCCCGAGGGCAAGAGCGTCCTGTACGACGGCCGCACCGGTGAGCCCTTCGACAACAAGGTCACCGTCGGCTACGTCTACTTCCTGAAGCTGCACCACCTGGTGGATGATAAGATCCACGCCCGTTCCACTGGCCCCTACTCCCTGGTCACCCAGCAGCCTCTGGGCGGCAAGGCCCAGTTCGGCGGCCAGCGCTTCGGCGAGATGGAAGTGTGGGCCCTGGAGGCTTATGGCGCGGCATACACCCTGCAGGAGATCCTGACCGTCAAGTCCGACGATGTGACGGGCCGTGTCCGCACCTACGAGGCCATCGTCAAGGGCCACAACGTACCGCAGCCCGGCGTGCCCGAGTCCTTCAAGGTCCTGGTGAAGGAGCTGCAGTCCCTGTGCCTGGATATCCAGGTGCTGGACGCCGACGGCAACACCATCGAGCTGAAGGAAGACGAGGATGCCATGGATACCTTCAACCTGGCCCGCATGGACGCCGACGACGACCGTCACCGCGCCTTTGCCGAAGATGCCGAGTTCCAGGATTCCGGCTTTGATATCGAGGACGCCCCGGAGGACGCCGGCGCCGACATGGACGCCGACTTCGACGACGAATGATCCAGAAGCCATTCGTCACACTGAACATTCTGGATCATTGAAGGAGGATATCGCAATATGATGGATAACAATACCGGCAACAACATTGCCTTTGACGCGATCAAAATCGGCATGGCCTCTCCGGAGCAGATCCGCGCCTGGTCCTACGGCGAGGTCAAAAAGCCCGAGACCATCAACTACCGTACGCTGAAGCCTGAGCGGGACGGCCTGTTCTGCGAGCGCATCTTCGGACCCACCAAGGACTGGGAGTGCCACTGCGGCAAATATAAGAAGATCCGCTACAAGGGTAAGATCTGCGACCGCTGCGGTGTGGAGGTCACCCGGGCCAAGGTCCGCCGCGAGCGTATGGGCCACATCGAGCTGGCCACCCCCGTTTCCCACATTTGGTATTTCAAGGGCATTCCCTCCCGGATGGGCCTGCTGCTGGACATCAGCCCCCGCATCCTGGAGAAGGTGCTGTACTTTGCCAACTATATCGTTACCGACGCCGGTGAGACCCCCCTGGTGAAAAACCAGATCCTCTCCGAGAAGGAGTATCGGGACTACCGGGAGAAGTATGAGGATGACTTCCAGGCCGGCATGGGCGCCGAAGCCGTGAAGAAGCTGCTGGCCACCGTAGGTCTGAACCCCGAGGACAGCGCCCGCAAGATCCAGCTGATGGAGCAGCGGGACGAGCTGGTGGCCAAGCGCTGCGCCGCCGAGGAGCGGGGCGGCGCCCTGTCCGACGGCGACCAGGAGAAGCTGGACGCTCTGGAGGCGGAGCTGGAGACCTTCCGCGGCCTGGACACCCTGTCCGCCCAGCTCCACGCTGAGCTGAAGGAGGCCTCCGGCCAGAAGAAGGCCCGGATCGTCAAGCGGCTGGAGGTGGTGGATGCCTTCCGCATCTCCGGCAACAAGCCTGAGTGGATGGTCATCGACGTGCTTCCGGTCATTCCCCCCGAGCTGCGCCCCATGGTGCAGCTGGACGGCGGCCGCTTCGCCACCTCCGACCTGAACGACCTGTACCGCCGGGTCATCAACCGCAACAACCGTCTCAAGCGCCTGATCCAGCTGAACGCCCCCGACATCATCGTCCGCAATGAAAAGCGGATGCTCCAGGAGGCCGTGGACGCCCTGATCGACAACGGGCGCCGGGGCCGCGCCGTCACCGGCGCCAACAACCGGGCGCTGAAGTCCCTCAGCGACCTGCTGAAGGGCAAGCAGGGCCGTTTCCGTCAGAACCTGCTGGGCAAGCGGGTGGACTACTCCGGCCGAAGTGTTATCGTCGTCGGCCCCGAGCTGAAGATCTACCAGTGCGGCGTGCCCAAGGAGATGGCCGTGGAGCTGTTCCGTCCCTTCATCATGAAGAAGCTGGTGGAGGACGGCACCGCCAACAACATTAAGTCCGCCAAGAAGATGGTGGATAAGGGCGTCACCGAAGTGTGGGATGCCCTGGATGTCATCATCAAGGACCACCCCGTCATGCTCAACCGCGCACCGACCCTGCACCGCCTGGGCATCCAGGCCTTTGAGCCCGTGCTGGTGGACGGCCGCGCCCTGAAGTTGCACCCCCTGAACTGCACCGCCTTCAACGCCGACTTCGACGGCGACCAGATGGCCATTCACGTGCCCCTGTCCGCCGAGGCCCAGGCCGAGGCCCGTATCCTGATGCTCTCCGCCAACAACCTGCTGCGTCCCCAGGACGGCGGCCCCGTCACCGTGCCTACCCAGGATATGGTGCTGGGCTCCTACTACCTGACCATGGACCGCATGGGCAAGGCGGAAAAGGGCGCCGAAACCATTTGGTGCGAGGACGCCGGCGACACCGGCCTGACGGCTCAGTCCGTTGTGGACGCGGAAGAGTTCCTGGCGGCCAACGAGCAGGCCAAGGCGGAGGGCAAGCGCCCCGCCACCTACAAGCCGCTCCACTACTATGCCAATGAGGACGAGGCCCTCATGGCCTATAATGAGGGCGTCATCGGCCCCCATTGCCCCATCGGCGTCCGGGTCACCAAGACCATCGACGGCGTGGAGCGGTCCAAGGTGGTGGAGGTTACTCCCGGCCGCATCATCTTCAACCACAACCTGCCCCAGGACCTGGGCTTTGTGGACCGCAGTGATCCCGAGAAGATCTTTGACTATGAGATCACCTTCACCTGCGGCAAGAAACAGCTGGGCCAGATCGTGGACCGCACCATCAAGAAGCACGGCTTCACCATGGCCGCCGAGGTGCTGGATGCCATCAAGGCCACCGGCTACAAGTATTCCACCCGCGCCGCCATCACCGTCTCCATCGCGGATATGACCATCCCCCCCAGGAAGTACGAGATGGTCGCCGCTTCCGAGCAGGCGGTGCTGGACATTGAAAACCAGTACAAGATGGGCTTTATGACCGACCACGAGCGCTACAAGCAGGTGGTGCAGGTCTGGGAAAAGACCACCAACGATGTTTCCGACGCCCTGCAAAAGAATCTGGACCGCTACAACCCCATCTTCATGATGGCGGACTCCGGCGCCCGTGGCTCCATGAAGCAGATCCGTCAGCTGGCCGGTATGCGCGGCCTGATCGCCAATACCGCCGGTAAAACCATCGAGATCCCCATCAAGGCAAACTACCGCGAGGGCCTGACCGCCCTGGAGTATTTCATCTCCAGCCGCGGCGCCCGTAAGGGCCTGGCTGACACCGCCCTGCGTACCGCCGACTCCGGTTACCTGACCCGGCGCATGGTAGATGTTTCCCAGGAGGTCATCATCCGGGAAGAGGATTGCCATGTGACCCACGGCATCAAGGTCTCCGAGATCAGCGAGAACGGCCAGGTCATTGAAAAGTTCTCCGACCGTATCCGCGGCCGCTTCCTGGTGGGCAACGTGGTGGACGCCGAGACCGGCGAGGTGTTGCTGACCTCCGACCGCATGATGCAGGAAAGCGACGCCAAGCTTCTGGAGTCCCGTCACTGGGTCCAGGAGAATTTCCGGGAGGGTGACCGCTGCGAGTTTGACCCCACCCGGGATGAGCATCCCGTTGTCATGATCCGTACCGTCCTGACCTGCAAGGCCCACAGCGGCGTGTGCGCCAAGTGCTACGGCATGAACCTGGCCACCTCCAAGCCCGTTGGTCCCGGCGAGGCCGTCGGCATCATCGCCGCCCAGTCCATCGGCGAGCCCGGTACCCAGCTGACCATGCGTACCTTCCACACCGGCGGTCTGGCCGGCGGCGACATCACCCAGGGCCTTCCCCGTGTTGAGGAGCTGTTCGAGGCCCGCAAGCCTAAGCGGATGGCCACTCTGGCTGAGATCGGCGGCAAGGTCCGCTTCGAGGAAGCCACCAAGGGCAGCCTCCTGAATATCATCGTCACCGCCGATGACGGCGATACCCGCACCTATGCGGTGCCTCACACCGGCTTGCAGGTGCGGGACGGCGACACCATCGAGGCCGGCACACAGCTGACCTACGGCGCGCTGAACCCCCACGACGTGCTCCGCATCCGCGGCGCCGACGCCGTGTACAACTACCTCATCCAGGAAGTCCTGCGGGTGTACCGTCAGCAGGGCGTTGACATCAACGATAAGCATATCGAGGTCATCGTCCGTCAAATGATGCGCAAGGTCCGCTTGGAGGATGCCGGCGATACCAAGCTGCTGGACGGCTCCATGGTGGATGTGCTGGAGCTGGATGACGCCAACGAGGAGATCGACCGCCGCAATGCTGCCGGTGAGCGGCAGGAGAACGGCGAACCCCTGCGCAAGGCCGTGGGCACCCAGCTGCTGATGGGTATCACCAAGGCGTCTCTGGCCACGGACTCCTTCCTGTCCGCCGCCTCCTTCCAGGAGACCACTAAGGTCCTGACCGAGGCTGCCATCAAGGGCAAGGCCGACCATCTGGTGGGCCTGAAGGAAAATGTCATCATCGGCAAGCTCATCCCCGCCGGCACCGGCATCCAGGCTTATCACACCTTCGCGGAGGAGCTGGTGCCCGACCGGGACACCGCCGCTGAGGTGACCCCCATGCTGGAGGACTGAGTCTTCCAGAACGCATAAAAAAGAGGACCGCACCTGCGGTCCTCTTTTTTTCGTTAAGGCTTGGGGATACGGAAGGATTGCTGGCCGTGACTCTCGTCGGTGACGGTGCCGGCGGGGAAGAGAATGACGATGTTACCATCCGTGTCGATTTGAAAGGCCGTGGTTTCGTCAATGGCGGCGTAGTCCGTCAGGGGCGCGTGATCTGAGATGGGGAAGTAGACCACATCGGGGGCTTTGTCCATGCGGTTCTCCATCTGCATGGTGATGGTATCGATGATGTAGGTCTGGTAGTCGGCGCCGCACAGGTCTTCCAGTGTGTCGGCTTCTTCGGTGGGAGCGGCTTCTTCCTTGGGAGCGGCACCGCAGGCGGACAGGGCCAGCAGCATGGCCAGCAGGGCGGCCAGAGGGGCGAGACGATTCATAAAAAGGCCTCCTTCTATTCTGTTCTATTGTATGGACGCGGGAGAGGAAGAAAAAGTTTTCGCCGGATAGATATATCAAAAGATGAAAAAAAGCCGGATAAAAATCGCGAAATTTGGGAAAGGGAAAAAATAAAAATCCATTTTTCGGAAGTACTTGACGATTAGCCCCCGACATGTTATAATTCCAACTTGCGCGGACATATTCTGCGAATTTTGCCATGCATTTCAGGAGGAATCCCCGTGATCACGGAACTTGCTTCTCAGGAGAAGGTCATTGGCGTGAAGCAGTCCCGCAAGGCGATTCGGGAGGGCCGGGCCTGCCAGGTGTATCTCGCCTGTGACGCCGATCCCGCCATCACCGATCCGGTTGCCGATGGCTGCGCCAGCGCCGGCATCCCGGTGGAAACGGAATACACCATGGCCCAGCTGGGCAAGGCCTGCCGTATTACGGTGGGGGCCTCCGTGGTAGCCGTTCTGAAGGAATGAAAAAATGGTTTTTTCGGAATAGCTTTTGGGCTTTCCGTAAAAAATAAAGGCTGTCGCCTGAGGCGGCTGCCAAAAATATGAAAGAAAGGAGAACATCAATGCCTACTTTTAACCAGCTGGTCCGTAAAGGAAGAGAACAGGTTACCTTCAAGTCCACTTCTCCCGCTCTGCAGTTCGGCCTGAACACCCTGAAGACCAAGACCACCGATCTGCCTTCTCCCCAGAAGAGAGGCGTCTGCACCGCTGTGAGAACCGCGACTCCCAAGAAGCCCAACTCCGCTCTGCGTAAGATCGCCCGTGTGCGTCTGACCAACGGCTATGAGGTCACCGCTTACATTCCCGGCGTGGGCCACTCCCTGCAGGAGCACTCCGTCGTCATGATCCGCGGCGGCCGTGTCAAGGACCTCCCCGGCGTCCGTTACCACATCATCCGTGGCACTCTGGATACCCAGGGCGTCAATGGCCGTATGCAGTCTCGTTCCAAGTACGGTGCCAAGCGGCCCAAGCAGAAGTAAGTTCTGCTGCATTCTGAAAGCTTTGCCGAATAGGTTTATATATATGTGCGAACGTATTACCGCTTCGGCAGGCATTCTACGGAAGGCTGAAATATCGCCTTTTGAGTACCTATGAGATCATAGAATAATTATGAAGGAGGGAAGCATAGTGCCCAGAAGAGGTAATGTTCCCAAGAGAGAGGTCCTGCCCGATCCCGTATACGGCTCCGTGCTGGTGACCAAGCTGGTCAACAGCGTCATGCTGGACGGTAAGAAGGGCGTGGCCCAGAAGGTGGTCTACGCGGCCTTTGACCAGATCAAGGAGAAGACCGAGAAGGACCCCACTGAAGTATTCACCCAGGCGATGGAAAATATCATGCCCAGCCTGGAAGTCAAGGCCCGCCGTGTGGGCGGCGCCAACTATCAGGTCCCCATGGAGGTCCGTCCCGCCCGCCGTCAGACCTTGGGCCTGCGCTGGCTGACTGCCTATGCCCGGGCCCGCAGCGAGCGCACCATGGCTGAGCGTCTGGCCGGCGAGATCATGGACGCCGCCAACAATACCGGCGCCGCTGTCAAGAAGCGCGAGGAAGTCCATAAGGCCGCCGAGGCCAACAAGGCTTTCGCCCACTTCCGCTGGTAAGTTAGGAGAAACAGTATGCCGAGAAAAACACCTCTTGAAAATACCAGAAATATCGGCATTATGGCTCACATCGATGCTGGTAAGACGACGACTACCGAGCGTATTCTGTACTACACCGGTGTGAACTATAAGATCGGTGAGACCCATGATGGTACGGCCACCATGGACTGGATGGCTCAGGAGCAGGAGCGTGGCATCACGATCACCTCTGCCGCTACCACTTGCTATTGGGAGGGTTCTGCAAAGTTCTTCCCCGAGGGCAAGGGCCGCAAGTTCCCCAAGACCCGTATCAACATCATTGATACGCCGGGCCATGTGGACTTCACCGTTGAAGTCCAGCGTTCCCTGCGCGTGCTGGACGGCAGTGTGACCGTGCTGTGCGCCAAGGGCGGCGTGGAGCCCCAGTCCGAGACTGTGTGGCGCCAGGCTGATAACTACAAGGTCCCCCGCATGATCTACGTCAACAAGATGGATATCATGGGCGCGGACTTCTACAATGTTCTGCGGATGATCGATGATCGTCTGAAGTGCAACGCCGTGCCCATCCAGCTGCCCATCGGCGCTGAGGATACGTTCCGCGGCATCGTTGACCTGATCGAAATGGATGCTGACATCTATTATGACGATCTGGGCAACGATATGCGTGTGGAGCCCATCCCCGAGGACATGGTGGACCTGGCCAACGAGTACCATGAGAAGCTGCTGGATGCCGTTTCCATGTTCGATGATGAGATCATGGAGCTGTATCTGGGCGGCGAGGAAGTCCCCCAGGAGAAGATCCGGGCGGCGATCCGCAAGGCCACCATCGCCAACGATATGGTCCCCGTCGTCTGCGGCACCTCTTATAAGAACAAGGGTGTGCAGAAGATGCTGGACGCCATCGTGGATTATATGCCCTCTCCGCTGGATATCCCCCCCATTAAGGGCGTCAATCCCAAGACCGACGAGGAGGAAGAGCGTCCTTCTGATGACAACGCTCCCTTCTCTGCTCTGGCCTTTAAGATCATGACCGACCCCTATGTGGGCCGTCTGAGCTTCTTCCGCGTGTATTCCGGCCATCTGGCCACCGGTTCCACCGTGCTCAACAGCGTGAAGAACCAGAAGGAGCGCGTTGGCCGCATCCTGCAGATGCACGCCAACCACCGGGAGGATATCGAAGAGGTCTACGCTGGCGATATCGAAGCCGCTGTCGGCCTGAAGAACACCACCACCGGTGACACCCTGTGCGATGAGAAGCATCCCATTATCCTGGAGTCCATGGAGTTCCCCGAGCCCGTTATCCGCGTGGCCATCGAGCCCAAGACCAAGGCCGGTCAGGAAAAGATGACCATGGGCCTGATCAAGCTGGCCGAGGAGGACCCCACCTTCAAGACCTATACCGACGAGGAGACCGGACAGACCATCATCGCCGGCATGGGCGAGCTGCATCTGGAGATCATCGTTGACCGTCTGCTGCGTGAGTTCAAGGTGGAGGCCAACGTGGGCGCTCCCCAGGTCGCCTATAAGGAGACCATCAAGAAGGCTGTGGACCAGGAGACCAAGTACAAGCGCCAGAGCGGCGGTTCCGGCCAGTACGGCCACGTCAAGATCAAGGTGGAGCCCAACGAGTCCGGCAAGGGCTACGAGTTTATCAATGCCGTTGTGGGCGGCTCCATCCCCAAGGAGTTCATCCCCGCTGTCGACGCTGGTATCAAGGGCGCCCTGAACGCCGGTGTTGTAGCCGGTTTCCCCGTTGTGGATGTGAAGGTCACTTTGTACGATGGCTCCTATCATGAGGTCGACTCCTCTGAAATGGCATTTAAGATCGCCGGCTCCATGGCCTTCAAGGAGGCTATGCGCAAGGCTGATCCCGTGCTGCTGGAGCCCATCATGAAGGTTTCCGTTATTGCTCCCGATGACTATCTGGGCACCGTGATCGGTGACCTGACCGCCCGCCGCGGCCAGATCCTGGGCCAGGAGGCCCGTCCCGGCGCGCAGCAGGTGGACGCTCTGGTGCCTCTGGCCAACATGTTCGGCTATGCTACCGATCTGCGTTCCGCCACCCAGGGCCGTGGCCAGTACACCATGGAGCCTCACAGCTACTGCGAGTTGCCCAAGAACCTGCGGGACAAGATCGTGGAAACCCGGACCAAGACCCAGGGTTAATTCGGGTATTGATTTTCCACGCAATATACTGTAAAATAAGCAATGCTGAATATTTTTCGCGTTGCACCAAAGGTATTTTCTAAATTGTTAGGAGGATTTTCAAATGGCTAAGCAGAAATTTGAAAGAACCAAGCCCCATGTCAACATTGGCACCATTGGTCACGTCGACCACGGCAAGACCACTCTGACCGCCGCTATCACCAAGTGGCTGTCTCTGCAGGGCAAGGCTCAGTTCGAGGCCTATGACAACATCGACAAGGCTCCCGAGGAGAAGGAGCGCGGCATTACCATCAACACCGCTCACGTGGAGTATGAGACCGAGGCTCGTCACTATGCCCACGTTGACTGCCCGGGCCACGCTGACTATATCAAGAACATGATCACCGGTGCTGCCCAGATGGACGGCGCTATCCTGGTCATCGCTGCCACCGACGGCCCCATGGCTCAGACTCGTGAGCACATCCTGCTGGCCCGTCAGGTGGGCGTGCCCGCGATCGTTGTGTTCCTGAACAAGTGCGACCAGGTGGATGACGAGGAGCTGCTGGAGCTGGTGGAGATGGAAGTCCGCGAGCTGCTGAGCACCTACGAGTTCCCCGGCGATGACATCCCCGTCATCAAGGGCTCCGCTCTGAACGCCCTGATTTCCGACTCCAGCGATCCCGCTGCTCCCGAGTATGCCTGCATCAAGGAGCTGATGGACGCTGTTGACTCCTATATCCCCACTCCTCCCCGCGATGACTCTCTGCCCTTCCTGATGCCCGTTGAGGACGTGTTCACCATCTCCGGCCGCGGCACCGTCGCTACCGGCCGTGTGGAGCGTGGCCAGCTGAAGCTCAGCGAGGAAGTTGAGATCGTTGGCCTGACCGACGAGAAGAAGAAGACCGTCGTTACCGGTATCGAGATGTTCCACAAGCTGCTGGACTTCGCTGAGGCCGGCGACAACATCGGCGCCCTGCTGCGTGGCGTGGACCGCAATGGCATTGAGCGTGGCCAGGTTCTGGCTAAGCCCGGCTCCATTCATCCCCACACCAAGTTCAAGGGCCAGGTCTATGTTCTGTCCAAGGACGAGGGCGGCCGTCACACCCCCTTCTTCAACAACTATCGTCCCCAGTTCTATTTCCGCACCACCGATGTTACCGGCGTCATCACTCTGCCCGAGGGCGTTGAGATGTGCATGCCCGGCGATAACGTCGAGATGAGCGTTGAGCTGATCACCCCCATCGCCATCGAGAAGGGCCTGCGCTTCGCTATCCGCGAGGGCGGCCGTACCGTTGGTTCCGGCGCTGTCACCGAGGTCGGCGAATAATCTGACCCGCTGAAAGGCTATAAAAAGGACTGCCGCATTGCGGCAGTCCTTTTTTCTTTTCCATTGGCAAGATGCATTTGTATAAATATGCAAAAAAGAGGCCGGCGGGCGACCCCCACTGGCCTCTTTTTTAGCTGAAAAACGCAATAAAAACGGGAAAATAGCTCTTAAAGTAATGTAATATACGAATTATTTTGCGGATAAAATATCGCCATTGCTTGTGCTATTATATTCCAAAATCAGGGATGTTGTCAATCAGTCCAAAGAAAAAACCGTGAATTTTAACATAGATGTCCGATGAGCCGGCGTGAATCCGGGGAGATAGGTGGTCAAGTCGATGGTCAGGCATTGTATCCGCAAGGGAAGGGATGTTGCAAATGGGAAGACACGGTGAAAATATCCGCAAACGGAAAGATGGCCGATGGGAAGCCAGACTGCCTCAAGGACATACTCCCTCGGGGAAGACCGTCTACCGCTATTTTTACGGTAAAAGCTACTTGGAGGCAAAGGCAAAGCGAAACGAGGCTCTGGAGGCGCCGCTTGTCAAGGAGGCCGATGAAACAGGGGACCTGCTTTTTGGCCAACTGGCGCGGGAGTGGCTGGATGCCAAACGGGGAACCATAAAAGAATCCACGCATGCGACCTATGCGAACCTGCTGGACAAACACCTGCTGCCGCAGCTGGGCCCAATTCCAATGTCTGCCCTCACCGGGGAGAAACTGGACCGGTTCCTGCTGGAAAAGCGGACCAGGGGCCGCCTGGACGGCAGCGGAGGGCTTTCCGGCAAGTCTGTGTCGGACATGCGGGCTGTATTGAACATGATCTTACAGTATGCGCGATCCTGGGGTGTTCAGAATCTGACCGGTATCCGCCTCGCAGCCGCCGCAGCCCGGCAGCCAAAGGTGCAGGCTCTGACCCGGCAGGAGCAAGGCCTGCTGGAAAGCCAGCTCTTCTCAAAGCCCGACCCGCTGCATCTTGGCATTTTGTTGTCGCTATACGCCGGACTGCGCATCGGGGAAGTTTGTGCCCTGCAATGGGGAGACTTCCGCTTTGACAACGGTACGGTGACAGTCAATAAGACGCTCCTCCGCATCCGGGACATGGCACCGGGGGCAAAAAACAGAACAAAGCTGGTCATCGACAAACCAAAGACCCAGTGCTCTAACCGCGTCATCCCCCTGCCGGAGTTCCTTCTGCCCTATCTTCAGGCGCAGAGGCGGGAGCCGGAAGCGTATCTGCTGACGGGAAAACGGTGCTTTATGGAGCCCCGGGTCTGCCTGGAGCGGTACAAACGGGTGCTGCGCCTGTCCGGTGTCCGGCCCTATACATTCCACACCCTGCGGCACACCTTTGCGACCCGCTGCGTGGAAAACGGCGTGGACATCAAATCCCTCAGTGAGATCATGGGTCACTCCAACGTGACAGTCACTATGCAGCGGTACGTGCACCCATCCATGGACCTGAAACGGGAACAGATGAACAAGCTGGCAACTGTGACGATTCGTGGTCAAAGCAGCAGTCAGCCGGAGCCCCGGATGCTTGGTTAGCCAAGCATCCGGGGCTTTTTTTCATAGAGTACATTACTTTAAGAATTTTGAAAAAATCTTGAAAAGAAAGAGCGCGGAGCCGCCGGGAGAAGCTTTCAGCGGCCGCCGCGAGACAGGAGAAAGACATGAAAAAGGATGTTTGGCTTTGCTGTTGGGCCAGGGGGCCTTGCCGGCGGAACGCCATGGGAGCCGCGGAGCACGCGGTGGAATTTGATGTAGACAGGAGGAAACAAAGGTGAAACGAACAAAGAACATGGCGGCGAAGGCGCTGTCCCTGCTGCTTTCGCTGGTGATGGCGGTCTCCCTGCTGCCGGTGACGGCTGCCGCGGAGGAGACGAATACGGCAGGCCCCATTGAAACAACGCAGGGCGGCATGGTGCTGAGCAAGGAAGTGAAGCTGGAGGCGGATGGTACCTATGCCATCGACCTTTCCGCCTATGCTACCGGCAGCACCTCCACCATCACGACGGAGACAGCCGTGCCTCTGGACATCGTGCTGGTGTTGGACCAGTCCGGTTCGATGGCACAAGATGATGACGGTAATTGGAATAAAGCCTCCAATGAACAGCGGCAGACCAAATTGCGTGAAGCGGTTACTGAATTTGTGACTGCAATCTCTAACAATGCAAAAGAAAACAATGTGGACCACAGAATTGGCATGGCCGGGTTTGCAAGTGACGCAACCGAGGGGCAAACCAACTCTTATAGTGGAGTAGGAGTTAGTTCGGGTAGTAACGCATCTAAGTATGTTAATACAGGCATTTTTATTGATGGATTTCTGCAAAACTATGGTGAAACTATAAAGCATGTCGAGATACCGCCGGTTTATACAGAGGTATACGAAGTAAACAAAAGTAACAAATATTATTTAAACATTGATGGAACATGGTTTACTGTTAGATATGACAGTATAAGTCAAAGATGGTTTTACTATAACTCGGGTTTTCAGCACGTTGTCCCCAAAACTTCTGCAGATGACGCGGAGGAATCGCACGTTCAATTTTATACGCGGAGTGGCGGCGGTTATCAAACGGTAACGACCTATGACCTGACGGAAACGGATTACAAGAAAGCTCTGGTAACTGTCAACACAACATCTGGTGAAGAGGTGACTGTTAACAGTTCTATCACCACTGCAATCAGCAATATTGCTGCCAGCGGCGGTACTCGTACCTATTATGGTATGAAGATGGCAGAGCAGATGCTGGCGGCAAACCCTATTCCGGAGGGGAGTAACCGTAAGCGCATCGTTGTGCTGTTTACAGACGGTGATACAGATAGTTCAGAGAATGGCGTTTACACTGTTGCCAATACGATGAAAGGCGCGGGAGTGACGGTCTACTGCGTTGGTTTTGGCAGCAATTTGGATACTAGCTTTTTGAATCAGGTCTCGTCCAACTACGATTCCAGCGGGAAGAATACCAACGAAACTAAATATTCCATGACAGCCTCCAGCCGGGAGGAACTGAATAATGTGTTCCAAAGTATCTCCGAGGATATTCAGACTCCCTCCACCTCTGTGACCCTGGATGCCGGTTCCGTTCTGCGGGATATCCTCAGCGACAACTTCACACTGCCGGAAGACTATGACGCCTCGTCCAATATCACCATCAGGACGCAGGCGGGCTCCGCAGATTCCGGCGGCAATATCACCTGGGGCGCGGTCACGGAAAGCCCGGAAGGCATCACGGCTAACGTGGATGGCGGCAGCATCGATGTGACGGGCTTTGATTACAGCACCCGGTACATTACCGAGGGCCACTCCGGCGATAAGCTGCTGGTCACCGTCAAGGGAGTGGAGGCGCAGCCAGACGCGGCCACCAACTACTTGGTCTATACCAACGATGCTACCTCCGGCATTTATCCCAGCAGCAGCGCGGATGCCGCGGCGGCCTACTTCGGCAGACCCCAGGTGACGCTGGCCCAGGCTACCTATGTCCTGGACTACGGCCGTCCCGTGTTGCTGAGCGCTTCGGACTGGGGCCTGGATAAGGTGCTGCGCATCACCAACGACATGGGTAAATTTGACCCGGCCAGTGCCCAGGAGCAATTAGATCTGTACTATGGCGACGCAGCCATTGGGGAAAATCATGATGTGACGTTCACGCCGAACGTGTTCGACTGGGACGGCTTCGACAGCTTCTATGCCTTTGGCACAGATAGCAGCGGCAACTATAAGTGGAGCCGTATTAACATCCTGCCTGCCAACAATGTCTACTTTGAGGAAAACTTCTCTGATCCCAGCAATCTGACAGCTAGCGATGGCTCACAGGATGGTTCTCCCGCCGGAGGTCAGCAGAGCACGCAGGTCGCAGATCAGACGCCGCATGGCTATGACGCCAGTTACGAAAACTACGACACTTACAGCGGCGGTTCCGCATTGAAGTTTGACAAAACCGGCACGGTGGAATTCACCTTTACCGGCACGGGCGTGGATGTGTACACCCGGACCAACGACAAGACCGGAACAGTATATGCAGTTCTGGCCAAGGGCAATCAAGTGATCCAGCGCAAGGTGGTGGACAACAAGGCCGCCTCCGGCGATTACTATCAGATCCCCTCGGTTTCCTTTGAGGATCTGGAATATGGCACCTATGATGTGACCATCCGGGTGACCACCGGCGCGACCGGCGCGACCAAAGAAGGCCGGACCCAGTATTATCTGGACGGTATCCGGGTCTATAACCCTCTGCAGGGCAAGGAGATGCGCGAGGATGTCATTGAGGACGCTTACGGCGTTTCTGGTGAGCTGAACGCGAAGTTTATTACGGTCCGCAGCATCCTGGTGAATGGAAAAGAGAATACAGACTACAAATTTGTGGATGAAACGAGCGGCGTCTTTATTGATGAAGTCGGAGACGTAAAGGGTATGAAGACCCGGGAAATCGCGACTTACTACGACCCCTTTGGCCCTAAGAATGAGGTCTACCTGGCTTCGGGTCAATCTTTGGCCATCAATGTCAGCCAATACTCAAGATATAACGCGTTTTACCTGGGCATGAAGGCGCCAGCCAGAGAAACGAAGGTTACAGTCAGTGCATTGACGAATGCAAATGCTCCTGCGCGGGCCACCGGCAGCATCAGCGCTGCCTCTGACTTCTATTACGCAGTAGCTCCCGTGGATGGTTGGATCACCGTGACCAATACGGGTGAAAATCTGCTGGCCATTACTAAGCTACGTGTGGCGAATGCTGACACTGTCTATGAGGATGAGGAAGACGAGGCCGCACAGGCCATGTTCATGATGGTGTCTCCGTTAGAGGTACTGGAATTCATTGAATCCGAGATCGTGGAAGAAGTGCCTCTGCTGCCGGAGGAAGAACTGCCCATCGAACCTGAACTGCCCATCGAACCCGAGACTCCCGTTGAGCCTGAGGTTCCCACGGAACCCGAGACTCCCGTTGAGCCTGAGGTTCCCACGGAGCCTGAGACTCCCACGGAACCCGAGACTCCCGTTGAGCCTGAGGTTCCCACGGAACCCGAGACTCCCGTTGAGCCTGAGGTTCCCACGGAACCCGAGACTCCCACGGAACCCGAGACTCCCACGGAACCCGAGACTCCCGTTGAGCCTGAGGTTCCCACGGAACCCGAGACTCCCGTTGAGCCTGAGGTTCCCACGGAGCCCGAGACTCCCACGGAACCCGAGACTCCCACGGAACCCGAGACTCCCGTTGAGCCTGAGGTTCCCACGGAGCCCGAGACTCCCACGGAACCCGAGACTCCCACGGAGCCTGAGACTCCCGCAGAGCCTGAGACCCCCGTTGAACCTGAGACTCCCGCCGAACCTGAGATTCCTTCGCAGCCTGTGATTTCCGTAAAGCCTGTCGAAGACAGACAGGAAGAGCCGAAGGAACCTGGCAAGACGAATGCCGAGCGTTGGCAGGAGCATTACGAGCTGATCAGAGAGTGGCAAAAGAGCAAGGAGGGTGAAAACGCATGAAAGCCTATGTGAAACCCCAACTGCAAGTCGAATATTTCACCCTGTCTCAAAATATTGCCAGCGGCTGTAACGTTCCCGGCGGCGGAAACTCCTTTGGTAAGCCGACGCACTGGAGCAAAGACAGCTGCGGCTGGGACCTTGGCGGCTGGGTTATTTGGTCCTATGCCAATACATGCCAAAACGAGTTGGTAGGCCCAGAGGAAAACATTGTGGGCCTTTGCTACAACAACCCCAACGGCGGCTGCACGATCTTCAGTTCCTGAGCGCGCCAAATGAACGGACCGGGAGGGCGGCTTTGCCGCCCTCCTGCTTTTAAGGAGCCGATATGTGGTATCGATACGACATGGCGGGCCACCGGATCCAGGTGGATATCCCATTTGCCCTGACGGTCTCCCGGGAGTCCGCTGCCTTCCTGCGGGGACCGGCGGAGCGCCGGGAGGAGGCGCCGGGCCTCTGGACAGCGGTATTCCGCCCGGTGGAGGACCTGCCGCCCCTGCCAGCGGAGGGTGTCTGGCAGGGGGACACCTATTTCGCTGGAACGGAAACCTTTCACTGCCCCGTCCGGGGAAAAGCGCCCTACGCCCGGGTCACCCGCAGGCCGCGGGAGGGGATGGTCCGGTGTGAGTACCGCCGGGGAATGGAGGAGGAGCTCTGCTACTCCCGGAATCTCTGTGACCTGCTGGAACTGGAGACCCTGCTGCTGGACTGGGGCGGGCTGCTGCTGCACGCCTCCTTTATCCGCACGAAGGGCGGGCGGGGCATTCTGTTTTCAGCGCCCTCGGGCACCGGGAAATCCACTCAGGCGGCACTGTGGGAGCAGCTGGAGGGAGCCGAGACCCTCAACGGGGACCGGGCCGGCCTGACCCGGGAGCGAGACGGCTGGCAGGCATGGGGCCTGCCCTACGCCGGGTCCAGCGGCGTTTACCGCAACGAGGGCGCGCCGCTGGCAGCCATTGTATTGCTGCGGCAGGCACCGGAGAACCGGGTGCGCCGGGCATCTGCCCCAGAGGCCTTTTCCGGGCTGTACCCGGAGTTTACCATCCACCGCTGGGACGCCCGCTTTGCGGAGCAGGCCATGGACAGCATCCTTGCCCTGCTGGGCGAGGTGCCGGTATTTTTGCTGGAGTGCCGCCCCGACGGCGGCGCCGTAGCGGCGCTGAAAGCCGCGCTGGAGCGGAAAGGAGAGATCGCGCCATGACCATCATTCCGGTGGAAGCACCGATCACGGAGTATCTGCACACCAAGGCGGCGCACCTGCGCATTCCCCTGAACGGCACTTTTGAGCTGACGCCCGTGTGCAACATGAACTGCAAAATGTGCTATGTCCGCATGAGCGCCAAGGAGCAGGCGGCGATCCGCCCTCTGCGGACGGCGGCGGAGTGGATCGGCTTGGGCCGGGAGGCCCGGGAACAGGGGTTGCTGTACCTGCTGCTGACCGGCGGTGAGCCGTTTTTGCGGCCGGACCTGGGGGAGATCCTGGAGGGGCTGCACCGGCTGGGGCTCATCATCACCATCAATTCCAACGCCACCCTCATCGGCCGTGAGACTGTCCGGTGGCTGAAGGAAACGCCGCCGGTGCGGGTCAATGTGACGCTGTACGGCGCCTCCAATGGGACCTACGCCAGACTCTGCGGCAACCCGGACGGCTTTGACCAGGCTGTGGAAGGCATCCGCCTGCTGCGGGAGGCCGGCATCGAGGTGAAGCTCAACTGCAGCGTGACGCCATGGAACAAGGAGGACCTGCCGGCTATTTTCCGCTTCGCGGAGGAGCAGCGGCTCATCGTTCAGGCCACCAGCTATATGTTCCCGCCTCTGCGGCGGGACGCGACCCAGGTGGGACGGAACCGGCGCTTCTCCCCGGAGGAGGCGGCCTACTACGCGGCGAAGATCGAGGCCCTGGCCAACGGCGAGGAAGCCTATTTGGAGCATATGCGAAGCCGGGGGACCGGCGCTCTGCCGGGGGATTCCGCCGAGGACTGCATGCGCTTGGCCGGCGGCGAAGGCGACGGGATGCGCTGCCGGGCCGGAAAGTGCAGCTTCTGGGTGACTTGGGACGGCCGCCTGCTGCCTTGCGGCATGATGCCGGGGGACACGGTGCCGGATGTGTTTGCCGTGGGGGTGGAGAAAGCGTGGCATCAGGCTGTGGCCGCCGCGGATGCCGTCCGCCTGCCTGCCGCCTGCCGGGCCTGCGCCCTGGCGGACCAGTGCAAAGCCTGCGCTGCCATGGTGCTGACAGAGAGCGGCGATTACCGCACAGTGCCAGAGTACCGCTGCCGGATGGCCCATGCCTACGGTGCGGAGAGCCGTCGGCTGGAGCGGGAACTTTTGGACAAGCGCCAGGCGGAGTCCACCCATGAAAAGTGACCTGGCAGGCCAACGGTTCGGCCGTCTGACTGCCCTGGCACCCACGGAGGAGCGGCGGCACGGCGCGGTGGTGTGGCGGTGCCGGTGCGACTGCGGGCGGGAGGTCTTGTTGGAAAGCCGGCAGCTGAAGCCGGGACTGGACCTCAGCTGCGGCAGCTGCGGGGGAGATGCGGTGCCCGCCGATCTGACAGGCCTGCGGTTTGGCAAGCTGACAGTGCTGGAAAAATCGGGGCGGCGCACCAAAAGCCGCAACGCCCTCTGGCGGTGCCGGTGTGACTGCGGCGCCCAGGTGGAGACCACCCGGGCCAAGCTTCTCCACGGCGGTATCAGCAGCTGCGGCTGTGGGCGGCAGCCGCCCTTGAAGGACTGGGTGGGAAGGCGGTTTGGAAAGCTGTTGGTGGTGTCCTACGCGGGAAAGGAAAAGGGCTGCCACCTGTGGCAGTGCCGGTGTGACTGCGGCAATGAGGTGACGGTCCGCCAGTCCAATTTGCAGGATGGGGGAAGCACCAGCTGCGGCTGCGGCCACGATCCCACCGCCGCCATGCATTTTGTGGAGGGGACCTGCGTGGAGCAGATCCGTTCCAGACGCCTTTACAAAACCAACAGCAGCGGTGTCCGGGGGGTCTATTTCAACAAACGCAAGGGAAAGTGGGTGGCCCAAATCATGTTTCAGGGCAAAAACCACTATTTGGGCGCTTTCAGTACGCTGGAAGACGCCGCTCGTGCCCGGGGCAGGGGGGAGGAATTGTTTGACGATTTCCTGACCTGGTACGACAGCTGCGCCCAAGCAGATACCTCGGTGAAAAACGGATAGCGCACGGATGACCGCAAAGAGCGCGGAGCGTCCGTGCGCTTCTTGTTTGTGGGCAGGTGGACATTTTTCGCGGAAACTGCTATAATCGTTCTCAAAATAAAACCGCAGATCACAGGAGGATACTTATGGAACAGCTGCCTGCGTACCGCAAGATCGATTTGGACACCTGGCCCCGGCGGGAGCATTTTCACTATTACCGCAGCGTCATCAAGTGTGGCTATTCCCTGACCGCGCGGGTGGATGTGACGGCGGCGGTGGAGCTGGCCAGGCGGGAGCACAAGCGTTTTTACGGCTGCTTTCTATACGCCGCGGCCAAGACAGTCAACAGCATGGACACCATGCGGATGATGGTGCCGCCGGAAGGCGGCGCCGGTGTGTGGGAGGTCTCAAACCTCAATTTTACTGTGTTCCATCCGGAAGACGAGACCTTTACAGATCTTTGGATGGAATACCACCCGGCGTTTGAGACGTTTTACCGGGAGTTTGTCCGGGTGGTGGAGACCTATGGAGATTGCCGGGGCATCAAGGGCCGCCCCGGGCAGCCGGCGAACTTCTTCTGCATCAGCTGCCTGCCCTGGCTGGACTTCACTGGCTGTACCACGCACTCCGTGGGAGAGCCGGCGCTGTTTCCTGTCATTGACTTTGGAAAGTACATGGAGCAGGGGGGCCGGTATACCCTGCCGGTGTCCGTGACCATCTCCCACGCGGCGGCGGATGGCTACCACACCAGTCTGTTTTTCAAAAAGCTTCAGGAAAACCTGGATGCGTTTTAGTTTTGAGCGGTATGGGTGAGTACGAAAAAGGAGCACGTATGGAAGAAAAAGAAACGAAAAGCGTGGGACTGCAGCTGCTGAAAACGGGACGAAGAGGAATCATTCATGCCGTATTCAGCCGCATGGGCCTGATCGTTTTGCTGCTGCTGGTACAGCTCATGATCCTGTTTGGCATGTTTTACCGGTTCGAGGAGTTCCTGCCCCACATTTGGGGCGGCACCGTGATCTTCACAGTGACCATGGTGGGCGTCCTGCTGAACAGCAACACAGACCCCACGGCTAAAAACACCTGGCTCATCGTTATGGCGGTGATGCCGGCGTTCGGCGCACTGCTGTATCTCTATACCCGGAGCGACATCGGGCACCGGGCCCTGAAAAACCGGCTGGGACAGCTCATCGACCAGACGAAGGACAGCATCCCCCAGAAAGAGCAGGTGCGGGAGGAATTCGAAAAACAGGAGCCCGGCGCAGCCGCGCTGGCCCGGTATATCCGCCGCAGCGGCTGCTACCCGGTGTATGACCGGACGGACGTTGCGTACTTTCCCTCCGGAGAGGCGAAGTTTCAAGCGCTTCTGGGGCAGTTGGAGGAGGCCAGGGAGTTTATTTTCCTGGAGTATTTCATCGTGGACGAGGGCCTCATGTGGGGACGTATTCTGGAGATCCTGGCACGAAAGGCGGCGGAAGGCGTGGATGTGCGGGTGCTGTATGACGGCACCTGCGAGTTTTCTACGCTGCCCCACGACTATCCCAAGCGGCTGCGGGCCCTGGGCATCCGGTGCAAGGTGTTCGCGCCCATTTCCCCGTTTATTTCCACCCACTACAATTACCGGGACCACCGGAAGATTCTGGTCATCGACGGGCACACGGCCTTTACCGGCGGCGTGAACCTGGCGGACGAGTACATCAATCACAAAGAGCGGTTCGGACACTGGAAGGACGCCGCCATCATGGTGAAGGGCGAGGCGGTCCGCAGCTTTACCCTGCTGTTTTTGCAGATGTGGAGCATTGACGAAAAGCAGCCGGA
>JAETPK010000137.1 GCA_021771265.1 Oscillospiraceae bacterium
TATATAGACCAATCGATATAATTTCTAAAGCGGGTGACAGTATGAAGGACCAGCAGCCGGTGAGAGCGAAAATTTTGGCAACGGCAGCCAGGCTGCTTCAGAGCCAGGGCTATTCCGCCACGACCATGAGCCAGCTCCTTCAGGAAAGCGGCGCGCCGAAGGGCTCCTTATACTATTATTTCCCCCAGGGAAAAGAGCAGCTGGCCATTGAAGCCATTGGATTGATCCGGCAGGAGATCGAGGAGCGGATCAGGCGGTATTTGGCGAAGATCGATGACCCGGTGGAGGCCATTCAGGCCTTGGTCAACGCCACTGCGGTGGAGCTGGAGCAGCCGGAAAACATCATTTTCTGTACGGTCAGTCTTCTGACGTTGGAGGTCTCGTTGGTCAGCGAACCGCTGCGCAAGGCGTGCCGGGCCACCAATGCGGCCTGGGAGCAGGCGTTTGTTGAAAAATTGGAGCAGGGCGGCTATGCGCCGGACCGCGCTGGGGAATTAGGCGCCCTGATACAGGTCATAATAGACGGTGCCATCATTTCATCCATGGGCAGGAAGGATACACTGCCCCTGCGTCGGGCGGCGGCTGCCATTCCGACGCTGCTGAAAGGAGACATTTGATATGCGGATCTCGGAGTATGACGCCTTTGGTCCCTGGCTTTATGAGATCGATGACGACCATCCCCTGCCGCCGCTGTTTGCGCCCCATGTGGACTTGAGGAAGCCGTACCGGATGCTGTTCAAGATCCCCAGGGACATAGAACGGCGGCGGGCCACGCCGGACATGGACCTCTACGACTATGTAGTGGCCGCCGACGATGACGGAGTCCGGGTCTGGAGCCGCCGGGAGAAGACTGTGGAATTGACCCAAATGCCCTACCGGGAAATCAACGGTATCCGCCTGTACCAGCGGCTGCTCCACGGCGTATGCACGGTTTATGGGGTGAGCAACCAGCTGTGCCTGCCGTACAATACGGTCTCCGCCAACGTCATGTGGCGCTTCGCGGACCTGGTGCGGCAGTCGTACAGCGGAGCGGGCGCCGCCGCGCTGCAAAGTGACCCGGACCTGCGGGAAACGGATATCGACATCTGGCTCTACAACCAGATGCGGGACCTGCGGGAGCGGGGCACGGACTTCTCCCTGGATGCGTACCAGCCCTGTTGGGACGCGCTGCGGACGGACCGGCACCTTCCCTGGAAGCGGAAGGAGGAATTTGCCGGCACGCTGTATCTGCACAATGACCGGGAGTTGCTGCTGCTGCGCAGCGGCAAGCCGGAGAAGAAGGGGGAGCAGACGTACAGCGCGGAGTTTACCTCCATCCCCTGGGAGTCCCTGCGGGGCGTTTCTCTGGAAAGCAGTCCCGACCATGAAGACGCGCTCCTGGCGCGGCTTCGTCTGCCGGGAGCGGCGGTCCGGACGGAGGTCCAGCCGGAGAACCGGGGGACAGTCGCTTTTTTGGAAGCGCTCGCCGCCATGGGAGCTTGAAAACAGACGGGAGCAGGCGGCCGCCTGCTCCCGTTTTTGAAGAAAAAGAAAAGCCCGGACAAAGTCCGGGCTTTTTGTTTGTACAATCAGACCGCTCTGGTGACCTTACCGGAACGCATACACCGGGTACAAACATACACATGGCGGGGGGAACCGTTGACGATCGCCTTCACGCGCTTCACATTGGGCTTCCAGGGACGATTGGAACGCCGATGAGAGTGGGAAACCTGAATGCCGAAGGTAACGCCCTTGTCGCAGAACTCGCACTTTGCCATCCGTTGCACCTCCTTGCTGTTGCGTACTTCCGTGCCGCTTTTCACAAGCACAGCTGATATCATAACAGAAAAAACAAAAAAAAGCAAGCAAAATTTTCAAAAAAATTCAAGGAATTTTCCGCCGGCAGACAGGGCGTTCCCAGCGGCGAAGGTGTTGCGCAATGGCGGAAATTCATATATAATAAAAGCAGTTTTCCCAGGAAGTTTTTTTGACCGCCCTGCCGGGTGTACGCATGACCCGAAACGGGCGGAGAGGGGCGCTGCTGCGCCGGAAAGGTGAAGAATGCGCGATGTATGAAAAAGGCCTGAAGATCACGGAATTTGTCTCCGCCTTTAATTTGCAGGTGCTGAACAAGGGCAGCGATTTTGACACGGCCCTGCTGACCATCAACGATGTGAACCGCCCGGGACTGCAATTCCATGATTTTTATGATTATTTTGACCCCCGCCGGCTCCAGGTCATCGGAAAGGCCGAGGTGATGTATCTCAAGAGCCTGACGGATGAACAGCGCCGCAAATGTTTTGACGACCTGTTTTTGTACGATATCCCCGCCCTGGTGATCGCCCGGGGGCTGGACTG
>JAETPK010000138.1 GCA_021771265.1 Oscillospiraceae bacterium
ATCTCCACGGAGCTGACGGTGACCACACGGGGCAGGCCGGTGAGCAGGCAGCGGCCCTTCACGTCCATGGTCTCCTCTTCCTCCTTGGGGAACACGCAGCCGATCTGCTTTTTCATTTCCTCGGCGGTGCGCTCGCCCACCAGCAGGTTGTGCTTGCGGCGCATATACTTCACCACGGCCTCGTTCAGCTGGTCGCCGGCAATCTTGATGGAGGCAGACTCTACCACGCCGCTGAGGGAGATGACGGCAATGTCGGCGGTGCCGCCGCCGATGTCCACCACCATGTGGCCATCAGGCTGGGTGATGTCGATGCCGGCGCCGATGGCGGCGGCCACCGGCTCCTCGATGAGGTATACCTTCCGGGCGCCAGCCTGGATGCCGGCGTCGATGACGGCACGCTCCTCCACCTCCGTGATGCCGGAGGGCACACAGATGATGACCCGGGGCTTGAACAGGGAGACGCCCGCCACCTTGTGGATAAACTCCTTCAGCATCCGCTCCGTCATGTCATAGTCGGAGATGACGCCCTCCCGCAGGGGACGGATGGCGATGATGTTGCCGGGGGTGCGGCCCAGCATGGCCTGGGCCTCGGCGCCCACCTTCAGCAGCTTTCCGGTATTTTTGTCCAGTGCCACCACGGAGGGCTCGTTCAGCACGATGCCCTTGCCCTTTACATATACCAAAACGGACGCGGTACCCAGATCGATACCGATGTCTTTTGCCATAGACATAGCTTCCACCTCATTTGATCTTTCTGTCGTTATTATAAGCGTTTTTTCCGCGCAAAATCATACATGATATATTATAACGGCTATTTTTTCGATTGCAACCCTATTTTTTGCCGGTTTTGTGAACTTTTTTCTCACGGGTCAGCGCCACGGCGGCACAGCACACGCTTTTCGCCCCGGCGTCCTCCAGCACCCGGACGCATTCCGCCAGGGTGGCGCCGGTGGTGCAGATATCATCGACGAGCAAGATCCGCTTTCCCTCCGTCTCCGGCAGCGCCCCATAGACGCCCAGAACGTTGGCCCGCCGGGCGGCGGCCTCCCTCAACCCGGATTGGGCGGGATTATCCGCCACTTTCCGCAAAAGCGCCACCGGTCTCGTGTCCCACCGGCGGCAGGCGGATTCCGCCAGGAGCCTCGCCTGGTCATAGCCCCGCTGCCGCAGCCGCTTTTTGCTGACAGGCACCCAGGTCACTGTGTCAAACTCCCCGGAAAAGCGCTCCGCCGCGCATTGGGCGATCAGCCCGCCCAAGGGTTCCGCTCCGGCGGAGGCGCCCCGGAATTTGAAGCGCAGCAAGCCCTCCCGGGCCAGGCCCTCGTACCACAGGGGCGCGGCACAGCGAAGACTCCCGGGGCCTTGGCGCAGCCCCTCCGCCTCCGCCGTCCAGGGCAGGGCCTTTTCGCAGTCCGGGCAAATGCCGGGGCTGTCCAGGATTTTGCCGCAGAAGGGGCATTTGGGAGGAAAGATGAGGTTTAAAAGAGCTTCCAGCAGACGTTTCATGTTTCTGCCAGCAGCTCGTCATAAGATGTTTTCAGGGCATCCCGGATCCCCCGCAATTGAGAGGCCTGGATATGCTGGGCGCCTCTTTCAATCTTCACCAGGCTCTCCCTGGTCATCTCAACGCCACTCAGCTGTAAAAGGCGCACTAATTCCGTTTGTTTTATGCCGTTCTCTTTGCGAATTCTCCGAATGTTAGCACCAATACAGATGTCCTGCTTGATTTTTTGCTCTACCATACCAGCCTCCGCAAAAAGGACCTGTTTTGGTCCATTTTTGCTTCATTCTATGGAGTTGGTATGATTTTATGGGACCCATTTGGGTCCACAGGGGTAATGCACCCCCCATTTTCTTTTTTCTTGAAAAAGAAAACGGGCCGTGCACGGTCCAAAAGAAAAACGCCTTGCTCCCAAAATGCTGTCCAGCATTTTGGGGGATGCGGACGGTTGAAAGCTGCGACCGGATAAAACTTGCCATGTCTCATCCGGGTGCGCTGTTACCTTGGCAATCATCCAGCCTTCATGCCGCAAGTTGTAACGTGGTTTTTATTCCGGGGTGCTTGTCGAAGCGCCCAACTTTTAGCCCCGCTGCCGCTCCGTTGGGGGGAGTTTCCAAAGAGGGGGCCGCAGCCCCCTCTTTGTGTCGTTTGAAGGGGTGGTCCAAGAGGGGGAAAATCAGCGAAGCGCCGCCTGCGGCGGATAAAGCGAGCTGATTTTCGAGGCAGCGGCACGATTGGCGGCCCCGATAGGAGCCGGGAATCGTATCGCCGCAACGGTGGGCCAAGACCGAAATCCCCCTCCTGGCGTGTCTTTTGGACCGTGCACGGCCCG
>JAETPK010000139.1 GCA_021771265.1 Oscillospiraceae bacterium
GACTATTATAATGAGGACTCGGAAAAGCACAACATCGCCGAGTGCATCGTGGCCAAGAACCGTCACGGCGAGACCGGCAAGGTGGAGCTGCGGTGGATGCCGGAGTACACCACCTTTGCCACACTGGATAACCGCTATGGCGACGATGAATGATCCGCTGGAGCGGACGCCCCGGCGGGATCTGCCCGGACGAGGGGAGACGGTGCTCTGCGCCGTCTCCGGCGGACTGGATTCCATGTGCCTTCTGGACCTGCTGACAAAGTGGTGCGGCGGGCGGCAGGGCCGTGTGATTGCCGCCCATTTCAACCATCAGCTCCGCCCCATGGC
This sequence comes from Oscillospiraceae bacterium, assembly GCA_021771265.1. Lineage (GTDB taxonomy): Bacteria > Bacillota > Clostridia > Oscillospirales > Oscillospiraceae > Oscillibacter. The sequence goes on from JAETPK010000139.1 coordinate 328, forward strand.
GGACCGGGACGAGGCCTTTGTCCGGGAATACTGCGGGGCCAGGGAAATCCCGTTTGTCGCGGGCCGGGGCGATGTGAAAGCCCTAGCGAAAAGGGAAGGCCTCTCCGTGGAGGAGGCCGCCCGGAATATGCGCTATGATTTCCTGCGGAAGACGGCGGAGGACCAGGGGGCGGAGAGAATCTATACCGCCCACCACGCCGACGACAACGCGGAGACCGTGCTTTTGAATCTGGTGCGCGGCACAGGGCTCAGGGGCCTGACGGGGATCTCCCGCGTCCAGAGCGGCGTCATTCGCCCGCTGTTGGATGTGACACGGGCGGAACTGGAGGAGTATGCCGCCGTCCATCATATCCCCCATGTGGAGGACGAGACCAACGCCGATCCGGACGCCGCCGCCCGAAATTTCCTGCGGCTCCAGGTGATGCCGCTGCTGAAACAGCTGAATCCCCGGGCGGTGGAGCATATCAACGGCACGGCACGCCAGCTTTGGGTGGCAGACTATTCCCTGGAAGAGGAGGCCCGCCGCCGCACCGCCCACGTGGAGGTGCGGGAGGGGCGGACAACGCTGTCCCGCCGGGAGCTGTTTGAGGCGACACCCAGCGTCCGGCCCCGGATGCTGCTGCGGCTGTTCGACTTGCTGGGGGTGGGGCGGAAGGACATCGGCGCCGTCCATATCCAGGCGCTTTTGGATATGGTGCCGCACACAGCCCACGGCAAAGAGAGCCGTCTCAGCCTGCCCCACGGCGTCACCGCCCGCTATTGCCGGGAATGGTTGATTTTGGAGACCCGACCGCAGCCCTTGACGGAGACACAGCTGATACCGGGCCGCCCCCTCCGCTGGGGAGACTATACCCTGACTCTGCTGGACCACCGGGAGGGGGAGGGCTTGGCCCTGCGGGAGCGGACGGTTTACGAGGATTGGGCCGTCACCGCGGCCCCCTGCCGGGGCGGGGAGCGTCTGACCCTGCCCGGCACCAACGGCGCCCGCACAGTCAAGCGCCTGTGCCTGGACCGCCATATTTCCCTGGCGGAGCGAGAGCGCCTGCCTGCCATTTACCTGGGTGGCTGCCTGGCTGCCGTGTGGCGGCTGGGTGTGGATACGGAATTCCTGCCGGAGGGAGCGCCCTGCCGGTTTGTTCAAATCATCAAAGAGACAGAGGAGAATCATCATGAGAAGTGAATTGGAGCAAGATATCCTGAAGGTCCTGGTGACGGAAGAGGAGCTGAAGGCCCGCATCACGGAGATGGGCGAGGCACTGTATGAGCGCTTCCAGGGCAAGAATCCCCTGTTCCTCAGCGTTTTGAAGGGGTCCTTCGTGTTTATGGCGGACCTGGTCCGGGCCTGCCAGCTGAAAAGCGATGTGGAGTTCATCGCCGTCAGCTCTTACCAGAATGCCACCACTTCCTCCGGCCGGGTGCAGATCACCCACGACCTCCAGCAGGACATCACCGGCCGGCACCTCATCATCGTGGAGGATATTCTGGACTCCGGCAACACCCTGGCCTTTTTGAAGGAGTATTTCATGACCAAGGGCGCTGCCTCCATCACCATCGTGACGCTGCTGGATAAGCCTTCCCGCCGGACTAAGGTCATCACCGCCGACCTGGCCGGCTTTGAGGTGCCGGACGAGTTCGTGGTGGGCTACGGCCTGGACTACGCCCAGCAGTACCGGAACGTGCCGTATATCGGCGTGCTGAAGCCGGAGGTCTACACCGCCCGGTAAGGCCGTGGCACACCAGCGGGCCAAGGACCCGCCGCCGACAGGCGTCCGAGTGTTTTGCCGGAGGCAAAACCTCGAAGCGGACCGGATTCATTTCGGGCCGCTTGTGTCCAAAAAGTGGGCTCCCGCCGGACTCGTCCGGCGGGAACGGGCTACGGCCTGGACTACGCCCAGCAGTACCGGAACGTGCCGTATATCGGCGTGCTGAAGCCGGAGGTCTACACCGCCCGGTAAGGCCGTGGCACACCAGCGGGCCAAGGGCCCGCCGC
>JAETPK010000140.1 GCA_021771265.1 Oscillospiraceae bacterium
CTTCGACAAGACGCGGACCGGATCTATTCCGCAGCCATTGAACAGGCCTTGCCGGATGTGGCAGTACGGGAAGCCCTGGCAGGCCGGGATTTCGGCTCTGGCCGGGTTATTTTGATCTCCGTGGGCAAGGCCGGCTGGCAAATGGCCAGCGCCGCACGGAGCGTCCTGGGTGCCCGCATCACCGCCGGCGCCGTTATCACCAAATACGAACACAGTCAGGGACCTCTGGAGCCGTTGGAGATCCTGGAAGCCGGACACCCCATTGTGGACGAGGCCTCCTTCAGGGCCGCCGGACGTGCATTGGAGCTAGTCTCCGGCCTGACAGCGGAGGATACCGTGCTGTTTCTGCTGTCCGGCGGAGGTTCCGCCCTATTTGAGCAGTCCCCCCTGTCTCTGGCGGAGCTGCAGGACATCAGCCAGCAACTGCTGGCCTGCGGCGCCAATATTCAGGAGATCAACTGCATCCGCAAGCGCCTGTCCCTGGTGAAAGGCGGCCGCTTTGGCGCCGCCTGCGCACCGGCCCATGTGCTGTCCGTTATCCTCTCTGACGTGGTGGGTGACCGGCTGGATATGATCGCCTCCGGTCCCGCCTGCGTGGATACCTCCACCACGGCGGAGGCCCTGGATCTGGTAGAACGGTATCACCTCCGTCTGTCGGAGCAGGCCATGGCGCTGCTGCGGCAGCCACTCCCCACTTCCCTGCCTCACGTGGAAAACCACATGTGCGGCAGCGTCTCCCAGCTGTGTGCCACCGCCGCCCAGGTCTGCCGCCGGCTGGGCTACCGGCCAGAGCTCGTCTCGGACCGGTTGGACTGCGAGGCCAAGGACGCCGGAGCCATGCTGGCCGGTCTTTTGCGGCAGCACATCGGTTGCCGGGAGCCTCTCGCTTTCATTGCGGGTGGAGAGACCGTGGTAAAGCTCACCGGCCGCGGCAAGGGCGGCCGCAACCAGGAATTGGCCCTCTCGGCCGCCGCGGGGATCTCCGGCATGGAAAATGCCGCTGTATTCTCCGTAGGCTCCGACGGGACCGACGGCCCAACGGACGCCGCCGGTGGTTACGTGGACGGCGGTACCGCTGCCCGTCTGGAAGCACTGGGCCTGTCCATCCCGGCGGTGCTGGCGGAAAACGACGCCTATCACGCCCTGCGGGCAGTGGACGGCCTCATCATCACCGGCCCCACCGGCACCAATGTCAACGACCTGAGCGTGGCCCTGCTGCGTCCGACGGAATGACGTCCCAGAGAAAGGAAGTGCCTCATGAAAATCGTGATCCTGGACGGTTACACGGAAAATCCCGGCGACCTCAGCTGGGACGCCCTGGCGGCGCTGGGAGAACTGACGGTCTACGACCGGAGCTCCCGCACAGACCAGCAGGAAGTCATCGACCGCATCGGCGACGCGGAGATCGTCATCACCAACAAGACCCCTATCACCCGCATGGTGCTGGATGCCTGCCCCTCCGTGCGCTTCATCGGCGTGCTGGCCACTGGCTATAACGTGGTGGACACCGCCTGCACCCGGGAGCGGGGCATTCCTGTTTCCAACGTCCCTGCCTACGGCACCGCCGCTGTGGGGCAGTTCACCATCGCCTTGCTGCTGGAGATTTGCCATCACGTGGCCCACCACAGCGAAACAGTATTCGCCGGCAAATGGGAGCACTGCCCGGACTTTTGCTATTGGGATCATCCCCTGATCGAGCTGGACGGCAAAACCATGGGCATCATCGGCTTCGGCCGCATCGGCCAGGCCACCGGCCGCATTGCCAAGGCCCTGGGAATGCGGGTGCTGGCCACCGGCTCCCGGCCCTGCCCGGAGGGGGAGGCCATTGCCGAATACACGGACCTGAACACGCTGCTGTCCAGCTCCGACGTGATCGCCCTGCACTGTCCCCTGTTTCCGGAGACAGAGGGCATCATCAACCGGGAAAACATCGCCAAAATGAAGGACGGCGTCATTTTGTTGAACAGCGCCCGGGGCGGCCTGGTGGTGGAGCAGGATCTGGCGGACGCCCTCAACAGCGGCAAAATCGCCGCGGCGGGACTGGATGTGGTGTCCACAGAGCCCATCCAGGGGGATAACCCGCTGCTGAAGGCCAAAAACTGCATCATCACCCCCCATATCGCCTGGGGCTCCAAGGAAAGCCGCCAGCGCATCATGGACTGCACGGTGAAAAACGTAAAAGCGTTTTTGGCCGGTACGCCTGTGAACACCGTCAACGGACTATGAGCAACAGCCGGCGCCGGAGCATTGCTCCGGCGCC
>JAETPK010000024.1 GCA_021771265.1 Oscillospiraceae bacterium
ACTGCTACTTTACAGCCCATGCGGTAGCCGGGGTCCAGCCCCATGGTGACCTTTCCCTTCACGGGGGGCTGCATAAGCAGGGGCTTCAGATTCAGGGCAAACTGGCCGATAGCCCCCTCATTGGCGGCGTCTGTCAGGGTGGAGCGGGCCTCCCGCTCCAAGGCGGGGAAAATCAGGCGGTCGTAAGCATCCTCCGCCGCCGCTTTCACAAATTCCATGGCGGCACTGCCGGGAACCACCACCGCCCGCCGCACGGTCCGCAGGGCAAGGTCCCGGTCCAGCTCCACCGACACCTTCAGCTTTTCCTCCTTTTCCCCCCGGTTGATGGCCAGGACCTGGTGGCCCTGGAGCCGGGAGAGCGCCTGGGCAAAATCATAATACAAGCGGTAGACCGTGTCCTCTTCCGTGGCGGCGGCGCTACGCAGGACGCCATTTTTCATCAGCAGCTCCCGGAGCTTCTTCCGCAGCTCCGCGTCATCGGAGATCTGTTCGGCCACGATATCGCCGGCGCCCGCCAGAGCATCCTCCGCCGTTTCCACGCCCTTTTCGGCGTCCACATACTTTTCCGCCTCCGTCAGCAGGTCCGGGCAGTCTGGCCCCTGGGCAAACAGTACTTCCGCCAGAGGCGCCAGTCCCTTTTCCCTGGCCACGGTAGCCCGGGTGCGGCGCTTTTGCTTATAAGGCCTGTAAAGGTCCTCTACTTCCGCCAGGGTCTGGGCCTTGTCGATGGCGGCGGACAACTCCTCCGTCAGCTTGCCCTGCTGGTCAATGGCGTTTTTCACCGCCTCCCGCCGCTCCTGGAGGCCCCGCAGGTATTGAAGCCGCTCCTCCAGGGTCCGCAGGGACGTATCGTCCATGGCGCCGTGGAGCTCCTTGCGGTAGCGGGCGATAAAGGGGATGGTGTTGCCCTCGTCCAGCAGCCGCACCACGTTTTCCACGTGCTGGGGGAGCTTGTCCAGTTCTTTTGCCAGTTGTTCAATGATAAGTTCCATAACCGTTCCTTTCCAGACGCCCGAGGCGTCAACAGAGAAAACGGCGGTATGCTTTCCAGCCGGAAATCCACCGCCGCTTTGTCCCACTTCTCACTTGTGATACAGCTTTTTCGTCTCGTACCGCGGCTCACAGCTGACGTTGATGCCCAGGCGCTTGAGGAGCTTTTCGTCCACCTCGCTCAAAATGACGCTGAAGTGGGCGTCGCAGCCCCGGAGCTTGGGCAGCTGCTGCTGGGCGTGCTCCGCCAGGGGATTGGTGAGGGCGGAGATGGTCAGTGCCATGAGGACCTCGTCCGTGTGGAGGCGGGGGTTTTTGTGGCCCAGGTATTTGGTCTTCAGGTCGCACACCGGCTCCAGCACCTGGGCGGAGATGAGCTCGAACTGGTCGCCGATGCCGCCCACGGCTTTCAGCGCGTTCAGCAGCAGCGCCGAGGCGGCGCCCAGCGTATCGGAGGTCTTGCCGGTGACCACCCGCCCGTCCGGCAGGATCATGGCACCGGCGGGGCCGCCGGTCGTCTCCGCCTTCAGCAGGGCGGCGGACACCGCCGGGCAGATGTCCGGCGTCACGCCGGCCTGCTGCATGACCAATTCCAGCTTCCGCACCGGCTCGTCGCCGCACTTGCCCTGAAGCCGTTCCACACAGGCGGTATAGTAGCGGCGGAGGATCTCCTGCCGGGACGCGGCACAGCAGACCGCATCGTCCATGATGCAGTTTCCCGCCATGTTGACACCCATATCCGTGGGGGACTGGTAGGGAGAACAGCCCTGGATCTTTTTGAAGATGGCGTTGAGCACCGGGAAGATCTCCACATCCCGGTTGTAGTTGACGGCGGTCCTGCCGTAGGCCTCCAGATGGAAGGGATCGATCATGTTCACGTCATCCAGGTCCGCCGTGGCGGCCTCATAGGCCAGGTTCACCGGGTGCTTCAGCGGCAGGTTCCAGATGGGGAAGGTCTCAAATTTGGCGTAGCCGGCGGTGATGCCCCGCTTGTAATCGTGATACAGCTGGCTGAGACAGGTGGCCATTTTGCCGCTGCCAGGACCCGGGGCCGTCACCACCACCAGGGAGCGGCTGGTCTCGATATAGTCATTTTTACCCAAACCCTCGTCACTGACGATGTGGGGCACATCGGAAGGATAGCCGGCGATGGGGTAATGGCGATAGCACCGGATGCCCAGGACGGCCAGCCGCTTCAAGAAGGCGTCCGCCGCAGCCTGGCCGTTGTACCGGGTCATGACCACGCTGCCCACGAACAGGCCCAGACCCCGAAAGATGTCGATGAGCCGCAGCACATCGTCGTCATAGGTGATGCCCAGGTCTCCCCGGACCTTGTTTTTCTCGATGTCCGCCGCGTTGATGGCGATGACGATCTCCACATCTTCCCGCAGCTGCTGAAGCATCCGGATCTTGCTGTCCGGCTCAAAGCCCGGCAGTACCCGGGAGGCATGGTAATCGTCAAACAGCTTGCCGCCGAACTCCAAATACAGCTTGCCGCCAAACTGGGCAATGCGGCGCTTGATCTGCTCCGACTGGGTGGTCAGGTATTTCTGATTGTCAAATCCAATGGCTGTCATATGTGCACGACCCCTCTTCGCGTTTTTTCCGCAGGAAAGTATATCATAACTTTCCTGTTTTGGGAAGAGCGGTCCCGGTCCGCCGCCGCAAATTTTGCTGTTTATGGACCGGTGTATTAGGAAAATTTATCTTGATTATTATCACTTTGTTCTTTACTTATACAGTCTCTCCCGATATAATGATTTAGGTTGGGGTATTATGGTCCAACCTGTCAAAAGCAAAATAAAACCGGGAGGTTTTTCAAGTATGTCAAATTGCGCCATCGTAGGTATCAACTGGGGCGACGAGGGCAAGGGCCGCATGGTAGACCTGCTCACCAGCGATTATGACGTGGTCGTCCGCTATCAGGGCGGCGGCAATGCCGGCCACACCGTGGTCAACGAGCTGGGCAAGTTCGCCCTGCATCTGCTGCCCTCCGGCATTTTTCGCAAGGGCGTCGTGAACGTTCTGGGCAACGGCGTGGCTCTGGACTGTGAAAACCTGTGGACGGAGATCCTGGATGTCACCAGTCACGGCGTTTCCATCACCCCTGAGAACCTGAAGATCAGCGACCGTGCTTCCCTGCTGCTGCCCTGGCACCGGGACCTGGACGGTTTGGAGGAGGCCCGGCTGGCCGACAAGAAGTACGGCTCCACCAAGCAGGGCATCGCGCCTTTCTATTCTGACAAATATCAGAAAAAGACGGTCATGGCCGGTGAGCTGCTGTATCCGGACAAGCTGTGGGAGCATCTGGAGGGCATCCTGGAGTGGAAGAACCTGACGCTGGAAAAGGTCTACGGCGCCAAGCCCTACACTATGGATGACCTGAAAGCCTGGGTAGCCGCCTACGGCGAAAAGATCAAGCCCTTTATCTGCGACGCCGGCGCTTTCCTGCGCCAGGCCAACAAGGACGGCAAAAGCATCCTGTTTGAGGCCCAGCTGGGCTCCCTCCGGGACCTGGACTACGGCATTTATCCCATGACCACCTCTTCCAACCCCATCGCCGCTTACGCGCCCGTGGGCTCCGGCTATCCCGAGGCCAAGATCGACAAGATCGTGGGCGTGGTGAAGGCCTACTCCTCCTGCGTGGGCGAGGGCCCCTTCACCTGCGAGTGGTTCGGCGAGGAGGCCGAGCAGCTCCGCCAGGCCGGCGGTGAGTACGGCGCCAAGACCGGACGGCCCCGCCGCGTTGGTCCCATCGACATCGTTGCCACCCGCTACGGCATCCAGTGCCAGGGGGCCACGGACATTGCCCTGACCAAGCTGGACGTGCTGAGCTATCTGGACGAGATCCCCATCTGCGCCCGTTACGAGCTGAACGGCCAGCAGATCGACGATTTCCCCTTCCCCGTTGTGCTGCCCGATGCCAAGCCCGTCATGACCTCCATGCCCGGCTGGAAGTGCGACATCTCCGGCGTCCGCAAGTGGGAGGACCTGCCGGAGGCCGCCCGGAATTACGTGGAGTATGTGGAACAGCAGATCGGCTGCCGCATCACCTATGTGTCCGTGGGTCCCGAACGGGATTCCATCATTATCCGCTGACTGGCGGCCACAGGAGATCGTGCCCTGATTTTGTTGTGGATCGTATCCATCATTCTCACTGCTCTGTTTGTTTTCCTGGAAACATGGGATATGGCTGTTTTCGGCATTTTCTTCTTCGTGTTTTCCAGCATCCGGCTGGTGCGCCGCCGTCGGGGCAAGAGAAATGACGAGCAGGACCGACCGCAGTCATTGTTTCGCCTCCGGCGAAAACCACGGAAACAAGCAGGGGGCGTCCGGTTTGGACGCCTCCTATCTTTTTACAGGAAGAAAGGTTGACCTCATATGTCCAAAGACCGTTATGAATCTCCCCTGGCGTCCCGGTACGCCTCTCCCTTCATGCTGCACCTGTTCTCCGCTGACATGCGTATCCAGACCTGGCGCCGGCTGTGGGTGGCCCTGGCCCGGGCGGAACACAGCCTGGGGCTCCCCGTTACGGAAGAGCAGGTGGCGGAGCTGGAGGCCCATATCACCGATATTGACTACGAGATGGCCGCGGCGCGGGAAAAGGAAGTCCGCCATGATGTCATGGCCCATGTGTATACTTACGGCAAGGCGGCTCCCTCCGCCGCCGGCATCATCCACCTGGGCGCCACCAGCTGCTATGTCACCGACAACGCCGACCTCATCATCTACCGGGAGGGCCTGCGGTATCTCCGGGGCGAGCTCATCGCCGTGCTGTCCAACCTCTCCAAGTTCGCCGACACCTACAAGGCCACGCCCACGCTGGGGTACACCCACTATCAGCCTGCCCAACTGGTGACGGTGGGCAAGCGGGCCACCCTCTGGATGCAGGACCTGCTGGCCGACCTGGAGGAGCTGGACTTTGTGCTGGATAACATGAAATTCCTGGGCTGCCGGGGCACCACCGGCACCGAGGCCAGCTTCATGGACCTGTTTGAGGGCGACGGCGAAAAGATTGACGAGATGAACCGCCAGATCAGCGCCGAGTTCGGCTTTGACAAGTGCTTCCCCGTCTGCGGCCAGACCTACCCCCGCAAGGTGGACAGCCGCATTTTAAACTGCCTGAGCTCCATTGCCCAGAGCTGCTACCGCATGGCCAATGACATCCGCCTGCTCCAGCATGACCGGCAGGTGGAGGAACCCTTTGAGAAAAATCAGATTGGCTCTTCCGCCATGGCCTATAAGCGCAATCCCATGCGGTCCGAGCGCATCTGCTCTCTCAGCCGCTATCTCATGGCCGACGCCATGAACGCCCCCATGACCGCCTCCGTCCAGTGGCTGGAGCGGACCCTGGACGATTCCGCCAACCGCCGCATCTCCATGCCGGAGGGCTTCCTGTGTGCCGACGCCATTTTGCGTCTGGCCCAGAACGTCACCGACGGTCTCCATGTCAACGAAAAAGTCGTGGACGCCGCGGTGCGGGAGTATTTGCCCTTCATTGCCACGGAGAACCTGATGATGGAGGCCGTGAAGCGGGGCGGCGACCGCCAGGAGCTCCACGAGATCATCCGCACCTGCTCCATGGCCGCCACCGCCAAAATGAAGGAGGGCGAGAAGTGCGACCTCCTCAGCCGTCTGGCGGCGGAGCCCGCTTTCGGTATGACCGAAGCGGAGATGGAGGCTGTCCTGACTCCCAGCGGCTACATCGGCCGCTGTCCGGAGCAGGTGGACGCCTTCCTTCGCCAGGTACAGCCTCTGCTGAGCCAGGCCAGTGGGGAAAAGCCGGAGATCAACCTGTAAATGTAAAAGAGAAACACGTGCCGCCACGCTTACGTGGCGGCACGTGTGCGCTTATCGAAAAAGGGTGAACTGCTGGAAAGCGGGAAGGAAGATAGTTACGAAAGAAACCCAGGAGGGGTGTCTCAAGGTGAATTGCCGCGCAGCGGCAAGAGAAGGTGGCCTAGGCCATTCGTTTGAAATCTAAGTTTTTCAGAACTTTTTAAGTTCTGAAAAACTTGCTCAAGCTGTCGAAAAAAATTTTTTTGACAGCCTGACACGTGCCGCCACAGTTCTCATGGCGGCACGTGTTTTGACTTTACATCCCGGCAAACTGCCGGAAAAAATCCTCATACAGCTCGATGTAGTCCCCCTGCTCCCGCAGCTCCGTCAAAACGCTCCGCAGGCAGGCCAAAAACCGGGCCGACGCGGGCCTGCGGATGCTGTCCGCCGTGTACAGGCAGTATGTCACCCGCCGCGGTACCTCCACATCCAGAGAATGGCATGCCACATCCCCCTCCGCCGCCAAGCCTCTGCCCACGCTGGCAGGCACGATGGACCATCCGCCCCGGCGGACAAAGTACAGCAGTTGGCTCATGATCTCCACCCGGACCTGAGGCACGCTGTTTTTTCCAAAGGCGGCCTCATGCCACTGGTGATAGCTTTTGAACCACCCGGTATAGATCTCCCGCCGGGGGTCCAGTTCCCGTACAGAGACACGACGGGGCTCCGCTGTATCTCCGGTGCATACCAGCACCATGGGCTCTGAAAATACAGGGCTGCTTAGTACCCCCCGGGGCAGTTCCTCTGAAAAGGCAAACGCCAGGTCTGTCTCCCGCCGCTCCAGACTGGCGCAGACCGGCAGCGTCGGCAGATCCTGGATCTCCAGGACGGTCTCCCGGTTTTGCTGCATGTACCGCTCATAGACAGGCATCATCAGATACGTGCCCACGCTGTTCAGAGAAGACACCCGCAGCGTTTCCGGCGCTGTCTGTGTTCCCACCTCCCGCATCTGGCGGATGATGCTCCGGTATTGCAGGGCCAGGTCGTAAAATCGCCGACCGGCCTCAGTCAGGGAAAGCTCCCGCTGTCCCTTTCCCCGCGCCAGCAGCCTGCAGCCGGTCTCCTGTTCCAGCGTCTTCAGCTTTGTACTCAGCGATGGCTGACTGATAAACAGCTTCCCCGCGGCTTTGGAAATGCTTTTCGCCTCACAGATGGCCACAAAGGCCTCGATCTCCTCTGTTGTCATAGCGGCCTCCTCTCCCAAAATATAGAATTTTTTCAATATTATACAAGTTTTTTTCATATTTTACAAGGCCCATCCCACCGGATATACTGGGGACAGAACCACTTCCAAAAGGAGGAACGCCGCAAATGCTCCGCCGTCCGAGCCCGCCGGTCCTGGCCATCTGCGCCGGTCAGATCATCTGGGGCTTCAGCTATCTGTTCATCCGCGTGGCCCTGCGCTATGCGCAGCCGGATATCATGCTGGCCATCCGGTTCGTCTTGGCCTTTCTGCTCATCAACATCCCACTCCTGACGGGGCGCCAAAAGATCTCCCTGAAGGGGAAGCCTCTGAAGCCCCTGGTGCTGTTTGCCATCGCGGAGCCGCTGTATTTTTTGGCGGAGAGCTACGCCGTCCTATACACCAATTCCACCTACACCGGCGTGATGCTGGCGGTGTCGCCCATCGGTTCCATCGCCCTGGCGGCATTTTTGCTGCGGGAGTTTCCCTCAAAGCGGCAGCTGCTGTTTTGTCTGCTGCCCATCACCGGCGTCATCCTCATCACGCTGTCCGGCAGCTCCCTGGGCATCGTGACATCCAAAGGCGCTTTTTTCCTGGCGGCCACCTGTCTGGTGTCCGCCTCCATGCGGACGCTCAACCGCCTGTCCGCCCAGTCCTACACCTCCTTTGAGCGTACATATTTCATCATGCTCTCCGGTGCCGTTGTCTTTACCGTCATCGCCCTGGTCCGCTTCCGTGCCCAGCCCCAGGCCTTCACGGAGCCGCTGTCCCAGCCGCTTTTTCTGCTGGCCATTCTCATTTTGAGCGTGTTCTGCTCCGTGGTGGCAAACCTTCTGGTGAATTATGCCGCCGGAAATATGCCTGTGGCGACCCTCTCCTCCTTCGGCACCATCACCACGGTCTGCTCCACATTCTCCGGCGTACTCTTTCTTCACGAGCCGCTGACGCTGACTTCCCTGGTGGGCGCCGTGTTGATCATCGTGGGTATTCGCCAGGTGCTGCGATCCTGAATCCGGCATCTTTCCTTCTCTCAAAGCCACCTGTTTTCACAGAAGAAACAGGTGGCTTCCCTCTTTTTTGTAGAAAATATCCTGCCCCGGAGAAAAAAGGACGTGTAAAATCCTTTTGATTTTGTCTGTTTTGACGTTGACAACTGTCCGTCCACGGTGGTAAACTCCAAACATCAATTGAAGCATCGACAACGGCGTTGATGGAGAAAAGTACCGCAGAAGTTCCGTTTCAGTGAGCGGGAGACAGTGGAAACCCCGCACAAAGAGTCTGCGTGAAGAACACTCCGTAGCTGCAATCTGAACGCGGTTTCCGCTAGTAAGTGAGACGAGTTGTGATCGTTACATCACACGGGCTTGTTGGAGCCTTGAAGGTGACCATTCCCCCAAGGGGAAGGTAAATTAGGTGGCACCGCGGATAGCAGCTATTCGTCCTAAAATTTTTAGGAGATAGCTGCGTTTTTTGTTATGTGCCGTTTTTGCCCCTTCCGGGCAGCCGATGGCACAAAATTCTGGAGGTGCTTGCTATGTGTTCCATCATGGGTTTTTCCAAGAAGACCTACACCAAAGAAGAGATCCGGCCTTATTTTGACCGCACAAAGTCCCGCGGCCCCGACATGAGCCGCATCATCGAAACGCCTTCCGGCTACCTGTGCTTCCACCGCCTGGCCATCATGGGCCTGACGGAGGCCGGCATGCAGCCCTTTGCGCTGGACGGCGACTACGTGATCTGCAACGGCGAGATCTACGGCTTCCGCCCCCTGAAGCGGCAGCTGTCCGAAAAGTACGCGTTCAAGAGCGGCAGCGACTGCGAGATCCTGCTCCCCCTGTTCCATGAATACGGCCTTTCCATGTTCTCCCGTCTGGACGCCGAGTTCGCCCTCATCATTTACGATTCCATGACCGATTCCCTGGTGGCCGCCCGGGACCCCATCGGCATCCGGCCCCTGTTCTACGGCTATGACAAGGACGGCGCCATCATGTTCGCCAGCGAGGCCAAGAACCTGGTGGGCCTGTGCGACGAGGTGTGCCCCTTCCCGCCCGGCCACTATTACGCCTATGGCAAGTTCATCCGCTACGCGGACTTGACCACTGTGAAGAAGTACACCACCGACGACCTGGAGACCGTCTGCCACAGCATCCGCAACAAGCTCATCGCCGGTGTGGATAAGCGGCTGGACGCCGACGCCCCTCTGGGCTTCCTGCTCTCCGGTGGCCTGGACTCCTCTCTGGTATGCGCTATCTCCTCCCTCATCCTGGGCAAGAAGATCCGCACCTTCGCCATCGGCATGGACAAAGACGCCATCGACCTGAAATACGCCCGGGAGGTGGCCGATTACATCGGCGCCGACCACACGGAGGTCTTTATGACCCGCCAGCAGGTGCTGGATTCCCTGGAAGAAGTCATCGCCATGCTGGGCACCTGGGATATCACCACCATCCGGGCCAGCATGGGCATGTACCTTTGCTGCAAGGCCATCCATGAGCAGACGGACATCCGGGTGCTGCTGACCGGCGAGATCTCCGACGAGCTGTTCGGCTACAAATACACGGACTTCGCCCCCAGCGCCCAGGCCTTCCAGGACGAGGCCAAAAAGCGCGTGGATGAGCTGTACATGTACGATGTATTGCGGGCGGACCGCTGCATCTCCGTCAACTCTCTGGAGGCCCGGGTCCCCTTCGGCGATCTGGATTTTGTGAAATACGTCATGAGCATCGATCCCCAGATGAAGCTCAACACCTACAACATGGGAAAATATCTGCTGCGCCACGCCTTTGAGAGCGACCACCTGCTGCCCGACGATATCCTCTGGCGCCAGAAAGCCGCCTTCTCCGACGCCGTGGGCCACTCCATGGTGGATGACCTGAAGGCCTACGCCGAGGAGAAATACACCGACGAGGCCTTTGAGACCCTGCGCCGCAAATACGATTACTGCACGCCCTTCACGAAGGAGAGCCTGCTGTACCGGGAGATCTTTGAAAAGTACTACCCCGGGCAGGCCCCCATGATCAAAGACTTCTGGATGCCCAACAAGAGCTGGAAAGGCTGCAACGTCAACGATCCCTCCGCCCGCGTTTTGGCAAACTACGGTGCCAGCGGTCAATAATCGCCTGCATTTTTAGAGGTATTACCTATTGAATCTCCTTGATTTTATGATAGGATTCTAATTATGACAAATAGGAGGATAAACGTATGAGTACCACCCTGAAACTCCCTGAGCTGTTCGGCAGTATGGTCTTCAACGAGGAGACCATGAAGGAGCGGCTTTCTTCCGCTTCCTATAAGGCCTGGAAAAAGTGCGTCACGGAAGGCACTTCCCTGGACATTTCCACCGCCAATGAGATCGCCGAGGCCATGAAGCAGTGGGCCGTGGAAAAGGGCGCCACCCACTACACCCATTGGTTCCAGCCTATGACCGGCGTCACCGCCGAGAAGCACGACAGCTTCATCTCCCCCGTGGGCGGCGGTAAGATCATCATGGAGTTCTCCGGCAAGGAGCTGGTCCGGGGCGAGCCTGACGCCTCCTCCTTCCCCTCCGGCGGCCTCCGCGCCACCTTTGAGGCCCGGGGCTACACTGCCTGGGACCCCACCTCCTTCGCGTTCATCAAGGAAGGCTCTTTATGCATTCCCACCATCTTCTGCTCCTATTCCGGCCATGCGCTGGACAAGAAGACCCCCCTGCTGCGCTCTATGGACGAGGTCTCCCGCCAGGCTGTCCGCATCCTGCGGCTGTTCGGCGACACGGAGACCAAACGGGTCACCGCCCAGGTGGGCCCTGAGCAGGAGTATTTCCTCATCGACAAGGAGCTGTACAGCAAGCGCGAGGACCTGCGCATGACCGGCCGGACCCTGTTCGGCGCCAAGCCGCCCCGTGGCCAGGAACTGGAGGACCATTACTTCGGCGCCATCAAGCCCCGGATCGCCGCTTATATGAAGGAACTGGACGAGACGCTGTGGTCTCTGGGCGTCCTCTCCAAGACCAAGCACAACGAAGTGGCCCCCTCTCAGCATGAGATGGCCCCCATTTTCTCCGACGCCAACACCGCCTGCGACCACAACCAGCTGGCCATGGAGGTCATGAAGAAGGTGGCTGACAAGCACGGCCTCGTCTGCCTGCTCCATGAAAAGCCCTTCGCCGGCGTCAACGGTTCCGGCAAGCACGACAACTGGTCTCTGGGCACCGACACCGGCAAGAACCTGTTCAAGCCCGGCTCCACCCCCAGCCAGAACGCCCAGTTCCTGCTGTTCCTGGCCGCTTTCGTCAAGGGCGTTGACGAATATCAGGACTTCCTGCGGGCCACCGTCGCCTTTGCCGGCAACGACCACCGTCTGGGTGCCCAGGAGGCTCCCCCCGCGGTCCTGTCCATTTTCCTGGGCAACGATCTCAACGGCGTGGTGCAGTCCATCATCCAGGGCACGGAGTTCAAGGAAGCCGGCAAGCGCAACCTGCAGATCGGCGTGGATGTGCTGCCCTCCATTCCCCAGGACAACACCGACCGCAACCGCACCTCTCCCATGGCGTTTACCGGCAATAAGTTCGAGTTCCGTATGCTGGGTTCCTCCCAGTCCATTTCCGGCCCCAACATCGCCCTGAACACCATGATGGCCGAGGAGCTGAAGCAGTTTGCCGACCAGCTGGAGAAGTCCTCCGACTTCCAGGCCGACCTCCATGCCCTGATCAAGCAGGTGTTCACTGAGCATCAGCGCATTATCTTCAATGGCAACGGCTATGACGATTCCTGGATCGTCGAGGCGAAGAAGCGGGGCCTGTGCAACCTGACCTCCACCGCCGATGCCCTGCCCATGTACACCGCCAAGAAGAATGTGGAGCTGTTCGTGAACCACGGCATCTACACCGAGGAAGAGATCAACGCCCGCGCCGAGATCCATATTGAGAACTATTCCACCGTCATCGCCATCGAGGCCAACACCATGGTGGATATGATCCGTCACGACATCCTGCCCGCGGTTTCCGCCTATGCCACCGACCTGTGCGAGCGGGCCGACAGCAAGAGCGCCCTGGGTGTCAGCAGCAAGTACGAGACTGTCACCGCCAAGAGCGTGGCGGAGCTGACTGACGCGCTGCTGGACGCCTGCGACAAGCTGGAGGCCGATGTCGCCGCCAAGCCCGCGGACGCCAAGGAGGCGATGGCATACAGCCATGACGTCATCCTGGCTGATATGTCTGCCGCCCGTGCCGCCGCCGACAAGCTGGAAACCATCACCGCCAAGGAATACTGGCCCTTCCCCGTGTACTCCGACCTGCTGTTCTCCGTGTAAGGCATTGACCGGGTACTCCCCTTATTCTCCCCTTTGAAAAAACGAGCGCAATGGAGCGTGTGGTTCCCCTCCCACCTCTTCCTTGCGCTCGTTTTTTATAAGCATCGGGAAGCCGCGCCCGTTTTATGCGGCCCCCATGGTTCTCCCCCTTTTTTCACAGTACCGGAATCCTCCGCCCCCTTCTCATCGGGCGTTGGATGGCGGAATGAAGCGCATGGAGCCGAAGGCTCCATGCGCTTCATTCCGTTTCCGCCCTTCAGCAGGCACATTCTATATGCTTCACCGTAACGAAGGCGTCCCGCTGCAAATAGCGAATCGCCTGCAAGGCATAGCGGTACGCCTCCTTGCTGGTGCCGCGTTATCCCACACGGGCATTGGACTGTGCCTCCCCGGCTTATGGTCACAGCAGGGCCTCAAAAAACAGCGCCAGCACCGTGGTGACGATACCGCAAAGGCCGATGGCGACGCCGCTCATGGCACCCTCCGTCTCGCCCAGCTCCAGTGCCTTGGCAGTCCCCATGGCGTGGCTGCACGCTCCGATGCCAAGGCCTGCCTCCACAGGGTCCTTCACCCGGAACAGCCGGATCAGCAGCGGCGCGCAGAGGTTGCCCACGATACCTGTAAAAATGACCGCCACCGCCGTGATGGACACGATGCCGCCATGGCTCTCCGCAATGGCGGTGGCAATGGGCGTGGTGACGGACTTGGGCAGCAGAGAGGCCGTCAGGGCGGCGTCCAGCCCAAACGCCCGGCACAGCGCCCACACGGAAAGCACGGAGGTCCCCGCGCCCACGGTGCAGCCCACCAGTACCGGCAGCAGGTTCCGCTTCAGGACATCCCGCTTGGCGTAAATGGACATGGCCACGCACACGGTGGCGGGGGAGAGGAACATATTGATGATGCTGCCGCCCACATAGTAATCCTCATAGGGGATGTGGAACACCGTCAGCAGGGCAATGATCATCAGTGCCGCCAGCACCAGACCGTTGCAGATGACAAGGCCGCTTTTTTTCTGGATCTTCATGCCCAGCACATACGCCGCCGCTGTCAGTGTGATGCCGAAAAAGGGCGATTGGAGCAGCTCTCTCATTTTTTCTTCCCTCCGTTCATCAGCCGGATAGTCAGACGCACCGCCAGGACCGTGGCGGCAAAAGTGGCCACCATAGACACCACGCACACCACGATCAACGCCAGCAGATTGCTGCGCAGCACCTCTGTGTATTTCATGATGGACACCACCGCCGGTACAAAAAAGAAGGGGAGATTTGCCAGCAGGAAATCCGATTTTTCCTGGATGTGCTCCGTTTTCACGATTCGCAGCCCCAGCAGCGCCAGCAGCAGCACCATGCCGATGATGCTGGCGGGCATGGTGAAGGGCAGCGCCTGTTCAATGCACTGGCTGAGCCAGCAGATCCCGAAAACGATCCCGATTTGTGTCAAAAGTTTCAAGACGATCACCTGGTTTTCGCAAAGATTCTTTCTCATTTTAAAAGTCTCCGCGGCGGAAGTCAAACCCAAGCTCCGCGGCGGCGCGATTTTCAGCGTTTCGCCATAAGCCCCGCTCATGGATGCTCCATCAGCTGTTCACATTTATTTTAAATAACACCTATTGCTTTTTCCACTTCGGCCATGGTATACTTTGCTCGTTATTGAATCGCCCCGGAGGTGTTGTTCCATGCAGAAGCGCAGTCATAAGCTCCTGGCATCCACACTGCTGAAAAACCAGCACGGTTTCACGGCCCGCCGCTTTGAGCTGGCATTTCTGTTCGGCTCCTTTCAGCCGGACTGCAATCCCCTCACCTATTTGAAGGGCTCCCTGCGGGCATATAAGCTCCGCGGCCACAACTACTCCAATTCCAGCCTCTATATTGCCGCCCATATCGTCAGCCTTCGCCGGCATCAAAACTGGACCATGTGGCAGTACTACACTCTCGGCAAGCTGACCCACTATCTGGCGGACGCGTTCACCTATCCCCACAATGAGACGTATCCGGAGAGCCTGCTGGCCCACCGGCAGTATGAGGACCAGCTTCGGACCTATCTTGCGGAGTACCTTCAGCAGTGCAGTCTCCTCCGCCAGCAGTTCCGCGAAGATCTGGCCGCCGCCCTGGAGGAGCTCCACCGCCAATATCTGGAACAGCGCAGCACCATGCAGCGGGATGTGCAATATATCCTGCAGGCCACTTCTTTGCTGATGGCCGGCTGCTGCCCGGGTGCCGCCGCATAAGGATGCCCTCTGTCGCATCTGTGAAAAATAGCCATTATTTCTTTTGTTGTTTGTCAGAATTGTCACTTTTCTTTTGGCAGGCACCGTGCTATTCTTTAAGTATCTAAAGAGTCTGAAAGGACACCGTCATGATCAACATCACCCGCGCAGCTGAATACCGCTATTTTAGCTTTACCTACTTTTTTGGTAAGGCTTATTTCGGTTGTGCTGAAAGCGTGTGCGCTCGAGTTTGACAGTGTCAAAAACTACCAGTGCATAATTGCCCGCAGCCAACCGGCTGCGGGTTTTTTTGTACAGATCTTAGGAGGAATTCAATATGATCGTCGTTTTAAAAAGCAATCCCAACCGTGACCAATTGGACAGCCTCATCACCTGGCTGCAGGAAAAGGGGATCATCATCCACACCAGCATCGGCGAGGCCCACACCATTCTGGGCCTGGTGGGCGATACCTCCCAGCTGGACATTGACCTCATTGCCGCCCTGGACATCGTGGAGGACGTGAAGCGCGTCCAGGAGCCTTACAAGAACGCCAACCGGAAATTCCACCCCGAGGATACCGTGGTGCAGGTGGGTGGCACGCAGATCGGCGGCGGCACTCTGACCATCATGGCAGGTCCCTGCTCCGTGGAATCCGAGGAACAGGTCGTGGCCATCGCCAAGGCTGTAAAGGCCAGCGGTGCCACCATGCTTCGCGGCGGCGCCTTCAAACCCCGCACCTCTCCCTATTCCTTCCAGGGCCTGGGCGCCACGGGTCTGGAGTATTTGAAGGTGGCCCGTCAGGAGACCGGCCTGCCCATCGTCACCGAGCTGATGGACCTGAGCCAGCTGCCCCTGTTCAAGGATGTGGATGTCATTCAGATCGGCGCCCGCAACATGCAGAACTTCGACCTTTTGAAGGCCGTGGGCAAGCAGGACAAACCCGTCATGATCAAGCGGGGCATGTCCGCCACCTATGAAGAGTGGCTTATGAGCGCCGAGTACGTCATGGCCGGCGGCAATGAAAACGTCATCCTCTGCGAGCGGGGCATCCGCACCTTCGAGTCTTACACCCGCAACACCCTGGATCTGGCAGCCATCCCCGTGCTGCGCAAGCTCACCCACCTGCCCATCATCATCGACCCCAGCCACGCCACCGGCAAAAGCTGGCTGGTAGAGCCTCTGGCTATGGGCGCCGTGGCCACCGGCGCTGACGGACTGCAGATTGAGGTCCACAATGACCCGGCCCATGCCCTGTGTGACGGTCCCCAGTCCCTGAAGCCCGAGGTGTTCGACGGTCTGGCCCGGAAGCTTCTGAAGCTCCATAAAGCCGTGAAGGCAATGGAGGACTGACCATGAATGTGGGAATCGTTGGCCTGGGGCTCATCGGGGGCTCCATGGCAAAGAGCATCAAATCCCGCACCGCCCACACCGTGTGGGGCGTGGACCTGAATCATGAGACTATGACCCTGGCCCGGATGTGCGGCGCCATTGACGCCCCCCTAACAGAGGAGAATATCCCCCGGTGCGACATCCTGCTCATCGCCATCCGCCCCGCCGCCGCCATTGAATGGGTGAAGTGCCATGCCCCGCTCATCGCCAAAAGCGCCATCGTGGTGGACCTGTGCGGCGTGAAGCGGGTGGTGGTGGCTGGCATCGCCCCCGTGGCGGAGCAGTACGGCTTCGCCTACATCGGCGGCCATCCCATGGCCGGTAAGGAGCGGGGCGGCTTCACCTCCGCCACCGATGATCTGTATGTAGGTGCCTCCATGATCCTGACGCCGGACAAGCGGACGGACATGCAGCTGCTGGAAACGCTGAAAACATTTTTCCTGGACATCGGTTTTGCCGGCCTCACCTTCTCCGACCCGGAGGAGCATGACCGCATCATCGCCTATACCTCCCAGCTGGCCCATATCGCCTCCAGCGCTTACGTGAAGTCGCCGGAGGCCCAGCGCCGCCGGGGATTTTCCGCCGGCAGCTTCCGGGACATGACCCGTGTGGCCCGGCTGGACGAGGATATGTGGACGGAGCTGTTTCTGGATGACGCCGACTACCTGTCCAGGGAGCTGGATGTGCTCATCGCCAATCTGACGGAATTCGCCGACGCCCTGAAAGCCGGGGACCCGGACACGCTGCGGACTCTGCTGAAGGACGGCCGGGAGAAAAAAGCCACTGCGGGCGGAAACTGAGTGCCGCCCCAATCCAACGAAGAAGGAGCATTCCCCTATGTCTGACTCCATCCGAACCATCCAAGTCCATACCCGTCCTGCCTACACGGTCTCCATCGGCAGTGGGCTGCTGCCCCAGTGCGGGCAGCGGCTGCGGGACGTGCTGCCCCTGTGCCACGTTGCCGTCATCACTGACAGCACCGTGGCGCCGCTTTATCTGGAGGCGGTGAAGCAAAGCCTTCTTACTGCCGGCTTCACCGTCAGCAGCTACGTGTTCCCCGCCGGAGAGGCCCATAAGAACTTTGAGGCCCTCTCCGGCATCCTGGAATTTCTGGCAGAGGCCCATCTGACCCGCACAGACTGCGTGGCCGCCCTGGGCGGCGGCGTCGCTGGGGATATGGCGGGCTTTGCCGCCGCCTGCTACCTGCGGGGCATCCACTGTGTTCAGCTGCCCACCACGCTTCTCTCCGCCGTGGACTCCTCCGTGGGCGGCAAGACGGCCATTGATCTAAAGGCAGGCAAAAACTTGGCGGGCGCCTTCCTCCAGCCCGCCGCCGTTCTGTGCGACACGGACTGCCTGGCCTCCCTCCCCGCCGCCATGTTCGCCGACGGTGCCGCCGAGGCCATCAAGACCGGCGTCCTCTGCGACGAGAGCCTGTTTGCCCAGTTTGAGGACGGCACCCTCACCGCCGCGCCGGAGGAGGTCATCTCCCGGTGCGTGGCCTACAAGGCTGGCGTGGTGGAGCGGGACGAGAAGGAGCAGGGGGAGCGCCGCCTGCTGAACCTGGGCCACACCGTGGGCCATGCCATTGAAAAGTGCAGTGGCTACACCATCCCCCACGGTCACGCCGTGGCGGCGGGCCTGGCCATCATCGCCCGGTCGGCGGAGACCCTGGGCTGGACGGAGGCCCCCATCGCGGCCCGCATTTCCGCCTGTCTCGCCAAAAACGGCCTGCCCACCGGCACGGAATATTCCGCCGAAGCCCTGGCCGACGCCGCCCTGGCGGACAAGAAACGCGCCGGCGGCGACATCACCCTGGTCATCCCCAGGCGCATCGGCCTGTGCCAGCTGAAAAAGGTGACGGTGACGGAGCTGCTGCCCATTATCGCCGCGGGATTGGAGGGCTGAGATGGACGTTCGTATCCAGCCTCGCCGCCTGTCTGGCGTCCCAGGATATTGAAGCCACCCTCCGCTGCATGGAGGCCCTGGGGATGCGCTGGGAGCGGCTGGGCGAGGGCACTCTGCGCATCACCGGCATCGGCAGCGCCCGCGCTTTCCCGGAGCTGCCTCATTTTGACTGCGGGGAGTCCGGCTCCACCCTGCGCTTTCTCATCCCCATCGCCCTGGCTGTGGCGGGGGGCGGCGTGTTCATCGGCCACGGCCGGCTCATGGAGCGGCCCCAGAAGCCCTACTTCGACCTGTTTGATGAAAAGGGCGTCTCCTTCCGCCAGGAGGACGGCACGCTGACAGTGCAGGGCCGTCTGACACCGGGAGAATACCGCCTTCCCGGCAACGTATCCAGCCAGTTCTTCACCGGCCTGCTATACGCTCTTCCCCTGCTGGACGGACCTTCCACCATCGCCCCCACCACGGAAGTGGAGAGCCGGGACTATATCTTGATGACCGCAGACGCCTTGCTGGGGGCTGGTGTGGCCGTCACAGAGCCCCAGGAGGGCCGAAACTTCTTCCACGTCACGCCGCTGGCCTACCGGCCCTTTGACCGGGCGGTGGAGGCAGACTGGTCCCAGGCGGGCTTCTGGTACGCCGCCAACTTCCTGAACAGCCAGCTTTCTGTGGAAGGGCTGAATCCCGATTCCATCCAGGGTGACCGGGTGGTGGCGGAGCATTCCGCGCGTCTCTCCCGCCCCGGCGATGTGGACATCGATGTCTCCGGCTGTCCGGACCTGCTGCCGCCCCTGGCGGTGATGGCGGCGGTGCGAAACGGCACCACCCGCTTTGTGAACGCCGCCCGCCTGCGCATGAAGGAAAGCGACCGCCTCGCCACCACCGCGGCGGAGTTGAACGCGCTGGGCGGTCAGGCGGAGGAAGGTGCGGACAGCTTGACAGTCCACGGTGTCCCCTCGTTTTCCGGCGGCACGGTGGACGGCGCCAACGACCACCGCATCGTCATGGCGGCGGCTATTGCCGCCACCCGCTCCACGGCTCCGGTCACGATTCTGGGAGCCGGGGCAGTGAGCAAATCCTACCCCTCCTTCTGGGATGACTACAAGCGGTTGGGAGGTAACATTCATGTCCTCTGAGTTTGGAAAACTGCTGAAGATCTCGGTCTTCGGCCAATCCCACGGCAAAGCCATCGGCGTGAACATCGATGGCCTGCCCGCCGGGGAGGCCATTGACCTGGAAACGCTGAACGCCTTCCTGGACCGGCGCAGGCCTGGAAAAAGCCCCCTTTCCACCGCCCGGAGAGAGAACGACGCCCCTGTGTTCCTCTCCGGAATGGAAAACGGCGTCACCTGCGGCGCACCCCTGTGCGCCATCATCGAAAACAGCGACCAGCACTCCTCGGATTACAGCGAGCTTGTCGACAAGCCCCGCCCCTCCCACGCGGACTACACCGCCCGGGTGAAGTGGGACGGCCACGCGGATATGCGGGGCGGCGGCCACTTCTCCGGCCGGTTGACGGCGCCGCTGTGCATCGCCGGCGGCATCGCCAAGCAGATCCTGGCCCGGCGGGGCATCTTCGTAGGGGCCCACCTGGCCGCTGTGGGCACGGAAAACGACGCGCCCTTCCCCCTGCGCCCCACGCCGGAGCTGTTTGACGCCATCGCCGCCAAGGCCTTCCCCGTGGTGGATGACGACGCGGGCGCACGAATGCAGGCCCTTATCCTGGAGGCCCGGCAAAACCTGGACTCCGTGGGCGGCATCATCGAATGCGCGGCCATCGGGCTGCCAGCGGGATTGGGCGATCCCATGTTTGACGGCGTGGAGAACCGTCTGGCGTCGGCTCTGTTCGGCATCCCCGCCGTCAAGGGCGTGGAATTTGGCCTGGGCTTTGGCTCCGCCCGGCTCCACGGCTCCGAAAACAACGACCCCTTTACCTTGGAAAACGGCACGGTGGTCACTGCCGGCAACCGCGCCGGCGGCATCCTGGGCGGCATCACCACCGGCATGCCCGTGACACTGCGGACAGCTATCAAGCCCACGCCGTCCATCTCCCGGCCCCAGCAGACCGTCAGTCTCTCTGCCATGGAAAACGCGGAGCTGGTCATTCGGGGCCGCCACGACCCTTGTATCGCCCATCGGGCCGTCCCGGTGGTGGAGGCCGTCACCGCGGCGGTATTACTAGATTTATTATTGGAGGGTAATCATGGAACTTTCTGAGATTCGGGAAAAAATCAATGCTGTGGACGACCAGCTGCTGGACCTGTTTTTGCAGCGGATGGACCTGTCCGAAGAGGTGGCCGCTTATAAAAACGAGCACCACCAGCCCATTTTGAATAAGCAGCGGGAGCGGGAGATCCTGGCCAAGGTGTCGGAGAAGTCCGGCGAGCGGGAGCGTTTTTCCTATCACCTGTTCTCCACCATCTTCGAGCTGTCCCGCTCCCGCCAGGCGGAGCTCATCACCGCCCCCACCAAGGTGGAGGCCCAGGTGAGGGCCTCCCTTGCCGCCGGCGGTGAGGTGTTCCCTCAGACGGGCCTGGTGGCCTGCCAGGGCGTGGAGGGCGCCAACTCTCAGGTGGCCTGCGACCGCCTGCTGCCCCGGGGCAATCTTGTGTACGTCAAAAGCTTTGAGGCCGTGTTCTCCGCCGTGGAGTCCGGCTTGTGCAAGTTCGGCGTGGTGCCCATCGAAAACAGCTCCAACGGCTCCGTCCGGGCCATTTATGACCTCATTCAGCGAAAGAAATTCTCCATCGTCCGCTCCACCCGCCTGTGTATCCGCCACGAACTGCTGGCTCTGCCCGGTGTGAAGATGGATGACATCACGGAGATCTACTCCCACGAGCAGGCCATCGGCCAGTGCAGCAAGTTTTTGAATGGCCTCAACGGCGTCCGGGTCATCCCCTGCGACAACACCGCCATGGCCGCCAAAATGGTGGCGGACAGCGGCAGCCGCCACGCCGCCGCCATCTCCTCCCATCCCTGCGCCGCCCTGTACGGCCTCCAGTGCGTCAACGACGCCATTCAGGACAGCGACAATAACTACACCCGCTTTATCTGCATCACCAAGGACCCCATTATCTACGCCGGCGCCAACCGCATCAGCCTGATTATCGCCTGCGACAATAAGCCCGGCGCTCTGTATGAGATCTTGTCCAAGCTGGCGGCCCTGGGCATCAACATGACAAAGCTGGAGTCCTGCCCCGTCACCGGCCGCAATTTCGAGTTCATCTTCTTCCTGGAGCTGGAGGCCTCCGTCCACGAGCCCGGCGTCCTGTCCATGCTGGAGGAGCTGGAGCGCAGCTGCGCCAACTTCCAGTTTTTGGGCAGCTACGCGGAAGTGTGACCTATGGGCCGGGAACAAGTATTCGGCCTGCTGGGCCGGAAACTGGGCCACAGCTGGTCCGTGCCCATCCACACCGCCCTGGGCTGTCGGGGCTACCGCCTCATTGAGCTGGAGCCGGAGGCCCTGCCCGCCTTTTTGCGGGAAACGGACATCGGCGGCTGCAATGTCACCATCCCCTACAAGCGGGATGTGATGCCCTACTGTGACGTCATCGATGATGCCGCCCGGGCCATCGGCAGCGTCAACACCCTGGTCCGCCGGAAGGACGGCAGGCTGTATGCATGGAACACCGACGCCGCTGGCTTTTGCTATATGCTCCGCCGGGCCGGCATTGACGTTGCCGGCGGCAAGGTGGTCATCCTGGGCAGCGGCGGCGCCTCCCTGACGGCCCAGGCCATGTGCCGCCGTCTGGGCGCCCGGGAAGTGGTGGTCATCTCCCGCAGCGGTGAGAACAACTACGAAAACCTCTCCCGTCACGCCGATGCGGATATCGTGGTCAACACCACGCCGGTGGGCATGTTCCCCGGCAACGGCGCCGCGCCGGTGGATTTGGCGGCCTTCCCCGCCTGCCGGGGCGTGGCGGACGTGATATACAATCCCCGCCGTACCGCTCTGCTGCTCCAGGCGGAGCAGCTGGGCATTCTCTGCACCGACGGACTTCCCATGCTGGTGGCACAGGCCAAAGCTGCGGAGGAGCATTTTTTTGAGACCTCCATCCCTGACAGTGAAAATGAGCGCATCCTGTCCCAGCTGCGGCGGGAGACCGCCAACATCGTCCTCATCGGCATGCCTGGCTGCGGCAAGACCACTGTAGGGGAAGCCCTGGCCCGCCTCACCGGCAGGGAGGCTATCGACATTGACCAGCGCATCGTTCAGACGGCGGGTCGCTCCATTCCGGACATCTTTGCCCAGGAGGGAGAGGCCGCCTTCCGGGAGCTGGAGCGCCGGGAGACCGCTGAGGCCGGCAAGCTCTCCGGCAAGATCATTCTGACCGGCGGCGGCGTGGTGAAGGACCCCCGTAATTACACTTCCCTGCACCAAAACGGCTACATCTGCCATCTGACCCGGGAGCTTTCCCATCTGCCCACCGACGGCCGTCCCCTGTCCCAGGGTGCGGACCTGGCTGCCATGTGGGCCCAGCGGGAGCCTTTATACGCCCGGTTCCGGGACACGGCCATTGACAATAACGGCACGGTGGCAGACACCGCTGCCGCCATTTGGAGGGATTTTTGTGCACATTCTGGTGATTAACGGCCCCAATATGAACATGCTGGGCATCCGCCAGCCGGAGATCTACGGCCGGGCCACCTATGCCGATCTGCAAGCGATGATCCGGGAAGAGGCAGGCAGGCTGGGTGTGCAGGTGTCCTTTTTCCAGTCCAATCACGAGGGCGCCCTGGTGGACGCCATCCAGCAGGCCTACTTTGACAAGGTGGACGGCATCATCATCAATCCCGCCGCCTACACCCACACCAGTGTGGCGCTGCTGGACGCGGTGAAAGCCGTCGGTATCCCCACCGTGGAGGTCCACGTCTCCGACCCGGACAGCCGGGAGGAATTCCGCCATGTCTCCTATATCCGTGCCGCCTGTGTGGCCACCATCCGGGGCCACGGACTGCCTGGCTACTTGGAGGCGCTGCGCCTGCTTTGCCAGCCGCAATGAAACTGACCGCCTCCGTTTTTACCGGAGGCGGCTTTTTTGCGCAAAAAAGGACTGCCGCGATGCGGCAGTCCTTTTTGTACAGCGGAGACTGGCAAAACTCCACCGTTTTCTGGCGTTGCAGCAGACAGCTTACTTCGCAGCGGTCTTCTTCTGCTTGCCGAGGGTGGCAATACCCTCGATAGCCAAGACCACAGCCAGGACCACCAGCAGAACACCCAGGATGGCCTGGACATAGGGACCCCAGTCGGCGCCGCCGGCGGAGATCAGACCGATCTGAGTCTTGGTGTTGATGATCAGAGAGGAAATAGTGACAACCAGCATGAAGATCATGGGCAGAATGAACATCTTGTTGTTCTTGCCGATATTGCCCAGCCAGGTAGCCACAGCCAGCAGGCCCAGAGCGGCCAGCAGCTGGTTGGCGGAGCCAAACAGGGCCCAGATCTTGCCATAGCCGTTCAGGCCCAGCATCACGCCCAGAATGACGGTGATGATGGTGGCAACATACATGTTGGAGAAGAACTTCTTGTAGCCGGTGACATTCTCAGGGGTCTCACCCTTGCTGCCGTCCAGCCAGAACTCCTGGAACATGAAGCGGGCCAGACGGGTGGCGGTGTCCAGAGAGGTCAGGCAGAAGGAGGAATAGGTCAGAACCAGCAGGGTGTACAGCACGCTGTACACGGCGCCGTGGTTGGGATCGATCATACCGGCAATGCCGCCGCCGAACAGGACGGTGGGGCCCACGCCGATGTCGCCGCCGTTGGCATTGGCATAGCCAGCCACAGCGCACAGGACCAGGATAGCCAGCACGCACTCCAGCAGCATGCCGCCGTAAGCGATGGGCTTCGCGTCGGTCTCTTTATCCAGCTGCTTGGAGGTGGTGCCGGAGGAAACCAGAGAGTGGAAGCCGGAGATGGCGCCGCAGGCGATGGTGGTGAACAGCACGGGGAAAATGGGGGTCTCGCAGGTCTCGCTGGTCACAGCGGGAATGTTCGCCAGAGTGGGATGGCCCACAAACACGGCCACAGCGGCCAGAGCCAACATGGCGTACAGCAGGAAAGAGCTCAGATAGTCACGGGGCTGCAGCAGGATCCACACGGGGGTAACGGAAGCGATGGCGATGTACAGGCCGCAGATCCACATCCAGGCGGTGGTGGACAGATAAATGGGATGGAAGTTCATGCCGATGGCGATGATGACCACGATGCCGATGACGCCGACCACGGAGGCCACCGCCATAGGAGCATTGCGGCGATAGACACAGAAGCCGAAGATGATGGCGATCACGATGAACAGCAGGGACACCATGGCCACGCGGGCGTTGCTCTCAGATGCCGCTATGTCCACAGCACCCGCCTCGGTGAAGGTGGCGCCGAAGGTGCCAGCCACGATGGAGGCGAAGGCAGCGACCACCAGGATCAAAGTCAGGTAAGCGAAGATCAGGAACAGCATCTTTGCCCGCTTGCTCATGTTTTCGGAGATGATCTCGCCGATGGAGCGGCCGCCGTGGCGGACGGAGGCAAACAGGGCGCCGAAGTCATGGACGCCGCCGAAGAAGACGCCGCCGATGACGATCCACAGCAGGCAGGGCAGCCAGCCGAAGCCCAGCTTCAAAGCGGAGATGGGGCCGGTGATGGGGCCGGCGCCTGCGATGGAGGAGAAGTGGTGGCCCATCAGAACGGGGGCCGGGGCGGGGACATAGTCGATACCATCCTGCATGGTATGCGCGGGGGTCTCTTCGTTGTTCTCACCGACGCCCCATTGCTTGCACAGCCAGCGGCCATAGAAAATATAACCGCAAAGCAGAGCAGCAACGCCAATGATGAAAAGTAACAGACCATTCATTGATGTATACTCTCCCTTCTTTTACTGCGCCTTGGAAGAAAAATTCGCCTCCAAGGTTTTTTTCGCTTCTTTTCCGGCTGGATTGGAAAGGAAGCTGTGCGTGGAAATTTCCATTGCCGCGATATGATACTCCATCCAGCCATGGAGTGCCAGCCGAAAATTTTTCCGGAAGCGGGTCTTTTGCAGCAGCTTTTTCGCCTCCGGGGTGATGGTGTCCGCCAGGATCACCAACGTCACAAACGAGGACATGTGCTCCCTATGGGGCTTGATCCGGCTCATGCCTGCCCGCATGGAAAGCTCGATCTGCTTTTGCAGCGTCTCCTCGTCCAGAGCGTCCGCCAGGTAAAAATACGTATAATCGTAATTTTCCACGGCGTTGAGCACGTGGCGGCGGCTGATGAGGTAGTTTTCATCTCTCAGATAATAGGTGGCCGAGGCGGGAAAGCTGCCGCCCTCCACGGTCACATCCCACTGGATGTCATAATGGTAGGAATACGCGTCCAGCAACTTGCCCAGCCGCTCTTGCTTCGTCATTTCCATAGGAAGGTCCTCCCGCTTTCTTTCCAGTGGCTTGAAGTCCCATACTGCCGGCAGGACCCAGTACAGACGAATCCCCTCCTGCAAATGCGTAGTTATTATACACCGCCGTGAAGAATTTGTTAAGAGGGTGCGGCAAATTTTGTGAATAATTCGTGAACGGCCCTTCTTCAGTTGTTTATTTCGTCGAATTTTTCTTCCAGTTTTTTCAAATTTTTTTGCTGAATCTACCATATTATGTCTTGCTGTTTGTGCATATTGCTTAATCTCTCCATGTTGTGTCCGGCTTCGCAAAACAGGCCGTCAGGAAATATTTTCCCGCCGGCCTGTCAAAAACTCAAAAAAGCTGTCACGCCTGCAAAGTGTTGATCAAATGGCGGATATGGATGCTCATGGCGTGCCGTGCGCCGGCCTCATCCCGTTGCAGCAGAAATTCCAAAATGATCCGGTTGTCCTCCAGGGCCGTCTCCAGCATCTGCTGGCGGTTCCCGGTGATCTGCATGATCTCATTGACGGCGCTGTTGATGATGGGATATAGGTGGCGCATATATTCATTGTGGGACGCCTTGATGATGGCCCAGTGAAACTCCTGGTCCGCCAGGGGCCAGTCACCGTCTTCCGAGGCAATGCGCTCCATCCGCTTCGCCTTTTTTTGGATCATGTCCAGCTCCTCATCACTGGCCCGCTGGCAGGCCAAGGCCACGGTGGCGGGCTCAAAAATAAGGCGCATTTCAAACAGGTCCTTGGCCCGCACCCGGGAGCGCAGGCCCGCCAGGGCCGTCAGGTCCAGGCCGCCCGCCGGCAGCTCCTCCGCCACAAAGGTCCCCCGGCCCCGCCGGATCTCCAGGACCCCCTGGGCCACCAGAAAGGAAATGGACTCCCGCAGTGTGGTACGGCTGACCTGCAATTCCTCGCTGAGCTCATTTTCATTGGGCAGCTTGCTGCCGGGGGCATAGCGCCCCTCGTCCACGATCATCTCATACAGACGGTCGGCGGTCCGCTCTGACAGCTTCACTTTTTTTGTCTCTCCCATACAGCGCCCTCCTTGTCAGGCGAATACCGGACTTGTGACTTCCGGTCCGCATTTTTCATCTTGAAATATTATAATCTTTTTTGTCAGACAACGCAAGAACCCTCTTGACATCATATTTTTGCGGTAGTACAATGACATCATACAACAAGTCCGAAAATAATACAACTAATTTTGATTTGCGAGGTGAACCATCTTGAGGGCAGATGCGATCTGCACCCACCGCGTTTCCATCATCACCGGCCATTACGGCACCGGCAAAACGGAGTTCGCCGTGAATCTGGCGTTGCAGCTGGCGGCTTTGGACCATCAGGTCATGGTGGCGGACCTGGATATTGTGAATCCCTATTTCCGCTCCAGGGAGCGGAAAGCCCTGTTCCAGGAGGCGGGCATCCGCCTGATCTCTTCCTCCCAGGCCTGCTCCGACGCCGATGTGCCCGCCCTGCCGGCGGAGCTTTTGACCATTCTGGAAAACCGGGATATCACCGGTGTGCTGGATATCGGCGGTGATCCGGTGGGAGCCCGGGTGCTGGCCCGGTTCAAGGACAAGATCATCACGGAGGATTATCAGCTTATCTATGTGCTCAACGCCAACCGCCCGGAGGTCCGTGCTCCGGAGGCTGCCATCACCTATCTGCGGGGCATTGAAGCCATCACCGAACTCACCTGCACAGGCATTGTCAACAACACCCACCTGTGCGGCGAGACCACGCCGGCGGAGATCCGCAAGGGCGCCCGGCTGGCGGAGGCCGTCTCCCGGGAGACCGGCATCCCCGTTCTCTGCCATGCGGCGGAGGAGCGCTTTATCCCGGAGTTGTCCGATCTCTCGGAACCTGTTTTTCCGATCACCATACAAATGAAAAAGCCGTGGGAATGAACCACGAACCTGGAAAGAAGGAGGAGTATCCAACATGACCGCAAAAGTGACGTTCAACTCCGACCGCTGCAAAGGCTGTGAACTGTGCGTTTCCGTTTGCCCCAAGCACATCATCGCCATTGACAGCACGGCCATCAACCGCAAGGGCTATCATCCCGCCGCCGTGACAGACATCAGCCAGTGCATTGCCTGTGCCAGCTGCGCGAAAATTTGCCCGGATTCCATCATCACCGTGGAAAAATTCTGAAAAAGGAGGTCATCAACCGTGGAAAAAGAACTTTGGAAAGGTAATGAAGCCATCGCGGAGGCCGCTATCCGCGCCGGCTGCGACTGCTTCTTCGGCTATCCCATCACCCCGCAGAGCGAGGTGCCCGAGTATTTGTCCCTGCATATGCCCCAGCACGGCAAGGTCTTTGTCCAGGCCGAATCCGAGCTGGCCGCCATCAACATGGTCTATGGTGCCGCCGGCTCCGGTATGCGTGCCATGACCTC
Organism: Oscillospiraceae bacterium; assembly: GCA_021771265.1. Taxonomy (GTDB): domain Bacteria; phylum Bacillota; class Clostridia; order Oscillospirales; family Oscillospiraceae; genus Oscillibacter. Next base: position 27,584 of record JAETPK010000024.1, read on the forward strand.
CTCCTCCTCTCCCGGCATCAGCCTGAAGCAGGAGGGCATCACCTACATCGCTGCCGCCGAGCTGCCCTGCGTCATCGTCAACTGCATGCGCGGCGGTCCCGGCCTCGGCACCATTCAGCCCGGCCAGGGCGATTATTTCCAGGCCACCCGCGGCGGCGGCAACGGCGACTACCGCACCGTCGTTCTGGCGCCCTCCAACATCCAGGAGGCCGTGGACTTCGTGCAGGAGGCCTTTGATATCGCCGACTGCTACCGCAACCCCACCATGGTGGTCTGCGACGGCCTCATCGGCCAGATGATGGAGCCCATCGAGTGGCGTGAGATCCCCAAGCGGGACCTGCCCCCCAAGGACTGGGCCACCACCGGCAAGCACGGCCGTGACCACACCAACATCATCAACTCCCTGTACATGGACCCCGAGGAGTGCGACGATCACAACGCTGACCTGGAAGCCAAGTACAAGCTGATAGCGGAAAAGGAAGTCCGCTGGGATACAAAGGACTGTGAGGACGCCGAGCTGGTCATTACCGCCTACGGCACTCCCGCCCGTATCGCTCTCAGCGCGCTGGAGGCTCTGCGGGCCGAGGGCATTAAGGCCGGCCTGTTCCGTCCCATCACCCTGTGGCCTTATCCTGAAAAGGCGCTGCACGACCTGGCTGGCCAGGACCACGTCAAGGCGATCCTAGATGTGGAAATGAGCGCCGGCGGTCAGATGATCGACGATGTCCGGCTGGCTGTGGAAGGCCAGAAGCCCATCTCCTACCTGGGCCACGCCGGCGGCGTGATGCCCACCATTGAGGAAATCGTGGAATCGGCCAAAAAGGCCCTGAAGGAGGCTAAGTAATATGGCAATCGTATATCAGAAGTCCAAGGGCCTGACGGATGCCGAACTCCATTACTGCCCTGGCTGCAACCACGGCATCGTACATAAGCTGATCGCCGAGGTCCTGGAGGAAATGGGCCTGCTGGATGAGGCCATCGGCGTTTGCCCCGTGGGCTGCTCCGTCTTTGCCTATAAGTATTTCAACTGCGATATGCAGGAGGCCGCCCATGGCCGCGCTCCCGCTGTGGCCACCGGCATCAAGCGCACCCACCCCACCCAGCCTGTGTTCACCTATCAGGGCGACGGCGACCTGGCGTCCATCGGCGCCGCCGAGATCGTTCACGCCGCCATGCGCGGTGAGAAGTTCACCACCATTTTCATCAACAACGCCATTTACGGCATGACCGGCGGCCAGATGGCCCCCACCACCCTGATCGGCCAGAAGGCCACCACCTGCCAGCTGGGCCGCACCAAGGAGCAGGCCGGTATGCCCATGCGGGTATCGGAGCTGCTGTCCACGCTGGACGGCTGCGTCTACGCCGAGCGCGTCTGTGTCACCGATATTCCCCATCTGAACAAGGCGAAAAAGGCCATTCGCAAGGCCTTTGAAAAGCAGATGGCCGGCGAGGGCTTCACCTTTGTGGAAGTCCTGTCCACCTGCCCCACCAACTGGGGCATGTCTCCTCTGAAAGCCAAGCAGTGGCTGATGGACAACATGGTTCCCTATTATCCCCTGGGCGTCATCAAGGAAACCAGCGCGGAGGTGAAGTAAGATGAAAAAAGAGATCATCATTTCCGGTTTCGGCGGCCAGGGCGGCCTGGCCATCGGCAAAAACCTGGCAGAGGCCGGCATGGCCGAGGGCCTGAACGTCACCTGGGCTCCTTCTTACGGTCCTGAGATGCGTGGTGGCACCGCCAACTGCTCCGTGGTCCTGTCTGACAAGCCGGTGGGTTCCCCCGTGTTCGCCCACCCCACAGAGCTCATCGCCCTGAACGAGCCCTCTTTGGTGAAGTTTGAGGAGGGCGTTCTCCCCGGCGGCACCGTGTTCGTCAACTGCGACGTGGTCACCGACAAGGTCCATCGGACGGACCTGACCGCTTACTACATCCCCTGCTCCAAAATCGCCGACGAGGTCGGCAATGCCAAGGTCAGCAACATGGTCATGCTGGGCGCCTATGTGGCCGCTACCAAGGTCCTCAAGCCCGAGACCATCGAGAAAATGATCCAGGAGATGTTCGCCGGCGCCAAGGCCAAGTTCATCCCCCTGAACATTGAGGCCTTCCACCGGGGCATGGCCTGCGTCCAGTAAAGCCATTTTCTTCCCCTATCCTTACCAAAGCACGCTGGCCCGGCGAAAAAACGCCGGGCCAGCGATGCATCTCTTTCTTTTTTCAGTCTTTCTGTGCATTTTGACCATTGACTTTCGCCTTTTGACAGCGTATAAAGTAAATAGTTATAATCAGTTATAGCATATGTGATGAACGGGACAGGTCCTGGGTACACGCTCTTTCAGAGAGCTGCCGGTCGGTGCGAGGCAGCAGGAGCCGCCGCAGGGTGTCACCCGGGAGCAGTCCGCAGAACGGGATTTTCCCTTGTATACGGACCGGGAGCCCTCCGGTATCCGGGCAATTGAGCGGCCGCCATTTCCGGCGGCAATGAGAGTGGTACCACGGAAGTGTGACTTTCGCCTCTCCTGTACGACAGGCAGGATTGCGCGAAAGTCTTTTTTTATAGCTTCAAACCAAAAGTAAGGGAGAGTTTTTGAAATGTTGGATATCAAGATCACGAAAGCCGCGACCCTCAAGGCCAAGCCCGCCGACGAGAGCAAGCTGGGCTTCGGCAAGATTTTCACCGATCATATGTTCCTGATGGAATATACCCGCGGCCAGGGCTGGCACGACGCGCGCATCGTCCCCTACGCCCCCTTTGTTCTGGACCCTGCCTGCGTGGTGTTCCACTATGCCCAGGAGATTTTTGAGGGCATGAAGGCCTACCGCGCCGTGGACGGCACCATCCAGCTGTTCCGCCCCGACTGCAACGCCAAGCGCATGCAGGATTCCTGTGACCGGCTGTGCATTCCCACCATTCCCGTGGAGGATTACATCCAGGCCGTGAAGGCCCTGGTGGAAGTGGAGAAGGACTGGGTCCCCCACACCGAAGGTGCCTCTTTGTACATCCGTCCCTTCATCTTCGCCACGGATGTGGGCCTGGGCGTTCACGCCAGCCCCACCTATACCTTCTGCATCATCGTCTCTCCCTCCGGCGCCTACTATGCCGAGGGCATCAACCCCGTCCGCATCTACGTGGAGGACGAATATGTCCGTGCCGCTCCCGGCCTGACCGGCTTCACCAAGTGCGGCGGCAACTACGCCGCCTCCATCAAGGCCGGCGAGGTTGCTGAAGAAAAGGGCTTTGCCCAGGTCCTGTGGCTGGACGGCGTGGAGAAGAAGTACGTGGAAGAAGTCGGCAGCATGAACATCATGTTCAAGATCAGCGGCAAGATCTACACTGCTCCCTGCGAGGGCACCGTTCTGCCCGGCGTCACCCGCCGCAGCTGCATCGAGCTGCTGCGCGACTGGGGCTATGAGGTCGAGGAGAAGCATGTGGCCATCGCCGACATCATGCAGGCCGGTCATGACGGAACGCTGGAAGAGGTCTTCGGCACCGGCACCGCCGCCGTTGTCTCTCCCGTCAAGGAGCTAGACTGGAAGGGCGACAAGGTCTTCATCTGCGACGGCAAGATCGGTCCCCTGACTCAGAAGCTGTACGATACCATGACCGGCATGCAGTGGGGCAAGATCCCCGATGACAAAGGCTGGATCGTTCCCGTCTGCAAGGGCTGAGTTTCCTGGTCATACATTTATACTAAAAAGGAGGAGCATTCGCTCCTCCTTTTTATCCTGTTACGTGCTTGCCTCCTCCAGGACCCGCATCGCCTGCTCCCGCAGCACCTCCCGCAAAGGCCGCGGCGGCGCCGGAAGCTCGTCATACGTCCCGATGGCCTTTTCAAACCAGGCCACGTCCCGCCAGGCGCCGTCCTTGTACCCGGTGCTTTTTTGAACGCCCATCAGGTGAAAGCCCATGGACCGGTGCAGTCCCTCGCTGGCCGGGTTGGGCATGGTGACCAGGGCATAGACCGTGCGGATGCCCTGGAGCCGCAGCAGCTCCATCAAGGCGCTATACAGCCGGCGGCCCACGCCCTTTCCCCGGACCTGCCGGTCCAGATATACGGACAGCTCCGCATTCCACTGGTAGGCCGCCCGCTCCGCCTGGCGATGGGCGTAAGCATAACCGATGATGCGCCCGTTCTCCCGGCAGACCAGGTACGGATAGCCGGCGGAAATGCTCCGAATGCGCTCGGCGAACGCCTCTTCTGTGGGCAGCTGGCATTCAAAGGTGATAGGTGTCTCAATGTACTGGCGGTAAATAGCCAGCAGCTCTCCCGCGTCCTGTAAGGCCGCGAATCCGATCTCCATATCGATCCCCCAGATCAAAAGCAGCAGGGACGCACAGCCTTGTACGCCCCTGAAGCTCAGGTTTTCGCATTGATTTTGGCACCGCACTTGGGGCAGGTGATGATGATCTTCCCCTTGCCCACCGGCACCCGGCAGATGGTCTTGCACTGCTTGCAGGTAAAATATTTGTGGTCCTTGTCGGCATGGCGTGCCTTGGCCCCCTGGCTCCGGTTCTTCATACCCCAAATCCAGTTCAGATATTTGGTGTTCTCTCCCTGCCGCTTATAGAGCTTTTTGGAAAACATGCGGAAGAAGATGAGGATCATCAGCGGCCACAGCAGCAGCTCGCAGATCCTGGCTCCCACGCCCAGTTTCGCCAGGGAACACACCATCTGCACGATAAAAATGCCCAGATATACCCGCAGAAGCGCCACATTCAGCTGGTCCATGCCATTTCGTCCGTACATAAATCGGGCAAAGGCATTGCCGATCTTGCGGAAAATTCCCATAACACAGGACTCCTTTTCCGGCGCGGAGGGACGCCGGTCAATTTTTCTCTTATTTTACTCTCCTTCCTTCCCGCAGACAACCAATTTGCGCTGAAATTTACAAATTGGTCATTTATTTGTTTTGTTCAACGTGATATACTCAAGCCATTGTGAAAAAATAAATATAAGGAAGTGCATTTCAAATGGCAAAAAAGCAATTCAAGGCGGAGTCCAAGCGGCTGCTGGACCTCATGATCAACTCCATTTACACCCACAAGGAGATCTTCCTGCGGGAGATCATCTCCAATGCCAGCGACGCCTGCGACAAGCTGTGCTATCAGGCCCTGACGGATGATTCCGTGGGTATGAGCCGCAAGGACTTCAAAATCGAGCTGAAGGTGGACAAGGATAACCGCCTCATCACGGTCAGCGACAACGGCATCGGCATGGACAAGGAGGACCTGGAGAACAACCTGGGCGTCATCGCCTCTTCCGGCTCCTACCGCTTCAAGCAGGAGGTGGGGGATGACGCCAAGGACACCGACGTGATCGGCCAATTCGGCGTAGGCTTCTACTCCGCCTTTATGGTGGCGGACCACATCACCGTGGTGACGAAGAAATATGGCAGCGACACCGCTTATATGTGGCAGTCCGCCGGCGCCGACGGCTACACCATCACCGAATGCGAAAAGACGTCAGTGGGCACCGACATCATCATGCACATCAAGCCCGACACCGAGGATGAGAAGTACAGCGAATTCCTGGAGTCCTGGCGTCTCCAGGAGCTGGTGCGCAAATACTCCGACTATATCCGCTTCCCCATCCGCATGGAGGTCAGCAAGACCCGCAAAAAGGAGGGCACTCCTGACGACAAGCCGGAGTATGAGACCTACAATGAGGTGGAGACCCTCAATTCCATGGTGCCCATCTGGCAGCGGCGTAAGTCCAGCGTGAAGCCGGAGGAATACAACAAGTTCTACCGGGACAAGTTCCACGACTATGCCGATCCCCAGCGGGTCATCGCCGTGTCCGCTGAGGGCGCCGTCACCTACAAGGCGCTGCTGTTCATCCCCGGCGCCACGCCTTTCGACTACTATACCAAGGAGTATGAGAAGGGCCTGCAGCTCTATTCCAACGGCGTGCTCATCATGGACAAGTGCGCGGACCTGCTGCCGGAGCATTTCCGTTTCGTCCGGGGCGTTGTGGACTCTCCCGACCTGAGTCTGAATATCTCCCGGGAGCTTTTGCAGCATGACCGGCAGCTAAAGGTCATCGCCGCCAACCTGGAAAAGAAGATCAAAAGCGAGCTTGCCAAGCTGCTGAAGGAGGACCGGGAGGGCTATGAAACCTTCTGGAAAAACTTCGGCCGCCAGCTGAAGTACGGCGTGGTGGGCGAATACGGCGCCCACAAGGACCTGCTCCAGGACTTGCTGCTGTTCTACTCCTCCACGGAGAAAAAGCCCGTCACCCTGGACGAATATGTCTCCCGGATGCAGGAGGACCAGAAATATATCTACTACGCCGCCGGCGAGAGCCTGGACAAAGTGGACAAGCTCCCCCAGACAGAGCTGCTGCGGGACAAGGGCGTGGAGATCCTCTATTTCACCGAGGAGGTGGACGAGTTCTGCGCCCAGATCCTCCACGCGTATAAGGACAAGGAGTTCCGCTCCGTGCTGGACCAGGAGATCGAGGAGGGCGACGCCAAGCGGGCCGAGGAGGCCGCCGACGCCCACAAGGCCGCCTTTGACTTTGTGAAGGAGTCCCTGGGCGATGCCGTCAAGGAGGTAAAGGCCTCCGCCCGCCTCAAGTCCCATCCCGTCTGCCTCACCGCCGGGGAAGGCCTCAGCTTCGAGATGGAGAAGTACTTCCAGTCCGTCCAGCCGGACTCCGGCATCAAGGCGGACCGCATCCTGGAGCTGAATGTGGAGCACCCCGCCTTCCAGGCCCTGGAGACCGCTGTTACCGCCGACCCGGAGAAGGCGAAAAAATACGCAAAGCTCCTGTACAACCAGGCGCTGCTCATCGCGGGCCTGCCGCTGGAGGACCCCTCCGGCTACACCGACCTGGTGTGTGAGCTGATGAAGTGATAAAAAAATGAGCCGCTTTCGCGGCTCATTTTTTTATATCCGGTCTTTGTAATACGTCACCAGCAGGTCCGCCACGGTGCCGTAGGACTGGAGCCCCAGCTCCTGGCCATAGCCCTTCAAGAAGCTGTCGTACACCCGGTTGGAGACCTTCTGGGGCGCCTTGTCCTCAAACTGGTCCCAGTACTCGTTCTGATACCGCAGGTCCGCCTGCACCGTCTCCGGCAGGGCATTGCGAATGGCCCAGTAGGTATCCGGGTCCGCCCGGTACAGGGCATTGCCCAGGTAGATGTATCCGGACAGCCAACCGGAATAGGCATACGCCTTATCGCCGCAGGTGGTGGCGGCCAGGATGGCCAGGAAGTTGCACTCCTGCTCTGAGGTGATGCCCCGCTGGTGGGCCAGCTCATGGGCCACCGTGGCAGGCAGCATACTGGCGGGGGAATCGACGTTCACATTGGATTCTCCCGTAAACGGGCAGTAGATGCCGGTGAAGTCCAGGGCGCTGAGGAAGCGCGAAAAGTATACCGGCTTGACACCTGTGTCCTCAAAGGCCAGGAAGGGATATTCCGCCTCCAGGGCGTCATAGGCGTGGACGCTGTTTTCCAGGATGGTCCGCCGGTCCTCCGCGAACACACCGTCCTCATCCCGGGCCACACCGTCCGCTACGGCCGACACTTGCTGCGCAAAGTACGCCGTCACCGTCTTCAGGTCCTCCAGCGCCACTGGCTGGGCGTACAAGCCGGATTTTTCCTGAAAGCCGTCAGCATAGCTGTCAATGCCCAGCAGGAAGCAAAAGCCCACGTAGATGGCGACGCCCACGCACACCGCGCCCAGCAGGGCGCCGTAAGCCCGCCGCAGAGCCCCCCGGCCCCGGTGCCGTACCACGGCGATGACGCTCCAGGCCAGATACCCGGCGGCCAGCACCGCCAGAAGCACGCACAGCGCCTCCGCCACGGAGAAGTCCACCCGGTAGCACACCTTGCCGATGGCCCGGCGCAAAGGCGCCGTCACATGGGCCGCCAGGGCGTTCATCCACACCCGGTTGCCTCTGCAAAGCCAATAGGCTGCCAGCAGACAAAGGTCCGCCAGCAGCCAGATATGGAGTTTTTTATAGGTTTTCAAAAGCTTCATGGCCTTACTCCGCGGCGGCAAGCAGCTGCCGGGTATACTCCTCCCGGGGATGGTCAAAAATGTCGTCCACTGTGCCGTGCTCCACGATGCGGCCCTGCTTCATCACCAGCACCCGGTCGCACAGCTGGTACACCACGTTCAGATCATGGGAGATGAACAGATAGCTCAGGTCCAGCTCCTGCCGCAGCTGCCGCAGCAGCTTTAGGATCTGGGCCTGGATGGTCACATCCAGAGCGCTGACCGGCTCATCGGCAATGAGGAACCGGGGCCGCTGGATAAGGGCCGTGGCAATGGACACCCGCTGGCGCTGGCCGCCGGAGAGCTCCGCCGGCTTGGAGCGCAGGCATTCCTCCGGCAGCTCCACCAGAGCCAGCATCTCCCGCACCCGCCGCTGCCGCTCCGCTGCGTCGTACTTGCCGTAAATGCGCAGCGGCTCCTCCAGGCTCCACTCCACCGTATAGGCGGGATTCAGGGAGCTGTACGGGTCCTGGAAGATCATCTGGGGCCGCTTTGTGTAGTGGATGACCTCTCCCCGGTCCGGCCGCACCATGCCCAAAATGGTCCTGGCCAGGGTGGACTTGCCGGTGCCGGACTCACCCACCAGGCCCAAGATCTCCCCGTGGCGGACATCAAAGGACACATCGTGAAGGACCTCTTGATACGCGCCCTTCCGGAAGGGGCCGCCCTCCCGGTAGCCGCTGGTCACATGGCGCAGGGAAAGCACCAATTCGTCGTTCATGGGCGCTCCTCCTTCCGCGTCCGGGTGGGTATGGCGGCAATGAGCCGCTGGGTATAGGGATGTTGGGGGTGGTAGAACACCTGTCCGGCCGCACCCGCCTCCACCAGCGCTCCCCGCTGCATGACCGCCACCCGCGTGCAGAGTTTGCGCACCACGTTCAGATTGTGGGAAATGAACAGCATGGAAATGCCGGATTCCCGGTTCAGCTTTTTCAAAAGTTCCAGGATCTGCGCCTGGATGGTCACATCCAGGGCAGTGGTAGGCTCGTCCAGCAGCAGGAGCTTCGGCCGGATGATGATGGCCGCGGCGATCATGGCCCGCTGGAGCATGCCGCCGGAGAGCTCATGGGGATATTTGTCGTAAACGCCCTCCGGGTCCGGCAGCTCCACCGCCGTCAGGGCTTCCAGCGCCATGCGGCGCCGCTCCCGGGGCGGTGTGTCACTGTGGAGACACAGCACCTCCTCCACCTGGCGGCCGATCTTCATCAGAGGGTCCATGGAACTCATGGGCTCCTGAAACACCACGCCGATGTCCTTGCCCTGGACCTTCCGCAAAAGCGCCCGGTCCGCGTGGAGCAGGTCCGTGCCGTCCAGCAGGATCTCGCCGGAGTAGTCACACTGCTTTCTGGGCAGCAACCCCGCGATGCTCATGGCGGTGACGGATTTGCCGGAGCCGGACTCGCCCACCAGGCCCAGGATCTCACCGTCCCGGATGGTAAAGCTGACGCCGCCCACGGCCTCCCGGTCCCGGGAGTGGAATCGCACATGTAAGTCTTTGACCTCCAGCATCAGTCCACCTCCCTGCCCCGGCGCTGCAAGCCCTCGCCGATCAATCCCACACCGAACACCAGCAAAATAATGGTGGCGCCTGTGCACACCGCGTACCAGGGGGCGGCGGTGAACATGCTCTGGGCCTCAGAGAGCATGTAGCCCAGGGAGGCGTCCGGGGGCGTGACGCCGATGCCCAGATAGCTCATGGAGGCCTCCGCCAGCACGGCGTTGTTGAAGCCGATGGTGATGGCCGGCAGCAGCACCTGGATGGTATTGGGCAGAATGTGCACCATCAGGATGCGGCCGCTGCCCGCCCCCATGAGCCGGGCGCTTTTCACATAGTTCACATCCCGGAGAGACGCGAAGGCCGTCCGGGTGACCCGGGCAAAGCTGGGAATGAACACGATTCCCAGCGCCAGCACCACATTGTATTTATTGCCGGGGCCCAGCACGCTGATGATGACCAGGGCCAGCAGAATGCTGGGGAAGGCGGTGAGGGCATCGTTGAGGCGCATGAGGACCTCGTCCACCACGCCGCCGAAATAGCCGGTGAGGGCGCCGATGATGGTGCCGCACACAGCGCCGATGGCCACCACGGCCGCGGCGATGGCGAAGGTCGTCCCCGCGCCCTTCAGCACCCGGCTGAAAATGTCCCGGCCGAAGTTGTCGGTGCCCATGAGGTTGTGGAGGGTGGGACCGGACAGCTTGGGTCCCGCCATCATGGCGGAGGGGTCGTAGGGCGTCCAGAAATAGCCCGCCACGATCAAAAGCGTCATAAAGCCCGTCAGCAAAAGGCCTGCTTTCAGGTATCCGTTCATCCGTTTCATGCGTCACCTCCCAGCCGCAGGCGGGGGTCGATCCGCTGGTTGATGAGGTCTGCCACGGTGCCCGCCAGCACCACCCAAAAGGCCAGGATCACCACAATGGCCTGGACCACCGGATAGTCCCGGTTGGAGATGGAGGCCACCAGCAGCCGCCCCAGGCCCGGGATGGCGAACACCTGCTCCACCACGATGCTGCCCGCCACGATCTCCGCCATGGTCTGGGCCAGAAACGTGACCACCGGCACCAGGGCGTTTTTCAGCACGTGGCGGTACAGCACGCCGGAGCGGTCATTGCCCCGGGAGATAGCGGTGCGGACATAGTCCTTTTGCATCTCCCCCAGGACCGTGCTGCGCAGCATCCGCACCGTCATGGCCACCCGGGGGATGGCGATAGAGATGGCCGCAAAGAACAGGTATTTCACGGCGCCGGGCAGGTCGGTCCCCAGATTCGGGAATTTTCCGTGGGTAAACCACCGCAAAACAGTGCTGAACAGCCAGGTCAGCAAAATGCCGGTAAAGAACGGCGGCACTGCCATACAAAACTGGTTCAGGGCCGTGCTCACGCCGTCCAGACGTCCCCCCGCCCGGCGGGCGGAGCGAACGCCCAGGGGAATGGACACCGCCGCAATGAGCAGAAAGCTCAAAATACTTAGCCATAGCGTCACCAATACCTTGGGGGCGATGAGCTCCCACACCGGCTGCTTATAGCTGAGGGAGGTGCCCAGGTCTCCGGTGAAAAAGCCCAGCAGCCACTCCCCGTAGCGCACCAGCAAGGGGCGGTCCAGGCCCATTTCCTTTTCCAGGGCCGCCACCTTCTCCGGCGTGGCCTGGGTGCCCAACATGATCTCAGCGGCGCTGCCGGAGATCAGTGAAAAGGCCGCAAACGCCAAAAAGGAGACGATGACCATGGTCAGCAGCAGCATGGCAATGCGCTTGGCCGCGTATTTCATGGTCATCATCCCCTTTCCGGGTAAGCGGCAAAGCATTTGCCGCGTTTCATATTATTCGGCGTACCGGACCGTGGACAGATCCAGCACGTAGATGGGATAGAAGGTCACGCCCTCCAGCCCCTGCCGCACGGCCACCAGGTCCGCCAGGTCCTGGATGTAGACGTTGGCGGCGTTGACCGTCAGGTTTTCCAGCATCTGCTTGTAGATGGCGGTCTGCTCCGCGTCATCGTAACTGGCCAGCGCTGCGGCAAACAGCTTGTCGTATTCCGCGTTATTGTAGTTGATAAAGTTGTTGCCGGCGGTGGAGCTGAACCGTTCCAGCAGAGCCCGGGCCGTCATGTTGGAGGCATCCACGCCCACCACGGTGGACTGGAACTGGCGGCCGGCGTACACATCGGACAGCCAGGTGCCCCACTCCACCAGCTGGATCTCGGCGGTGACGCCGATCTCCTTCAACTGCTCCACGATCACCTGGGCGGTGTCAATGTGGGGCTGGTAGTTGGAGGGAACGGTAATGGTCATGGAGAAGCCGTCAGGATAACCGGCCTCCGCCAGGAGGCTCTTGGCCTTCTCCACGTCCTTGGTATAATAATTGATGAGGTCCTCATCAAAATATTTGCCGAAGGCGGGGTACATGCTGGAGCCGATGGGGCTGCCGTAGCCATCGAAGGCCAGGTCGATGATGCCCTGCTTGTCCACGGCGTAGCACAAAGCCTGCCGGACCCGCACGTCATCAAAAGGCTTTTCCCCGTTGTTCAGATACAGGGCCTGCACCAGGTTCATGGTGCCCTCGGCCACGTAGAAATCGTCGCCCAGTTGGGCCACCTGAGTGCTGGTCAGGTGGGAGCACAGGTCGATGGCGCCGCTTTGAAGGCTCATGACAAGGCTGTCGGCATTCTCTATGATCTTGAAGGTCACCTTGTCCAGATACGCGGGGGTGCCCCAATATTCGTCAAACTTCTCCAGGACGATATTGTCCTGGGCGGCCCGGGAGACGAACTTGAACGGGCCGGTGCCCACGGGGGCGGTATCCTGCTGGTCATAATCGGCGGGCAGGATGGCGGTGGTCATATAGGAAATGAATTCGTTGCTGGGCTCGGAAATGGTGATGGCGACTGTGCGCGCATCCACGGCCTCTACCGACTGGATAACAGAAAACGCCTCCACCAGCGGAGTCCCATCCGTGGTGTCGGCGCAGCGGTTGATGGAATATACAACATCCTCCGCCGTTACTTCGTCACCGTTATGGAACTTCACGCCTTCCCGCAGGGTAAAGGTGTAAGTCAGCCGATCCTCGGAAACGGTATAGCTTTCAGCAACAGCAGGGGTCAGATCTCCCGTAGAAGTGGGCTTCATCAAGCCCTCGAACACATTGAACATGACTTCCTTGGTTCCTGCCGCCACCGCCAGGTGAGGGTCAAGACTGTCGTCCAGGTCCTGCGCGATACCCACTGTGATCTCGTTGGCCACCGCGCCGGTAGAGCCGCCTTGTGTCTGTCCGTCTTCCGGGGTCTTCTCTGTGCTGCTGCCTCCGCAACCGGTGAGTGCGGCGCACAGGAGACTGGCCAGAAGAAGGAATGCCATCAGTTTCTTCTTCATCTTGGTCTCTCCTTTTCATCACTGCCTCTTTGAGGTCAGTGTTGGGCGGAAGCTGTCCGCCCTGACAGAAATGATCGGCTCTATTCAATTGTATAAGGAGCCTTGCGGAGCAGTCGTTATTTTTATAACAAGCGCCTCGCAAGGCTGTATTGTACACGATAGTATGGCGGATTGCAAGAGCTTTTCGCAAAATTCAATCGGCTTTTTCGTCTGTTTCGGCAGCGTCCTTCTCCGGGACTGCCATTCCCTCGGGAGTCCCGGCGGCGTAGGCCTCCGTGGCCAGCGGCAGGTCCTTCTTCTTCAGCAGCACCCGCACCAGGAAATCGGCGGCGCTGTACAGGCAGGCACACACCGGCACGCCGAAAAACATGCCCGCGAGGCCAAAGAAGCTGCCGCCCACCAAAATGGCGATAATGACCCACAGGCTGGAAAGCCCCGTCTTGTCCCCCAGGATCTTGGGGCCGATGATGTTGCCGTCCAGCTGCTGCAGCAGCAGCACGAACAGCACGAAATACAGTGCCTTCATGGGAGAGACCAGCAGGATGAGGAACGTGCTGGGGATCGCCCCCAGGAAGGGCCCGAAAAAGGGGATCACATTGGTGACGCCCACGATAACGGATACCAGAGGCGTATAGGGGAATTTTAGAATGGAGCAGCCCACGAAGCACATGGCGCCGATGATCAGGGAGTCCAGCAGCTTGCCCCGGACAAATCCGGCGAAAATACTGTCCACCTTGGCGGCGCCCCGCAGCACCCAGTAGACATGCTCCCTGGGAAACAGGCCGCACACCACCTTGCGGGCGTGGGCGGCGCAGGTCTCCTTGGTAGCCAGGAAGTAAACAGACACGATGATGCCCACCAGAAGGTCGCTCACAAAGCCCACCAAACCGAACACACTGCCGGAGACAATGCTCATCAGCGTGGAAGCCTGGGGCAGCACCTCCTTGGTGATCCAGTTCATAAGGCTGTTGTAAGACAGGTCCAGCTGCTGGGACACCCAGTGCTCCAGAGGCGGATACGTCTCCAGCAGGTGAGCTACCCAGCCGCTGATGGTATGGTAGTAGGTCTCCACATTGGAAAGCAGCTGGGCAATGCTCTTATACAGCTCCGGCAGCAGCACGGAGGCCAGCAGGTACAGCAGCACAACGATAATGGCCCAGGTCAGCAGGATGCTCAGGGCCCGAAGCCCTCCGGAGGTCCGTTTTCCCTTTTCAAGCTTCCTTCCCTTGGGCAGGAACAGCTCTTCAAAATAATTGACCATGGGTGCCAGCAGATAGGCCATAAAGGCGCCGTACAGCACCGGCGCCAGGGCCGTAAGGAACTGCCGGCTGAAGGATTGCAGCACCCGCCTGCCGAAAAAGGTGTCATAAAGCAGCAAAATGGCGCTGACTGTGAAAAATACCGTCAGCCCCAACAGCACATGCCCGTCTTTCCGCTTCATGTGGACACCATCCTTTCGATATTTTCATTCTACACGGCCTCGGAGGGAATTGCAATCCTCATTTCCCCGTGATATACTACCCTTCACACCGACGAGACCATCGTCTTTTGTTTTTTCAGGAGGTATTCCATGACGCAGAGGAAGCTTCTTTTCATCGTCAATCCCCGGGCGGGCCGCAGCAAGTCCCGCAGCCCGCTGTTTGACGCCATCTCCGTTTTCTCCGAGGCGGGTTACCTGATCTCCCTGCACAAGACCACCGCCCCCGGCGACGCCTCCATCACTGCCGTCCGGGCGGGGGAGGATTACGATCTGGTCGTGGCCGCCGGCGGCGACGGCACGCTCAATGAAGTCATCACCGGGCTGATGCGCCTGGAAAAACGGCCTCCGCTGGGCTATCTGCCCCAGGGCAGCACCAACGACTTTGCCGCCAGTCTCCAAATCTCCGGCGACCCCGTCATAGCTGCCGGGGCCATCGTCCGCAACGTACCCCGGATGCTGGACGTTGGCCAGTGGAACGAGCGCTGCTTCGCATACGTGGCCTCCTTCGGCGCATTCGTGAAAAGCTCCTACTCCGCCCCTCAGGCCGCTAAAAACGCGCTGGGTCACTTTGCCTATATCCTGGAGGGCATGAAGGACCTGAACACCCTGCGGCCTTACCGCATCCGCCTCACCGCCGACGGCGAGGTGCTGGATGGAGAGTATCTGTTCGGCGCCGTGTGCAACTCCACCTCCATCGGCGGGCTCATGAAGCTGGACCCAGCGCGGGTGGTGTTGGATGACGGCAAATTCGAGCTGCTGCTGATCCCCAATCCCCGGACCGCCCTGGACCTGCAAAATCTGGTGATGGCCCTGCTGAACCAGCAATACGACAGAGAGGGGCTAGTGTTCCGCCATGTCTCCACGCTCCACCTGGAGACAGAGGAGGACCTGCCCTGGTCCCTGGATGGAGAGTATGCCCCCAGCGCCGCCGTGGTAAACATTCAAAACCACCAGGCCGCGCTGCAGATGCTGCTGTGAAGGAGCTGGAAGCCCTGCGCCGCCGCTATGGCGGCCATCAGCCGGGACTGCTGGGCGCCCGGCATAGCTACGCCGTTCTCTGTCCGCTGGTGGAGCGGCCTGACGGCCCGCATCTTTTATTTGAGGTCCGCGCCCGGAACCTGAGCCAGGGCGGCGAGGTCTGCTTTCCCGGCGGCCGTATGGAGCCGGGAGAAACGCCCGTCCAATGCGCCCTGCGGGAGACGGAGGAGGAGCTGTCCATCCCCGCCGCCGAGGTCTCCTTACTGGGCACGCCGGACTTTATCTGCAACCAAATGGGTTTTTTGCTGCGGCCGGTGCTGGGGCTGGTCTCCCCCGGCGGCCTTGCCGCCCTGCGGCCCTCCCCCGCCGAGGTGGCGGAGGCGTTCACAGTGCCCCTGGCCTTTTTCCGGGATACGCAGCCGGAGCCCTGGCGCTATGAGCTGGTGCCCCGTGTGCCGGAGGACTTCCCCTACGAGTCCGTGGGCATTCCCCGGGATTACGCCTGGAACCACGGCTGGGT
>JAETPK010000025.1 GCA_021771265.1 Oscillospiraceae bacterium
TTCCGGGATACGCAGCCGGAGCCCTGGCGCTATGAGCTGGTGCCCCGTGTGCCGGAGGACTTCCCCTACGAGTCCGTGGGCATTCCCCGGGATTACGCCTGGAACCACGGCTGGGTAGATGTGCCGGTGTGGTACTATCAGGATCACGTAATCTGGGGCATGACCGCCCGCATCACGGCCGACATTGTCTGGCATCTCGACTGAAAAAGACTTCCACAGGTCTCGGCCGGCCTGTGGAAGTCTTTTTATCTGTGCATAACGGAAACCGGCCCTCCCATTCACTCCAGAACCACCCGCTCCGCGTCGGCGGGATTCACGGTGATGACCACATTTATCATCCACATGGCGATGTAATCGCTGATTTTCCGGTCCCGAATATCCGTCAGAAGCTGGTCCTTACAGGCCAGCAGCAGGGACAGCTCGTCTCTGCCGGTCCAATATAGATTCATATAAGTCTTTTTGGAGTTGGCGCTCTTCTCTTCCCAGGAGTAATAGGCCACCTGAGGACCTGCGGTCTGATAGAGCAGATCGATCCGTATGGTGCCAGGCTCCACATCCTCGCTGGTCTCGATCCGCGCCGGCTCAGACAACTGAAGCCCATCGGTGGAGATATAGAACCGCTCCCACTTTTCTTCCAACGGGACCTCGAATCTTTGGCTTTGCGTGTGTGCCGAGTCCAGCGGCTTCTCTCCGCCATAGGAAAACGAGGAGACCTCCGCGAAGGTCACGCCCGCGCCGATGCCCACCAGCAGCAAACCGCCGCACAGCAGTCCCAGCATGGCCAGCCGGAAACGCTTTTTATTCCCCGTCATCTGCCGTCACCTCTCCTCTCTCCGCTTTCAATCCGGCCACAGGCGCCTCCAAGGCGGCGTCCCTGGCCCTGTGCCAGATCAGGCCGCTGCCCAGGCCCAAAATCCCCACGCAGCAGGCCGCGCCGCCCAGGCAGCATAGGGTGACGCCCACCAGGGGATACCCCTGGACCAGCAGCACCGCCAGCAGTCCCAGGCAGATCAGCGCCGCCAGTCCCAGACACGCAAAGGGCAGGGCGCATAGCAGTAAAAACAAGTTCCAGGCCAGCCATACCGCCGCCCGGAGCAGCCGCCACAGGCCATGGCCCAGCCGCCGGAAAAACGTACCCAACCCGCTCCACACGGTCTTCTTTCTCTGTTCCATCCCGGTCTCCTCTTCCACAGGTATCTCCGCCTGTTCCTTATCTATGGCGTCACTTTCCGTCATAAGCGAGGCTTTCTCCCCACAGGGCGTTTCTGTCAGACTGTCCACTGTCCCCGGAGACGCCGCCTGCTTCCGGTGTTTGAAAAAGCCGTTGTTCCACCATGCGCTCCACCGGCCGGCCAGTCCCTTGAGCCACTCCTTCCACCGCCGAAGTCCTGCCTTGATGCCGCCGCCCAGCCGCCGGAAGAAGGACGCCGCTCCCGCCGCGCCCCGGCGGATGGCCGGGCGTGGATTGGGCAGCCGCAGCTTATTTTTCTCCGCCGGGGCCTGATAGGTGGGCCGCACATGATAAGCCCCCAGGATCTCCGCCGCCAATTGCTCGATATCCCCAAAGTCCCGGATGGCCTCTTCCTCCGTCAGCCCGCCGCTCACCCGCAGGTCGATGTGCTGGGCATATTCGGACAGGATGTCCTGCTGTTCCGCCTCCTCCAGCACGGCGAGGCGGCTTTGTAACTCTTTCAAAAACGATTCCTTATTCCTCATGACCTCTGCTCCTTTAGAAATCGATTCACCTGCTGCTGGAACAGGTCCCAGTCCGCCTCCAGCTGGTCCCGGTATAAAACGCCGGCGGCGGTGAGGTGGTAGTACTTCCGCGGCGGTCCCTCGGTAGACTCCCGGAGGTAGGTCTCAAAATAGTGCTCGTTGGTCAACCGCTTCAGCAGGGGATAGATGGTCCCCTCGTTGACATCCACCACCTTGGACACCTCTGCCACCAGCTCATAGCCATACATGTCCCGCTTCCGGACGGATTCCAGTACGATCAGTTCCAGCACGCCCTTTTTGAACTGTGCGTTCATAGCATCTCCCCTTTTATGGTTCCATTCTATACCAACTACTATGTATTGTCAAGTACTAAAAATTTAAAAATACCGCAGCCGCAAAAAACGGGCATCGCGGAACCTCACCGGTCCGCAATACCCGTTTATGGATCCGCGCCTGCTTAGGTGACCAGCACCACCACATAGCCTGCGTACGCCGCCAGCATCAGCGCCCCCTGCCAGCGGTAGAATCTCCCCTTCAGCAAAGGCGGCACCACCGCCACGCAGCTCATGAACAGGCAGACGGGGAGATCCAGCGCCGTGGTCTGGCCGCCGATGGTCAGCCGCCCGCCGGACACGGCGGAGCACACCGGCAGGATCATGGTCAGGTCAATGACATTGGCGCCGATGATGTTGCCCACGGACATGGAGGCCTCTTTCTTGGCAATGGCCGTCAGGGTAGTGACCAGCTCCGGCAGGGAGGTGCCGATGGCCACCATGGTGACACCGATGATGCTGGAGGGCACGCCCAGCAGCAGTGCCAGCTCGCTGCCGTAATTGATCAGCAGCCGGGAGCCGACGACGATGGCGGCGATGCCCGCCGCGAACAGTCCCAGCTTCATGGCCATCTGGCGGTGGGAGACTGTGCGGCGGCCGGGGTGCCCCTCCCGCCGCTCCGCCATGCCCTGGCGGGCATCCACGATGTTGTTCCCCAGATACACCGCGAAAATAACGAACAGCAGCATGCTGGGCAGGAACGCAAGCCCGCCGCCCCGGCACAGGGCCAGCAGCAGTCCGGCACCCAACACCATCAAAACCGCCTTCAGGTTGAATTGCTTCCTGCTGACCACAGACGGGATGCACACCACAGAGATCCCCAGGATCAGCCCCAGGTTGGCGGTGACGGAGCCCACGGCATTGCCCACCGCCAGGTCCACCTCCCCCTGGAGCACACCGGTGACGGACACCGTCAGCTCCGGCAGCGTCGTGGCCAGGGACACGATGGTGGCGCCGATGATGAACCGGGGCACGCCGGTGCTCTCCGCGATCCAGACGGCGCCGTCCAAAAACCAGTCGCCGCCCTTGACGATCAATACAAGGCCCACCAAAAACAACAAAACCGTTATCCAGATATTCATACGTCCTCCCGCGTTTTCCGCAAAATAAGCGAGACCCTTACTGCACACCACGCCGCCGGGACGCTTCCCCGCGGCAGAGATGTCCAGTAAAAGTCTCGCCTTTTCGACATGTTCCGGGCGGCTTAGCGCCGCCGTGCTGACGAACCACACCACGCCTCTCCAAGCGCAGGCTACTCCCTTTTACGTACCTATATTATATGGAGGATCCTGTTCGTTTGTCAACGCGAACTTTTCGTCAATATCCCACAAAAGCCCGGAGGAAAAGGCCCTTTCCCCCGGACTTTCGCACCCGTTTACAGATATTCCGGATCGTAGCCGATGTCCTTGGCCAGGACCTGGCCGTCATGGGCCCGGAAGCCGTGCTGCCGGAAAAATCCGGCTGTGGAAGCACTCTCCGCCAGAGAGAGCCACAGTTCCCGGCCCTCCCGCTCCCGGGTGAGCCGCACCGCCTGCCCCAGCAGCTGCACGCCGAAGCCCCGGCCCCGGCAGGCAGGCTCCACGCAGGCCAGGGAGATCCAGCCCGTCTCCGGTCCCAGCTGCACCAGCCCCACAGGCTTTTCGCCCAAATAGCCCACCAACGTGGTCCGGGCCGCCGCGTCCGCCAGCAACCGCCCCCGGTCAAATGGAATGGCTTTGCCGCTCTCCGCCCAGACAGCGGACACGCAGTCCACCAAAAAGTCCTCCTGCTCCGGCATTCGGAGCGGCGCGAAGCACAGTCCCGGCTCCAAAGCACTGTCCCGCTTGCGGGGCTTTTCCCCGGCCAGGTACGCCTCCGTTTGCAGGTGACTGACATCGTCCCGGAACACCACCCGCATTCGGCCGTTTTCCGCCTCTACCAGGGATACGGCGGTGTTGCCGCCCACCGGCGTTTCCGAGAGCCGGTCCAGGGAATAGCCCTCCAGCTCCGCCAGCAGCAGCCGGATGGCGTAGCCATGGGACACCACGGCGATGGTTTTTCCTTCGTTCTCCCCGGCGATCTCTTTCACTGCCGACAGCACCCGCTTCAGCACCTGCCGGGGCGTTTCCGCCCCCTCCACGTACCATTTTTCCGGGTGAAGATTGAAATTCACCAGCTGCTCCTGATCAGTCCGGGCAATGTCACCCCAGGTCTGCTGCTCCCACCGGCCCACACAGATCTCCCGCAGGTCCCGCCGCGGGCGGAGCTCCAACCCCTTGGGCCGGTAAATGGCACTGGCGGTGGCCCGGGTGCGGTACAGGTCACTGGCATAAACGGCGTCGATTTGGATATCGGCAAAGCGCTGCCGCAGCGCCTCCACCTGCCGCCAGCCCCGGTCGGTGAGGATGCTGTTGTACTGGCCCTGTGCGATGCGGTACAGGTTGCCTTCCGCCTCCGCGTGGCGAACGAGATAAATTCTGGTCATAGGTTCCTCCCAGTTGTGTATTCTATTCGCATTTGATTATAGCGCGGAATGCATCTTTTGGCAAACCTCTCTCCGGCGGATTTTTCCCCCGCAGGCGGGACATACTAGCTCCGTGCCAAAAGGAGTGACGGAATATGAAGATGAGTACCGGATTTTGGGTCGGTATCAGCGCCGGCATGGCGGCCGGCGCGGCTGTGGGGATGATGATGCCCGGCGGCAGGCAGTCCATGAAAACTCAGGTGGGAAAAAGCATCCACAAGCTGGGTGTCGCCGTGGACGGTGCCGTGGACAACATCGCCTCCGAACTGCACTGAGGTGCACAGCGGGAGGGGCGGCATGCCCTTCCCGCGTCTTTTTTTGAAAATTCCCCCTTTTAGGGGTTGACTTTATGAAAACCTTTGCTATAATGATAACGCTGTCTCTTAAAGGCAGCTCACAAGTCCATCTGAGAAGCAGAACTGGAACAGCTATGGAGAAGTCGCCTAGTTGGTCGAGGGCGCATGATTGGAAATCATGTAGGCTCCTAAAGGGTCTCGAGGGTTCGAATCCCTCCTTCTCCGCCACATCGCCGCAAGCGTCATATCGCTTGCGGCGACTTTTTCAAAAGTCAGATGGTATTTTTTCGCATCGGTACACGCCGGAGCAAGCGTTATGCCGCTTGCTCCGGTTGTTTTATGACCGCCAGCTATGCAGACGGATCTCAACAAAGGAAGTGACTCTCATGAAAACCGGACTGGTCCTGGAGGGCGGTGCCTTTCGTACCATCTTTTCCTCCGGTGTGTGCGACGCTTTTCTGGACGCGGGCCTGCCTCTGCCGGATCATACCGTAGGCGTTTCCGCCGGTATCACCTATGGCGTCAGCTATCTCTCCCGCCAGAGCCGGCGCAACCTGCGCGTTCTCACCACATACGCCAATGACAGGCGGTATATGGGGCTTGGCAACTATCTCCGCCCCGGTAACCGCTCCTACTTCGGGCTGGAATTTTCCTACGAGACCATCCCCAACCAGCTGGACCCCTTCGACCACGACGCCTTCGAGGCCTATCCCGGCACGGTGGAGGCCGTGGTGACCAATCTCGCCACCGGACAGGCAGACTATCTGCCGGTGCCCCGCCGGGACCGGCACAACCTGTTGCTGCAGGCCACCTGCGCCATCCCCCTCATGTTCCCGGTATACCATCTGGGCGGCCAGCCCTACCTGGACGGCGGCTGCGCCGACGCCATTCCCTGGAAGCGGGCCTTTGACCAGGGCTGCGACCGGGTAGTGGTGGTGCTGACCCGGGAGCGAAGCTACCGCAAGGATACGGAACGGCTGATGCCGGTCCTCCGCAGGGCGTTCCGGGAATACCCCGCCTTTTTGGAGACCCTGTCCACCCGGGCTGAGCGGTACAACCGCTGCCGGGAGGAGCTGTTCGCCCTGGAGCGGGAGGGAAAGGTCCTGGTTATCGCGCCGGAGAGCACTGTCGGTTTTTCCCGGACAGAGCGGGACACGGAGAAGATCCGCCGCATGTGGCAGTCCGGCTACTTCGCCGGCCGCCGGGCCGTGGAGGCCGTTCAGGCGTTTTGGACAAGTGAGGCTCTGTAAATTTGCGTAAAAGCGCTCCCCTGGCCGGGGGAGCGTTTGCTTTTTCTACAAAGGTCCATCGTTTACATTGTGCGGTTTGTCAGTCATTTTACGCAAAATTTACAAAAGT
The DNA here is from genome assembly GCA_021771265.1 of Oscillospiraceae bacterium. Lineage (GTDB taxonomy): Bacteria > Bacillota > Clostridia > Oscillospirales > Oscillospiraceae > Oscillibacter. Next base: position 6,207 of record JAETPK010000025.1, read on the forward strand.
CCCTTTTTCCTCTTCTCATGCTGACTGTTTCTCTATATAATAGGGGTGCTATGAGCTGTTTACCGCTGCGGCGCGGCGAAAGAACAGAGACAAGAAGGAGTATGAGCATGGATATTTTTTCCATTTTTACCCTTTGCGGAGGGTTGGCCTTTTTCCTGTACGGCATGACCACCATGTCCAAGAGTCTGGAAAAAATGGCCGGCGGCAAGCTGGAGCGCATTCTAAAGCGCATGACCTCCAGTCCCCTGAAAAGTTTGCTGCTGGGCGCCGGCATCACCATCGCCATCCAATCCTCCTCCGCCATGACGGTCATGCTGGTGGGCCTGGTGAACTCCGGCGTTATGGAGCTGGGCCAGACCATCGGCGTCATCATGGGCTCCAACATCGGCACCACCCTGACAGCGTGGATCTTGTCCCTGACAGGTATTCAAAGCGAAAACGTCTTTGTGAACCTTCTGAAGCCCGAAAACTTCTCCCCCGTCATCGCCCTGGCGGGCATCATCCTCATCATGGGTTCCAAAAAGCAGCGGCGCCGGGATATCGGCCGCATCATGGTGGGCTTTTCCATTTTAATGTATGGCATGGAGCTGATGAAAAACGCCGTCAGCCCTCTGGCGGATCTGCCGGAATTCTCCAGCCTCCTCACCGCCTTCAACAATCCCCTTTTGGGCGTTGCGGTGGGCGCTGTGTTCACCGGCATCATTCAGTCCTCCGCCGCCTCCGTGGGTATTTTGCAGGCGCTGGCCCTCACCGGCTCCATTACCTACGGCATGGCCATTCCCATCATCATGGGCCAAAACATCGGCACCTGCGTCACAGCCCTCATCTCCGCCATCGGCGTTTCCCGCAATGCCAAGCGGGTATCCGCCATCCATATCTCCTTCAACGTCATCGGCACGGTCGTCTGCCTGATCCTGTTTTACGGCGGCAATCTGCTGTTCCACTTCTCCTTTATGCACGCGCCTGTGGGCGCCGTGGGCATCGCCTTCTGCCACACGGTGTTCAACGTGCTGACCACCCTTCTGCTGCTGCCATTCTCCCGCCAGCTGGAAAAGCTGGCGCGGAGAATGGTCAAGGCCGAGAGTAAAGGTGAGCAATTCGCCTTTTTGGACCCCCGTCTGCTGCGGACGCCCGGTGTGGCCATCAGCGAGTGCGTTTCCATGGCCAACTGCATGGGCGACCTGGCCCACCATAACCTGCTGTTGTCTCTCCAGCAGCTGGCGGATTACAGCGAGGAGCGGGAAGCGGAGATCACCGCCAATGAGGACAAGCTGGATATCTATGAGGACCGCCTGAGCAGCTATCTGGTGCAGATCTCCCAGCACGGCGTGTCCATGGACGATATCCGCACCGTCTCCCGCCTGCTTCATGCCATCGGCGATTTCGAGCGCATCGGCGACCACGCCCTGAATCTGCAGGAATCCGCCCAGGAGATTCACGACAAGGACATTCGCTTTTCCGACAGCGCCGAAGCGGAGCTCCGCGTGCTGATGGACGCCCTGAAGGATATCCTGAGCCGCTCCTTCTCCTGCTTTATCGCCGACGATGTGGACGCGGCCCTGATGGTAGAACCTTTGGAGGAGACCATTGACCGCCTGATCGAGGAGGTCCGGATACGCCACATCCAGCGGCTCCAGAGCGGTGGCTGCACCATTCAGCTGGGCTTTGTTCTCAGCGACCTGCTCACCAACTTTGAGCGCGTCTCCGACCACTGCTCCAATATCGCCGTCTGCGTTTTGGAGGAGCGGGACGCCAGCCTGGATCGGCACGCTTATCTCCACGACCTGAAATCCGACGGCACGTTTACCCGCCGCCTGACCCGGGATCTGGAAACATATCGCCTGCCGCAGCTTTAAATGGGACAAGCAGCCCGGAGAGCTTTGCTTTCCGGGCTGCCTTTATACGTTCCACCCCTCCAGATACGCCGCCGCCATATGGGCGGCCACAGCGCCGTCCGCGGCGGCGGTGACGATCTGCCGCAGACGCTTCGCCCGCACATCTCCCGCGGCGAACACGCCGGGCAGCGCTGTGGCAGTGGTCTCGTCCGCCAGCACATAGCACGCTGGGTCCAGAGGCAGCTGGCCCGCCAGCAGTGCTGTTTCCGGCTGGCGGCCGATGGCCACGAACACCCCGGCGCAGGGAAGCCGGCGGCGCTCACCGGTGGCAAGATCCCGATAGCGCAGGCCGGTCACCGCCTTTTCTCCCTCCACGGCCTCCACGGCGGCGTTCCAGAGGAAGTCCACGTTTTTCATGCGTTCCAGCGCTTGAACGGCCTGCCGCTCTGCCCGCAGCGTGTCTCGCCGGTGGACCACCGTCACACGGCGGCACAGGCGGCTGAGCGTCAATGCCTCGGATACGGCGGAATTTCCGCCGCCTATCACCACCACGTCCCGTCCCCGGAAAAGCGCCCCGTCGCAGGCGGCACAGAAGCTGACGCCGCGGCCCCGCAGGGCCCCTTCACCGGGAACGCCCAGCTTCCTGGGGCCGGCGCCGGCGGCGTAGATGAGCGCCCGGCTGGCAAAGGCTCCGACGGTGGTCTCCGCCTGCTTTTCCGGCCCCGTCAAATGCAGCGCCAGCACCTGGGCCAGCACCGTGGCCGCGCCGAACCGTTCCGCTCCCTGCCGCATCCGCTCCGCCAGGCGCCAGCCCTCCACGGCTTCCGGCTCTCCGGGATAGTTTTCCACCACCTCCGCCGCGGCCAACTGGCCGCCGGGCGCGGCGCCCTCCAGCACCAGGGTGGTCAGACCGCTCCGGGCAGCATACAGCGCTGCCGCGTATCCGGCCGGCCCGCCGCCCACGATCAGCACATCCGCGCTTTGTTCCATACCGGCACCTACCTTTCGGGTATAGTATGGCGTTTTGTGCAAAAAATACCCCTATTCTCGAAGCAGGAGGAATCATTATGTCCGTGGAATTGACCAACAGTGAGACCCTGAAGAACCTTATGCGGGCCTTTGCCGGCGAGAGTCAGGCCCGCAACCGCTATACCTTCGCCGCCTCTTTATGCAGGCAGCAGCGCCTGCCTGTTCTGGAAGCGGTATTTCAATTCACCGCCGACCAGGAAAAGGCCCACGCCGAGATCTTTTACAACCACATGAAGCCGGCGGCCGGCCGCACCGTCTCCGTGGACGGCGGCTATCCCGTGGATCTGGCGGCCAGCGCCCTCCAGCTGCTGCGCCGGGCCCAGCACAACGAATACGAGGAGTTCGATCCGGTATACCCCGCCTTTGCCGAAGCGGCCCGGTCGGAGGGTTTTCCGGAGATCGCCGCCTCCTTCCAGCGTATCGCCGTCATTGAGCAGACCCACGGAAACCGCTTTGGCTATTTGGCGGACCTGCTGGAGCAGGAGAAGCTGTTTGTTTCCGATACCGCCTGCGGTTGGATGTGCCTCAACTGCGGCCACATCCACCAGGGCACGGAAGCGCCGAAGCTCTGCCCCGTCTGCCAGCATGAGCAAGGCTTCTTTATCCGCCTGGAGCTGGCCCCCTGGGGCGGCGCGGCGGTCCTGGGGAGGTGAGCGCCATGGCTTACGTGGAACCAAAGCTGCGCCCCCGGCTGGAAAGCCTCTCTCCGGAGCTGCGGACCGCCATTCTGGCCCGGAACGTACCTTTGCGTACCCTGGGGGACCTGATTGGCGTGCTGGAGGAGCTGGTTGCGGAGGCCGAATCGGCGCCATAAACAGGAAGGAGGGCGTATATCCGCCCTCCTTCTTTTTGGATATTCATTTTAATATTCATTTCTATCCCTGGTCTGCATGGTAAAATTGCACATCTATTTTGCAAAATTTCCTGGATTTCCAGGCATCCATTTGACAGTCTCTCCAATTCTTGCCAAATAAATATTCATTTCGGATGGAAAAGTATTGACATTCTATATACAACGTGGTAAGGTTAAGCATGTTCCAAGGGAAGCCCGCTTCCCTCTGCATCATCAATTCTCCCGCCACGCGGGAAAAACATTTTGGAAGAGGATGAACGATCATGAAAAAACTGTTTGCACTGTTGCTGACGCTGGCAATGGTCCTGTCTCTGGCCGCCTGCGGCGGCAAGAAGGAAGAAGCCCCTGCCGAGACCCCCGCTGAAGAGCCCACCGAAAAGGCCGAGGGCTGGTGGAAAGAGGAGCTGAGCACCGTGGCCGACGGAAAGCTGACGGTGGCCACCAGCCCCGACTTCGCCCCTTATGAGTTCTACGCCATCGACGAGAACGGTAATCCCCAGCTGGCCGGCTTCGATATGGCCCTGGCCCAGTACATCGCTGATTACATGGGCCTGGAGCTGGAAGTCATTCCCATGGACTTCGACGGCACCATCATGGAGCTGAGCAACGGCAACGTGGACCTGAGCATGGCCGGCTACTCCCCCGACCCCGACCGCGCTGAGGTAATGGACTTCTCTGACATCTACATCACCGGCGGTCAGTCCTTCGTCTGCCTGGAATCCAACAAGGATCTGTTCCCCACTCTGGCGGACGCCAACAACCCCGACTATCAGATCGGCGCCCAGGTGGGTTCCATCCAGGCTGACCTGGCCAAGGAGAACACCCCTGACGCGGACATCATCGAGCTGGCCAAGGTCACCGACATCATTGCCGAGCTGGTGAACGGCAAGATGGACGGCGCCTTCATTGAGACCATGGTGGCCGAGAGCTATGCCATCAGCTATCCCGAGTTGTGCCTGGTGCACGAGGTCCCCTATGACGCCGAGGGCTCCGTGGTGGGCGTGTCCAAGGGCAACGAGGCCCTGCTGGCCGGCGTCAACGAGGCCATCGCCGCCGCTAAGGCCGACGGTTCCTTCGACCAGTATGTGTACGAGGCCAATGAGCTGGCTTCCGGCGATATCTTCGAGGGTCTGGTGGAGTGATCCTCCCTCTCATGTAAAGAAAAGCCGCCAATTCCTCCCCGAGATTCGGGGAGGAATTGGCGGGTTTACAGACAAATCAACTCTGATATGGAAAGAAGGAGGACTCGTCCGTGTTTACTGCCGCCGGCTTCGCAAAAACCTGGGAATACATAACCCTTTTCAAGCAGGGCCTCATCTGCACGGTGGCCCTGTCCCTGCTGACCGTGATCTTCGGCTTCATCCTGGCTCTGGTGCTGGCAGTGATGCGGCTCTCCGACATCCGCCCTCTCCGCTTTCTGGCCCTCACCCCTGATGGCCATCTGCGGGAACAGGGCTTTTTGACCCTGCTGAGCCGATTCAATCCCGTCAGCTTCCTTGCCACAGTGTACGTGGAGATCTTCCGGGCCACGCCTATGCTGGTCCAGCTGTTCATTATTTATTACGTGGTGCTGGGCGATGTGGACTTCCCCAGCTACAAGCTCTTCGGCTTTATCCGCTTTGACCGCTTCGTCCCCGGCGTGGTGGCTCTGGCCATGAACTCCGGCGCCTATCTGTCTGAGATCATCCGGGCCGGCATCCAGTCCATTGACGGCGGCCAGACCGAGGCAGCCCGCTCTCTGGGCCTGTCCCAGGTGCAGAATATGCGCTTTATCATCCTACCCCAGGCCATCAAAAACATCCTGCCACCCATCGCTAACGAATTCGTCACCATCATCAAGGAGTCCTCCATCTGCTACACCATTGGCGTGCAGGAGATCATGTACGCCGTGACCTCCACCAAGGGCGCTACCTACCGCATCGCCGAGCCGTTGGTCGTGGCGACGGTGGTCTACTTCTGTCTGACCTTCCCCACCTCCAAGATCATCGCCTATTTTGAGCGGCGGATGAGCGTGGGCGACAAGCGCAACGGCGGAGACGGCAAGCCGAAGAAGGCCAGAATGAAGATCCGGCAGGCCAGCATCCTCCGCAGCCAGGGCGGCCCCGAAGGCTTCAGCTTCCACGCCGGCGGGGAAAAGGAGGAGTGAACATGAGCCAGCATCTTATCCAGGTCACAGACCTGAAAAAGCACTATAACCGCGGCGCCATCAAGGCCCTGGACGGCGTGAGCGTAAACATCGACCGGGGCGACGTGATGGTGATCATCGGCCCCTCCGGCTCCGGCAAGTCCACCTTCCTCCGCAGCCTGAACCTGCTGGAAGAACCCACCGGCGGCTCCATTATGTTCGATGGGATTGACATCACCAAGAAAAAGACCCGAAACGCCGACGGCAAGCTGGTGAAGGTGGACATCGACCAGCACCGTCAGAAGATGGGCATGGTGTTCCAGCACTTCAACCTCTTCCCCCACATGACCATTCTGGACAATATGACCCTGGCCCCCATTCAGGTCAAGCACATGAACCGCGCCGCCGCCGAGGAGAAGGCCCTGAACCTGCTGGCCCGGGTAGGCCTCCAGGACCGCGCCGGGGCTTATCCCATCCAGCTCTCCGGCGGTCAGAAGCAGCGTGTGGCCATCGTCCGCGCCCTGGCCATGGAGCCGGAGGTCATGCTCTTTGATGAACCTACCTCCGCCCTGGACCCCGAGATGGTGGGCGAGGTGCTGGATGTAATGAAGGAATTGGCCGCCGAGGGCATGACCATGGTGGTCGTGACGCATGAAATGGGCTTTGCCCGGGAGGTGGGCAACCGGGTGTTGTTCATGGCCGACGGCAAGCTGCTGGAGGAGGGCACTCCGGAGGACATTTTCACAAATCCCCAGCATCCCAGACTGCAGGACTTTTTAAGCAAGGTCCTTTGATCGTCCAAGGGCACGCACTTTTGTGCGTGCCCTTTTTATAGGATGGAAATCTCCGCCCACAGCAAAAGAAAAGCAGTCAGCCCTGTCCGCCACGATTACAAGCGCGGCACCAAACCGGTTCCCCCTCCCGCTTTTTCTGGACATTCCGAAGGGCGGATGCTACAATGAGGAAAATAGGACCGGCCTGAAAACGGAGGAGACGCATATGAAGTATTCCGTCAATATCGAAGTCATCTACAAGGAGCTGCCCTTTGCGGAGCGTTTCGCCGCCGCTAAGCGGGATGGCTTTCGCTACGTGGAGATCTGGGACTGGGACTCCAAGGACCTGGAGGAACTGAAAGCCCTGTGCTGTCAATATGGATTGGAGATCTCCTGCATGGGCGGCGACGGCCCCATCTCCCTGTGTGATCCCGCCCACGGGGAGGAATATCTGACCTATCTCCGGCGTTCCCTGAAGGCCGCCCGGGATGTGGGCTGCAAGCTGCTGGCCGTCCACTCCAACGAGCTGCTGCCGGAGCCCCGCCAGTACGCGGCGGATCTGTTCCCCCAATACAGCGACGCGGAGAAGTGCATGGCCATGTACCGCTCCCTGGCCGCCATCGCCCCGGAGGCGGAAGCAGCCGGCGTGACGCTGTGCCTGGAGGCCCTGAATGTGGAGACGGATCACCTGGGCAACTTCCTGAAGTACACCAAAGACGCGGCGGAGATCGTGAGGATGGTGAACTCCCCCAACGTGAAGATCCTGTACGACGCCTACCATATGTACCTCAACGAGGGCAAAATCATCGAGACTCTGCGGAAATACCAGTCCCTCATCGGCTGCATCCACATTGCCGACGCCCCCGGCCGGGGCGAGCCCGGCACCGGCTGCATCAACTATCGGGCGGTGCTTCAGGACTTGTATGACCACGGTTACGACCAGATGATCGCCTTCGAGCTGTACCCCAAGTATGGCTCCGCCGCGGCGGTGGAGGCCATCAACGCTGTTCGGGCCGGGCTGTGACCTTGCGCTTAAATGTCCCCGTGATAGAAACACGGGGGCATTTTTATCATTTTCGCCAAAATATTCCCAAAATATTTTTTAGGCAAAACAAATTTTTTGTTTGAATTCATGGACAGTTGTTGCTAGAATAGTACTGTTGAAATTACCCGCAAGGAGGCTCTCGCCATGAAAAAGCCAGCGTCCCACCAGGAACTGCTGTTCCAGTTTCGCGGCACTCCCCCCATCGGTACATCGATCTCCCTGGCCCTGCAGCATCTGGTGTCCATGATCGTGGGCTGCGTCACGCCGCCCATCATCATCGCCGGCGCCATCGGCCTCTCCCAGGCGGACCGGGTGCTCTTGATCCAGGCGTCCTTGGTCATGTCCGCCGTGTCCACTTTTTTGCAGCTTTTCCCCATCGGCAAACGCTTCGGCTCCGGACTGCCGGTGATCCTGGGCGTCAGCTTTGCCTACGTCCCCAGCATGCAGGCCATCGCCTCCTCCGGCGGCGGTGTCAGCGCTATCGCCGGCGCCATGCTGGTGGGCGGCGCGGTGGCGGTCATCGTGGGCATTTTCGTGAAAAAGATCCGTCTGCTGTTCCCACCGGTCATTACCGGCACAGTGGTGTTCACCATCGGCTTGTCCCTGTATCCCACCGCCATTAATTATATGGCCGGCGGCACCGCCAGCACCTACGAATCCGTGGTGGAGACCCAGGGCCTGATGGAGGCTCTGGTATACGGCTCCTGGCAGAACTGGCTGGTGGCCGCGCTGACGCTGACGGCGGTCATGATCCTCAACCACCATGGCAAGGGCATCTGCAAGCTGGCCTCCATCCTGCTGGGCATGGTCTTCGGTTATATCGTGGCGCTGATGTTCGGCATGGTGAGCTTTGCGGACGTGGGCACTGCCGCCTGGTTCTCCCTGCCCCGTTTCCTGCATTTCAGCGTCACCTTTGACGCTGCCTCCTGCATTGCCATCGGCCTGTTGTTTGCCATCAACTCTATTCAGGCCATCGGTGACTTTACCGCCACAACTGTGGGCGGCATGGACCAGGACCCCACGGACCAGGAGCTTCAAGGCGGCATCATCGCCTACGGCTTCAGCAACATTTTGGCGGCCCTGTTCGGCGGTCTGCCCACCGCCACCTATTCCCAGAACGTCGGCATCGTCACCACCAACAAAGTGGTGAACCGGACGGTGTTTGCCTTTGCCGGCGGCTTTTTGCTGCTGGCAGGCGTGTCTCCCAAGTTTGCCGCGCTGCTGACCACCATTCCCCAGTGCGTGCTGGGCGGCGCCACGGTCACTGTTTTCTCCACCATTGCCATGACTGGCATGAAGCTCATCGCCTCCCAGGACCTGACGGCCCGGAACACCACCATCGTGGGCCTGTCCGCCGCTTTGGGCGTGGGCATTTCCCAGGCCAGCGCCGCTTTGAGCCAGTTCCCAACGGCGGTCACCATGATCTTCGGCAAGTCCCCCGTGGTCATCGCCACCCTCATGGCCGTGCTGCTGAACCTGGTCCTCCCCAAGGAACCGCGTCCAGACTAAACGAGAAAACCGGAAGCGATGCTTCCGGTTTTCTTTACGGCTGCTCCAGCGCGGCCATACTCTTTTTGAATTGGAAGGCAAACATGCAGGCCGTGGTGCACACCGCCAGCACATCCGCCACAGGCTCCGCCAAAAAAACGCCAAACACTTTGTTGGTGAAAAAATGGGGCAGAATATAGACAAGGGGGATCAGCAGGATGATCTTCCGCAGTACCGCCAAAAATAAAGACGTTTTGGCGTTTCCCAGGGCGATAAATGTCTGCTGGCAGGCGATCTGGACACCGAAGATGCCGGTGGCGGCCATATAGATGCGTAAGGCCCAGGCGGCGTATGCCTGAAGTTCCGCATTCGGCGTAAAAATGCCGGCAAACATCTGGGGCATCAGCTGCACCAGCACCCACATGGTCATGGAATATGTGACGCAGGCCAGCAGCAGGCACCGGAACGCCTCTCGCACCCGCTGGGAGTTCTGAGCGCCATAGTTGTAGCTGATAATGGGCTGAGCCCCCTGGGTCAGCCCCTGAAGCGGCATCATGGCCAGCTGCATGATGCTGGTGAGCACCGTCATGGCACCCACCGCCAGATCGCCGCCGTATTTCAGCAAAGAGGAGTTGAAGCACACGGCAATGAGGCTCTCAGTGGACTGCATAATAAAGGGAGACAGGCCCAGTGCCAGGCAGGGCAGCACCACAGTCACCTGGGGCCGCAGGTTTTTCCGCCGCAGGCGCCACTTCGTTTTCCCGCCGGTCAGGAAGCACAGCACCCAGGCCGCGGAGACTGCCTGAGACAAAATAGTGGCCAAGGCCGCGCCCCGGACGCCCATATCCAGTCCAAAAATGAAAATGGGGTCCAGCACGATGTTCAAGCCCGCGCCGATGAGGGTGGTCCGCATGCTGATGGTGGTAAAGCCCTGGGCCGTGATATAGGCGTTCATGCCCAGCGTCACCTGGACAAAGACGGTGCCCAGAGAATAGATGCCCATATAGGCCGCCGCATAGTCGATGGTGTTTTCACTGGCGCCGAACAGCAGCAGCAGGTCTCTTGCAAATAACTGCAATACCACCGTCAGGACCACCGACGCCGCGACCAGCATGGTGAGGCAGTTGCCCATGATGCGCTCCGCCTCCTTGGGATTTCCCCGCCCCTCCTGAATGGAGGCCCGCGGGGCGCCGCCCATGGCCAGCAGAGCCGCGAACGCGGAGATGACCACGATGATGGGCAGGCATACGCCCACGCCGGTCAGCGCCAGTTTGCCCACCGTGTCCACCGGCTGCATATGGCCGATGTAGATCCGGTCCACCAGATTATATAACATATTGACGATTTGAGAGGTTATGGTCGGCAGCGCCAGAGAAAGCAGCAGCTTACTCACCTTTCCGCTGCCCAGATCCACGTCTTGTCTCTTCATTCCAGAGTCTCCCTTCCGGCCAGGCGTTCCACGTTCTCCATGACCTTTTTTAAAATGCTTCGCAGATGCTCCGTTTCCTCCGGTGCCAGCCCCTCCGTCAGGGCCCGGCCGCAGTCGCTCTGGATCGCCAGAGCCTCCTCCGCCAGTGGGCGCCCCTGCCGGGTGATCGTCAGGTGGACGATCCGCCTGTCCGCTTCATCCGGACAACGGCTGAGGACCCCCTGGTCTGTCAGGCGCTCCACCGCCTGAGACACCTGGGACTTGGCCAGCCCCCGCAGGGCGACGATGTCCCGGGCCGTGTCCAGCCCCGGATGGTTGGCCAAAAACAGCAGCACGTGGACCTCCGCCATGTTCCACCCTGTCCGCTCCAGCAACGGAACAAAGCAGGCAGCGTAAAACCGTCCGAACTGCCTGGAAAACCGCAGAATGCGGGATGCCTCCATGGCGGCGCCTCCAATCGTTTTCTTTTTAACAGTTCTTTTTTGAACTTTTATAACATATCACCTTTCCAAACAACTGTCAAGGACCTTTTGTTTTTCCCATTGACAAACCTGTCATGTCGTATTATGATGAAAGAAAAATCTGGTATGCAAAACCAGATTACAAGGAGTTTTATATGACTTGGGACATTGTAAGTGACAGCAGCTGCGACCTGCGGATGGCTTCCTTTGAAAGCGGCCGCGTCCGTTTTGAGACGGTTCCCCTGCGCCTGCAGGTGGGGGAACGGGAATTCCTGGACAATGACGACCTGGTGGTCCCCGACCTGCTGGACGCCATGAATCAGGAAAAGAGCGCTTCCTCCACCGCCTGCCCCTCCCCCGCCGCCTTTGCCCGTGCTTTTGAGGCCGGGGACTGCACGGTGTGCTTCACCATTTCCTCTAACCTCTCCGGCACCTACAACGCCGCTGTCATGGGCCGGGAGATGGTGCTGGAGGAGCACCCGGAGAAAAAGATCTGCGTTATCGACTCCAAGTCCACCGCCGGCGCCATGGTGCTGCTGATCCGCAAGGCCAAAGAGCTGATGGAGGCCGATGAGACCGGGGATTTTGAGGGCATCTGCGACCAGCTGCGGCTGTACCAGGCAGCTCTGCGGACCTGCTTCACCTTGGAGAATTTTGATAATCTCATTAAAAACGGCCGCATGCGTCCTTTGGTCGGCACCCTGCTCCACTCTCTGGGCATCCACGTCATCGCCGATGCCACGCCTCATGGCACCATCCACGTGGCGGACAAGGCCCGGGGCGAGGTCAAGACCTATAAGGCCATCACCGCCCTCATGAAAAGCAGCAAGGACTGCACCGGTGCCGAGGTAGTCATCTCCCACTGTGAAAATATGGCCGGTGCACTGAAGCTGAAGCAGCAGATCCTGGAGGACCTGCCGGTAAAATCCGTGGATGTGCTCCCCTGCCGGGGCCTCACCAGCTTTTACGCCATGGAAAAGGGCCTCATTGTCGGATATTGATAAAATGCCGCAGGCTGCCGCTGACGAAAGTCAGCGGCAGTTCTTTTTTTGTCAAACCAACCGCCGCCGCGCATGAAACGAGAAAAAATAGAGACCCTAAACCAGAACGATTCCCTGACAACAAAGGAGTGACTGATTTGGAAACCGGAATCCACAACACCTCCGAGATCGGACGGCTGAAACGGGTCCTGCTCCACAGACCCGGCGGCGAGCTGGAAAACCTTATGCCGGAATATCTGGAGCGGCTGCTGTTTGACGACATCCCCTATTTAAAAGAAGCCCAAAAGGAGCACGATGCCTTTGCCGACTGCCTGCGCAGTCAGGGCGTGGAGGTGGTTTATCTCACAGATCTGGTGACGGAATCCCTGACGGATGACGATGTGCGCCGGGATCTGCTGTGCCAGTTTCTGGAGGAGGCGGACATCCAGGACAGCCGGACCCGGAAGGCGGTGGAGGAGTATCTTTCTGCCATGTCGGACCGGGAGATGGTCGCCGCCATGATGGCCGGCGTCCGCAAGAGCCAGCTGCACACCGGCAACGCCCGGCTGGGAGACTACCTTGCCGCCGCCGGAGATGACTACCCCTTCGCCGTGGACCCCATGCCCAACCTGTATTTCACCCGGGACCCCTTCGCCACCATCGGCACCGGCGTCTCCCTCCACAAGATGCACACCATCACCCGAAACCGGGAGACCCTGTTCGGCAAATTCATCTTCGAGCACCATCCCCTGTACAAAAACGCGCCCCGCTGGTATGACCGGGGCCTCACCAGCTCCCTGGAGGGCGGCGACATCCTCATTCTCTCCCCCCAGGTGCTGGCGGTGGGCATCTCCCAGCGGACGCGGGAGGACTCCATCGACACCCTGGCGGAGACCGTTCTCTCCTACGACGGCACATTTCAGAAGGTCCTGGCCTTCAACATTCCCAAGACCCGCTCCTTCATGCATCTGGACACGGTGTTCACCATGGTGGACCGGGACAAGTTCACCGTCCACCCCAATATCCTGGGCCAGCTGACCGTGTTTGTCATGGAGCTGGATGAAAACCGGAAAATGACCATCCGCCAGGAGGATGGCCGTCTGGAGGACATTTTGAAGGAACACCTGGGACTGGACAGCGTGACACTCATTCCCTGCGGCCGGGGCAGCGAGATCGACGCCGCCCGGGAACAGTGGAACGACGGCAGCAACACCCTGGCCATCGCCCCTGGAGAAGTGGTGGTGTATGCCCGGAACTACGTGACCAACCAGTCTTTGGAGGAGGCGGGCGTCCGCATCCACACCATTCCCAGCGCGGAGCTGAGCCGGGGCCGGGGCGGCCCCCGATGCATGAGCATGCCGCTGTGGCGGGATGACCCTTAAAGGGCCAGGCTCACCATCGCGGCAATGCGCGCCTCATCTCATTTTAGAAAATTAAAGGAGAACACATTATGGCAGTCAATTTAAAAGGCCGGAGCTTTTTGACTCTGGAGGATCTTACCCCCGCTGAGATTCGCTATCTGCTGGACCTGGGCCACGACCTGAAGGCCAAGCGCCGGGCGGGCATCTGTGACCCCGCCCTGAAGGGCAAGCACATCGTGCTGCTGTTTGAAAAGACCTCCACCCGCACCCGCTGCTCCTTCGAGGTGGCAGCGACCCAGGAGGGCGCCCATGTCACGTATCTGGACGCAAACAGCTCTCAGATGGGTAAAAAGGAGTCTCTGGAGGACTCTGCCAAGGTGCTGGGCCGCTTTTTCGACGGCATTGAGTACCGGGGCTATGCGCAGTCCGCCGTGGAGGACCTGGCGAAGTACTCCGGCGTTCCCGTATGGAATGGACTCACCGACGCGGACCATCCCACCCAGATCCTGGCGGACATGATGACCATTGAGGAGCACTGCCACAAGCCGCTGAACCAGGTGAAGGTGGTGTTCCCCGGCGATGTCCGCAACAACATGTGCTACGCCTGGATGTTCGGCGCCGCCAAGATGGGCATGCATTTCGTGGCCATGGGCCCAGAGCAGCTGGCCAAGGAAATGGACAAGGACCTCATTCAGCGGGTCTTCGCCACTGCACGGGAAAACGGCGGCCTCATCGAGATCACCGACCACAAGGAGGATCTGAAGGGCGCCGATGTCATTTACGGCGACATCTGGGCCTCCATGGGTGAGGAGGCCCTCATCCCGGAGCGGGCCAAGCTCCTCTCCCCCTTCCGTGTGACGGAAGAGACCCTGGCCGCCACCGGCAACCCGGACGTGCTGTATATGCACTGCCTGCCCTCCTTCCACGACTTTGAGACAAAGCTGGCCAAGGAGTGGCAGGACAAGGGCGTGGATATCCGGGAGGTCACCGACGAGGTGTTCCGCAGCCGCCACAGCGTGGTGTTTGACGAGGCGGAAAACCGCATGCACTCCATCAAGGCGGTGCTGGTGGCCACCATCGGCAAATAAAGAGCAAGGGGGTCTCCCTTTGGAAGGCAAAAAGTTCCGTATGCCCACAGCCTATACCATTTTGTTTCTGCTGATCATTCTGGTGGCCATCGCCACCTGGTTCATTCCCGCCGGCACCTATGACTATGTGGACGGCGTACCGGTGGCGGGCACCTACCACGCCACCGCCGCCAGTCCCCAGGGCGTGAGTGCCGTGCTGAAAGCCGCCTTCTCCGGCTTTTACGACGCCGTGGACGTGTGCGTGTTCATTTTGATGGTGGGCGGCTTTCTGGGCGTGGTCATGAAGACCGGAGCCGTGGACGCCGGCGTGGCCCGGATCATTCAGCGGTTGGGAGGCCGTGAAAAGTGGCTCATCCCCATCCTCATGCTGCTCTTCGGCCTGGGGGGCACCACCTATGGCATGTGGGAGGAGACCATGGCCTTTTACCCGCTGCTGATCCCCGTGTTCCTGGCGGCAGGCTACGACGCAGTGGTGGGCATCTCCGTCATCCTGCTGGGAGCCGGCGCCGGCATTATCAGCTCCACGGTGAACCCCTTTGCCACCGGCATCGCCTCCGGCTTCGCGGGGGTCTCCCTGGGAGAGGGCATTTTGCTGCGGGCGCTTCAATGGGTGGTATTTGAGAGCGCCGCCATCTGGTATGTCATGGCCTACGCGGCCCGAGTGAAAAAAAACCCCTCCCGGTCTGTGGTGGGCGTAGGCGCCGGAAAGATCCAGGTCAGCATGGAGAGCACGGCCCCCTTCACCCCCCGCCGCAAGGCCATCATGACGGTGTTCACCCTGGTGTTTCTCATCATGGTCTACGCTGTCATCCCCTTTGACGAGATGGGCCTTGCCCTGCCGGTTTTGGGCTGGTGGTTCCCGGAGCTGAGCGCGCTGTTTCTGGTGGGCGGCATTCTCATCGGCCTCATGGACCGCATGGCGGAAAGCGAGATCGCCGAGACCTTCGTGGCCGGCTGCGCGGACCTCTTGGGTGTGGCCCTGATCATTGGCATCAGCCGGGGCATCACCGTCCTCATGAACGACGGCGGCATCACGGACACCATCCTCCACTGGGGAGAGGACGTCCTCTCCGGCGCCGGTCCCGTCAGCTTCGTACTGCTGGTGTATCTCATCTACCTGCCTCTGACGGTGCTCATCCCCTCTTCCTCGGGGCTTGCCACGCTGTCCGTGCCGGTCATGGCCCCTCTGGGCCGGTTCGCCGGCGTGGGCGGCGACCTGGTGGTGACGGCGTTCCAGTCCGCCTCGGGCCTGGTGAACATCATCACCCCCACCGCGGCCGTGGTCATGGGCGCTCTGGCCCTGGGCCATGTGCCCTACGACCGGTGGGTGAAGTATGTGTGGAAGCTGATCTTGTATTTTCTGCTGCTGACCATGGTGTTTCTGGTGGCCGGTGTGCTGCTGGGCTGACACAAAAAGGACCGCCATACGGCGGTCCTTTTGCTGGTCAGACACAACAGGCGCGGTTCAGCGGCTGGAGAACTTATCCCAGAAGGCCAGCAGGCGGGCGGGGAAGCACAGCAGCATGGAGACCACGGCGCCAAAGGCGGCCTGGAAGATCTGGAAAGGCAGCTTCAGCAGGGAATACTCCGGTGTGGAGTAAATGAAGGCCCGGCCCAGGGAGTAGCCCACCACGTTGATGACCACGCCCAGGATGACGCCCACCAGGGCACCCCGGCTGCGGCGGTCAGGAAACAGCTTGTGGGCACACAGGGAGATGACCACCGCCTGAAGGCCGTGGGTCACCAGGGAGACGAACATGGGCGCGGGATAGAAGAAGAAATCGCCCAGGAAGGCACCCACGCCGCCCACGATAAACGCCCCCAGAGGGTCCAGCAAAATGGCGGCCGTGCAGATGACCGCGTCGTTGAGATACAAGTGTCCGCCGGGAACGGGAATGCTGAAAGAGCTCATGACCACGTTCATGGCCATCAGCATGGCAGTGACCGTCAACCACTTGGTGGGATGCTTTTTTCGCAGCTGTGTTTCGCAAGACATGATGTTTTCGCTCCTTTGTGAGGTATAACGCTATCATACTCTCACTTTGAATCTATGAAAATTACCAAATTGTGAAAATTTTATAAGGTCAGATGTTTTAACAAACAGAGGACCGCCCGATGGGCGGCCCTCTGTTTTGTCATTCCATCAGCTGGAAGGTATCTGCGATCTGTGCCAGCCGGGTGCCAAAGCCCTCCGCCGCCCCGGGGTACTCCCAGGCGATCACATAGGTGGAACCATCGGCGCCCTCTGCCGCCATGAAGCGCAGGAAGTCCCCGTCCTCGTCTACGCCGGCTAGGGGGTCTCCCAGATCGCCGCCCAGCAGATCCTCAAATACATAACCGCTCGTCGCGGCAAAGTTCGCCTTGGTGACTTCCAGGCTAGCATCCGGGTAGACACTGTAATGGAGCACCTGCAGCTCCACGTCATTGTTGACTGTGCTCTCCCAAGTATCTGCGGCGACGTGGCCCTCGCTTTCCTGTTCCAGCCGCCATCCCTCCTCCGGGATATAAATAGAATAACCCCGGCCGATAAACAGGGCCGCAGGTACTCTCTCCGTCTGCCCTTCCACCGTAAAGATCATGTCCGTCCGCTCTTCCCGGTCCAACTCCGCCACTGTGGGACTGCGGTCTGCGGCGGCGGATGCAGTCTCCGCCGGCTTGTTCCCGCCGCAGCCGGTCAGCGCCAAGGCCAGAAAAACACAGCTTAAAAACACTTTTTTCATCTCAGGCACCTCCTCATGGCCTTTAGACGGTTTCCCTTTCCCTTTTGCTGCGGGCCGCAAACCAGCGGAAGAAAACCGCCGCACGTAGGTTTCCACGGACGGCGGTTCGCCATGTGGTCATTTTTCAGTGGGTCCTTGTTCAAAAACGGCCAAAAACGCCTCCCGGTCCATGGTCTCGTGCTCCAGCAAATACCGGGCCACGGTCTCCAGCGCCTCCCGCTGCTGCTCCAGAATGCACTGGCAGCGGCTGTACGCCTGGGCCACCACGTTCTGGACCTCCTGGTCGATCTGGGCCGCCACCGCCTCGGAGTAGCTGCGGCCCTGGGTCATGGTGCGGCCGATGAACACGTCGTGGCCCTCGTCGAAGGACACGGTGCCCAGCTTGTCGCTCATACCGTAGGAGGCCACCATCTTCCGGGCGATCTGGGATGCCCGCTGGATGTCGTTGCTGGCGCCGGTGGAAATATCTCCCAGGCACAGTTTCTCCGCCACCCGGCCGCCCAGCAGCCCCACGATCTGGTCCTCCATATACCGCTTGGAGAGGTAGGAGCGATCTTCCTCCGGCAGGGAAATGGTCATGCCGCCCGCCTGGCCCCGGGGCACGATGGTGATTTGGCTCACCGGGTCCTGACCCGGCAGGCTGTGCATCACCACGGCGTGGCCCGCCTCGTGATAGGCGGTCAGCTCCCGCTCGTGCTGGGGGACCACCCGGCTCTTTTTCTCCGGGCCGGCCAGGACCTTGATCTCCGCCTTTTCCAGGTCCTCCATGCAGATGTAGGGCCGGTCCTCCCGGGCAGCCAGCAGGGCGCCCTCGTTCACCAGATTTTCCAGGTCCGCGCCGGTGAAGCCCGGCGTGCCCCTGGCCAGCTTTTTCAGGTCTACATCCTCCGCCAGAGGCTTGCCCTTCACATGGACCCGGAGGATCTCCTCCCGGCCCCGGATGTCCGGCAGGCCCACATACACCTGGCGGTCGAACCGGCCGGGCCGCAGCAGGGCCGGGTCCAGCACATCCGCCCGGTTGGTGGCGGCCAGCACCACAACGCCCTCATTGGCGGCAAAGCCGTCCATCTCCACCAGCAGCTGATTGAGGGTCTGTTCCCGCTCATCATGGCCGCCGCCCAATCCCGTGCCTCTCTGGCGGCCCACGGCGTCGATCTCGTCGATAAACACGATGGCGGGGGAATTCTTCTTGGCCTGGTCAAACAGGTCCCGGACACGGCTGGCGCCCACGCCCACATACAGCTCCACGAAATCGGAGCCGGAGATGGACAAGAAGCCCACGCCAGCCTCGCCGGCCACAGCCTTGGCCAGCAGCGTCTTACCGGTGCCCGGAGGGCCCACCAGCAGCACGCCCTTGGGGATGCGTGCCCCCAGGGCGATATACTTCTGCGGGTCCTTCAAAAACTCCACGATCTCCCGGAGTTCTTCCTTTTCCTCTTCAGCGCCAGCCACATCCTCAAAGGTGACCCTTTTGTCCTTGTCCGTCAGGGTCCGGGTGCGGGCCATACCGAATTTGGCCATGCGGTCGCCGCCCATTCCCCCCTGGGAACGGACGAACATCAAATACCACATGCCGCCCAGCAGCACCAGCATCAATAGCCAGGGCAGCAGATATTCCAGCCAGTTGGTGGTCTCCCTGGGTGGGTAGTCGTAATCCTTGATGATGCCCTTGGCATACTGCTCCTGGATCAGGGGGTCCAGGTCCTCGTAAAACAGGTCGAAGCTGTACAGCTGATAGCGTACCGTCTCCCCGCTGTCTTTCAGTTTCATGGTCAGGACATGCTGCTTGCTGACGCTCAGTTCCTCCACCTTTTCCTGCTGGAACAGCTGGCGGACCTGGGCATAGTCCAGTCTCTCTCCCTGGGTATCCGCCTGCCACAGCCAGCTGAGGCACAGCACGATCACCATGATCAGGAACATAAAGCTGAGTCCTGACGCCTTATTTTGTCTCGTCACAGATCCATCCTCCTTTGGATGCGGGAAATCGTATTACCGGGCGGTGTAGACCTCCGGCTTCAGCACACCGATATACGGCACGTTCCGGTACTGCTGGGCGTAGTCCAGGCCGTAACCCGTTCCCGCCAGACTCATCCGGCGGGAACCCATTTCTTGAACGCAAGCGGCCCGAAATGAATCCGGTCCGCTTCGAGGTTTTGCCTCCGGCAAAACGCTCGGACGCCTGTCGGCGGCGGGCCCTTGGCCCGCTGGTGTGCCACGGCCTTACC
>JAETPK010000026.1 GCA_021771265.1 Oscillospiraceae bacterium
TCCGGTTTTATCAAAAGCGCGGCGCCGTTCTGGTGGATGTCCACGTGTCCGGACTGCCGCGGGAGAGTGAGACGGGCTTTTTCGCCCTTCATATCCATGAGGGAGGCAGCTGTTCCGGAGAACATTTTTCAGACACGGGAGGCCACTACGACCCCCACGGCGCGGCGCACCCCCGGCACGCGGGCGACCTGCCGCCGCTGCTGCTTTGCGGCGGCGGGGCGTACCTGACGGTGCTGACCGACCGCTTTTCCGTGGCGGAGGTCATTGGGCGGACTGTGGTCATCCACGGCGGAGCGGACGATTTTCACACCCAGCCTGCCGGCAACGCGGGCACGAAAATCGCCTGCGGCGTCATCCGGCGGGCATAGAAGCAAGCAGCGGTTTTCGGACGAAAACCGCTGCTTTTGCATATGATTGGGGGACTGCCTTACCGGGGCCGCAGCTGCCAGAAGGCCACGGCGCTGGCCGCCGCCACGTTCAAGGAATCCACCTGGTGGGCCATGGGGATGCGCACGGTGTAGTCACAGGCGGCGATGGTGCGGGGCGAGAGGCCGTCGCCCTCCGTGCCCAGCACGATGGCCAGCCGCGGCTCCGCTGCCAGACGGGGGTCCTCAATGCTGATGGATGTGTCGCACAGGGCCATGGCGGCGGTGCGGAAGCCAAGGCTGCGCAGCCGCGCCATGCCCGGTCCGGGCCAGTCGGCGGGCGTGTCTCCGATGTATGTCCAGGGCACCTGAAACACTGTGCCCATGCTGACCCGCACGGACCGCCGGTACAGGGGATCGCAGCAGGTGGGCGTCACCAGCACGGCATCCATATTCAGCGCGGCGGCGGAGCGGAAAACGGCGCCCACGTTGGTGGGGTCTACGATGCCCTCCAGAACGGCGATCCGCCGCGCCCCGGCACAAAGAGCCTCCACGCCAGGCAAAGGCGGGCGCCGCATGGCGCACAGCACGCCCCGGGTCAGGGGGTAGCCGGTGAGAGACGCCAGCATTTCCCGGCAGGCGGTGTAGACGGGGATATCTCTGCAGCGGGCCATGAGCTCCCGGGCCGGACCGTCCATCTGCCTGCGCTCCATCAGCAGGGAGACAGGCTCATATCCGGCGTCCAGAGCCCGTTGGATCACCTTGGGGCTCTCCGCGATGAAAAGCCCCTTCTCCGGCTCCAGCCGGCGGCGGAGCTGTCCCTCCGTCAGGCGGGCAAAGGCATCCAGGGCGGGGGAGGAAAGATCAGTGACTTCGATGATGTTCGGCATAGGCAGCTCCTTGCAAATGATCTCTTGCAGCCATTATAGCCGTCCGGCCGAAGCGTGTCAAACAGAGGCTTCTTTTGGAAATTCATATTCAAAGGAGGCGTTGGGGACCTCCAGAGAGAAGAGGGTGTCTTTGCCGAGCTGGAAGCGGTAAAAGGCCCGGCAGGCGGCATGCTCATGGATGGTCCGTACCATGGCGCCGCCGGCAGGCGCCCGGAGCGCCTGGCCAGACGGCTCCAGCAGTCTGGCCGTCAGACTGGCGCGGCCCTGCCGGATGGTAACGGCGCCGTTTTGGATATCAACGGCCTTTGCCCCCAGATAGGTGGCAAGGCGGTACTGCCTGCCCTTCCAGAGGATGGCGGCGGTGACCCCGGTAAAATGGAGACCGCCCCAGGGGATATCCGCCGTGGCCAGCATCACCGCTCCGTCCGGAAGGGCGCATTGGGTCCAGACATATCCCTTCGGGAAGGAGCGGCCCCGGTCGCCCTCCACGTATCCGGTGCCGCTTTGGAACACGCGGGGAACGCCGTTGATCCGCAGCGTTCCCGCCACGGTGTGACGCATGCTGAACACGCTGTGGCGGCACTCCAGAAAGGGCACATAGCGCAAAGGGCCCATGATATCGTAATGAAGGGGCGTGAAGGGGCCGAACCGGAGCGTGCCTGCCGCAAAGAGGCCGGGAGCGCGAAGCTCCAGGTGCAGGCCCTGGGGACCAAAGCGGTTTTCACCGATGGCAACCTGCCCGCCCTCCTCCCGGAACGCGGAGCCGGGAAAGGGAACGCTCCAGGAGGAGGCTTCGGTGATGAGCTGGATGGAGCAGGTGGTGCTGCCGCCTGTCCGGTGAACGGCGGGGATGATGGCCAGGGTTTCTCGCTCAGACTGGCACTTATAATACCAGCCGCAAAAATAGTCGTGCATGAATGCACCTCCCATGTCGGAAAAGCAGGCGCGCAGGCTGTCCCGCTTCCGGGGCTTGGCAACCGGACGGAAGTCGGGTATACTGAATGAAAAGGAAAGGAGCG
The DNA here is from genome assembly GCA_021771265.1 of Oscillospiraceae bacterium. Classification (GTDB taxonomy): domain Bacteria; phylum Bacillota; class Clostridia; order Oscillospirales; family Oscillospiraceae; genus Oscillibacter. Next base: position 2,275 of record JAETPK010000026.1, read on the forward strand.
GCCTATGTACTGGAACGATCTTGGCAGCCACTTGAAGGCTGTTTACGGCACAAAGGTGTACAAGCTGTCCCTGTCCTCCGGCTGCACCTGCCCTAACCGGGACGGAACATTGGGCGATCGGGGCTGCATTTTCTGCGACGGTGCCGGAGCCTTTGCGGCGGCGGGGGACATCCGCCGGCAGTTGGCGGCGGCACGGGAACGAGTGGCGGTCAAGGCGGGGCCCAACGCCCGCTATATCGCCTATTTCCAGTCCTTCACCAATACCTACGGCCCGGTGGACCGGCTGCGGCAGCTGTATGCGGCGGCTTTGGAGCCGGAGGAAGTGGCGGCACTGTCCATTGCCACCCGTCCGGACTGCCTGGGGCCGGAGGTGCTGGCGATGCTGGCGGAGCTGCGGGAAAAAAAGCCTGTGTGGGTGGAGCTGGGACTCCAGACCATCCATCCGGCCAGCGCCGCCTATATCCGCCGGGGCTATGCGCTGCCCGTGTTTGACCGTGCGGCGGCGGAGCTGCGTGCCATCGGTGTCACGGTGGTGGTCCATCAGATCCTGGGCCTTCCGGGAGAGGACCGGGAGATGATGATGGAAACTGCCCGGTACATCGGGCATTCCGGGGCGGAGGGTATCAAGTTCCATCTGCTCCACGTGCTGCGGGGCACGGACCTGGCCGCGGATTGGCAGGCGGGGCGGGTGGCGCTGCCGGATCTGGAGGGGTATATCAGCCTGCTGGAGGACTGCGTCCGCAGTATTCCCCGGGAAATGGTCATTCACCGCCTGACCGGGGACGGTGCCAAGCGGGACTTGCTGGCGCCACTGTGGAGCGGGGATAAAAAGCGGGTGCTGAACGCCATTCATGCTGCCTTCCTGCGGGATGATGTGGAGCAGGGCAGTGCTTTCCGGTAACATTTTGACGGCGGGAAACGTCTTTCATATAGAACGATGAACAGGAGGAATCTATGGAACAGAGACAAAAAACAGGCAGCAGTCCTTTTTTGAAAAAGCCGTTTGGCGGTATCAGCGCCATGACCCTTCGCCTGCTGGCCATCTTCTGCATGCTGCTGGACCATCTGTGGGCCACCTTGGTCCCGGGCAACAGCTGGATGACCTTTTTGGGCCGGCTGGCTTTCCCCATCTTTGCCTTTCAGATCTCGGAGGGCTTTCTCCACACGGCGGATGTGAGGCGGTATGCCAGGCGGCTGCTGCTGTTCGCGCTCCTCTCGGAGATCCCCTTTGACTTGATCCAGGGCAGCACGGTGTTCTATCCCTTTCACCAGAACGTCCTGTTTACCCTGCTGCTGGGCCTGTGGGCCATTTCCGCGTTGGACAAGGCCCGGAAAAGGCGGACGCCCGGAGCGGTGGTCAAGGGCGCGGCCACGGCGGCGGTGGCCTGCCTTTTAGGCGCTGTGGGCATGGTGGATTACGGAGCCAAGGGCGTTATGACCGTCATCGCCTTTTACCTGTTCCGGGATTTCCCCATGGCCTGGGCGGCTCAGCTGGCGGCTATGACGGCACTGAACGTGGTGTGGTTCAAGGGGTGGTGTCTTTCGCTGACGCTGGCGGGGCATCCGTTTGAATTCCCTGTCCAGGGCTTTGCGGTGCTGGCGCTGGTGCCCATCTGGCTGTACAACGGGAAAAAGGGTCCTGGCGGCCGGTGGGCCCAGTATGCGGCATATGCCTTTTACCCGCTCCACCAACTGGTGCTGTATCTGCTGTTTTTTTGGCTTCGGTGAATGGTCCGGCGGGACCGCCTCCCCTGGGAGACGGTCCTGTTTTTGGTTATTGGGCGGCGGGCAGTTGGTCCAGGGAGGCAAAGGTGTAGCCCATGTCCTCCCATTTGGTCAGCAGGTCATCCAGGATCTCGGCATTGGTGCGGGAGGTGGAGTGCAGCAGCACGATGGCGCCGTCGTGGATGCGGGGCAGCAGCTTGGCGTAGGCCTGCTCCGCCGTGGGCTGGTCATCCACGTACCAGTCCACATAGGCAAGGCTCCACAAAACGGTCCGGTAGCCCAGGGCCTTGGCCTGCCGCAGGTTTTCCGTGTTGTATTTTCCCTGGGGCGGGCGGTAGTACCGGGGCAGCTCCTCGCCGGTAGTCTCCTGGTACAGCGCCGCCAGGGAGTCCAGCTCCTTTTGGAAGGCGGACTGGTCGGCAATGCTGGACATATCCGGGTGGTGATAGGTGTGGTTGCCCACGATGTGGCCCTCCGCCGCCATACGGCGGATGATATCCGGCGCCGTTTCGATCATATTGCCCACCACGAAAAAGGCGGCGGGGGCATTGTGCTTTTTCAGCGTATCCAGAATGGATTCCGTGTAGCCGTTTTCATAGCCGCAGTCAAAGGTCAGGTAAATGACCTTTTGGCTGGTGTCACCCAAATACCAGGTGTCGTATTGGGCCAGCTCCTCCACAGTGGCATTGCCCACCGGCGATTGCCCCTCCACGGGAAAGGACAGACCCCAGTTATCGGTGGAGGCGGGAACGGCCGCCGGAGCCGAGGCGGAAAGAGAAGCGTCCTGGCCGGATACCCTCCAGACCAGCAGGGCGCAGGCCAGCGCAAGAACTGCCGCCCCCAGTGCGCGGGATAAGCGAAGCATGGGAAGACCTCCTTTGAAAATCCTTGTGGATAGGTTGGCGGCATCTGAAAAAAATATGCGGCGCGGCACGTTTTTCAGGCGGGGACGCTTGCGCTCCTGCTTTTCCTATGGCAAAATAGGAAATAAAAGGGGGACGGTGTATGAGGATTTCCACAAAAGGGCGCTATGCCCTGCGTCTGATGCTGGATGTGGCTGTCAACGGCGGGAGCGGATATGTGGCGCTGAAGGATGTGGCGGCCCGGCAGGAGATCTCCGTGAAATATTTGGAGCAGATCGCCGGCAGCCTCAGCAAGGCCGGCATGCTGCGCAGCAGCCGCGGCTCCCAGGGAGGATACCAGCTGACCCGGCCGCCGGAGGCGTATTCCTTAGGGGATATCCTGCGGCTGACGGAGGGAGACCTTGCGCCGGTGGCCTGCCTGGAGGGAACGGAAAATCATTGTGTCCGGTGCGACGCGTGTCCCACGCTGGATTTCTGGTCTGGCCTGTACGCGGTGGTGAACGACTATATCGACCGGTTTACCCTGGCAGACCTGATGGCGGAGCAGCAGCGCAAGCAGCGGGGTCGGGTATCCGGAGCCGCTGAACCGTAATAGAAAAGGAGAGGCGGCATCAGCCGCCTCTCCTTTGCACCGGGAGAGTGTTACAGGTTCTTCTCGTAGGACTCGATCATTTTCTTGACCATCTGGCCGCCGACAGAGCCGGCCTCACGGGAGGTCAGGTCGCCGTTGTAGCCTTCCTTCAGGTTGACGCCGACCTCGGCGGCAGCTTCCATCTTAAACTTATCCATAGCGGCGCGGGCCTCGGGAATGTTGATCTTGTTGGAATTGTTGCTAGACATAATCCATTTCTCCTTTTCATCAATCATACTTGCTGGGTCACTGGGTATCGCGAGCATAGTTTGATTCGAAAAAGAGAGAATATGCTGTTTTTTTGTTGGAAATTTTCTCCGCAAATGCGCGGTGCCAGAAAAAACCGGAAAAGAGGGAAACGGGATGCAGCTGAACACACTGGGCATGGTTCATGAATTTTTGCGGCGGCATGTGAAGGAAGGGGCGTTCTGCATTGACGCCACGGCGGGCCGGGGCCGGGACACGGCGTTGCTGTGCCGCCTGGCGGGAGAACGGGGCAAAGTACTGGCCTTTGACATCCAGCAAAGCGCCGTGGACCAGACCAGAGCCCTGCTGGAGCAGGAGGGACTTTCCGCCCAGGTGGTCCTGGACAGCCATGCCTATATGGAGCAGTATGCCCCGGCGGGGACGGCGGACTGCGTGGTATTCAATTTTGGCCGCCTGCCCGGCGGTGATCCTCACATTTTTACCCGGGCGGAGTCCTCTGTGGCGGCCATCGGAGCGGGGCTGCGTCTTCTGCGGCCCGGCGGCGTCATGGCCATTGCCTTATACTATGGAAAGGAGAACGGCTATGAAGAGCGGGATGCCGTCCTGGAGTATTTGAAGACGGTGGATGACAGGGTGTACACCGTCCTTTGCTGCCAATGGAGCAACCGGCGGGGAGAGCCGCCCCTGCCCATCTTCATCTGGAAGGAGCATTGAGCGGGTGGGGAGACGCGGCTTTACAATACCTCGCTTTTTGGGATGCCTCGCAGCCGGAAAAGCTGCCGTTTCGCGGCGCAAACGCCTGCTCTCACAGGCTTTTTGCAGGTATTCGATCCAATCAGGAAGGGACTCCCGTCCCCTCGTACTCCCCTTGCTTTTTGCCGCCGCCTTTTCGATCCAACAGGCTTTTGTCAAGCTGGTCCATGCCGGACGCCGCGAAAGCGGCGTCCGGCATGGCTGTTTTCTCAGAAAGCGGTCACATCTGGCCGGGGACCTTGGGAAGCTGGGCCAGGCTGGCGGCCAGCTCCGCGTCTGTGGGGATGTAGTCGTTCATCTGGCAGTTGTGGAACTTTTCATAAGCCACCATATCGAAATAGCCGGTGCCGGTGAGACCGAAGACGATGGTCTTTTCCTCGCCGGTCTCCCGGCATTTCAGGGCCTCGTCAATGGCCACCCGGATGGCGTGACTGGATTCAGGAGCGGGGAGGATGCCCTCCACCCGGGCAAACTGCTCCGCCGCCTCAAACACCTTCGTCTGCTCCACGGAGATGGCTTCCATGTAGCCGTCGTGGTACAGCTGGGAGAGGATGGAGCTCATGCCGTGATACCGCAGGCCGCCGGCATGGTTGGGGGAGGGAATGAAGCCGCTGCCCAGGGTGTACATTTTGGCCAGGGGGCACACCATGCCGGTGTCGCAGAAGTCGTAGGCGAACTTGCCCCGGGTGAAGCTGGGGCAGGAGGCGGGTTCCACGGCGATGATGCGGTAATCCCGCTCGCCCCGCAGCTTTTCGCCCATGAAGGGAGAGATGAGGCCGCCCAGATTGCTGCCGCCGCCGGCGCAGCCGATGATGATATCCGGGACGATACCGTATTTGTCCAGGGCCGTCTTGGTTTCCAGGCCGATGACGCTTTGGTGCAGCAGCACCTGGTTCAGCACGCTACCCAGTACGTAGCGGTGGCCGGGGTGGCTGGTGGCCACCTCCACCGCCTCGGAGATGGCGCAGCCCAAAGAACCAGTGGTGCCGGGATGCTCCGCCAGGATCTTTTTGCCGATCTCCGTCTCCATGGAAGGCGAAGGGGTGACGGATGCGCCGTAGGTCCGCATGACTTCCCGACGGAAGGGCTTTTGCTCGTAAGAGCACTTCACCATATACACCTTGCAGTCCAGCCCCAGATAGCTGCACGCCATGGAGAGGGCGGTGCCCCACTGTCCGGCGCCGGTTTCGGTGGTGACGCCCTTGAGCCCCTGCTGCTTGGCGTAATAGGCCTGGGCGATGGCGCTGTTGAGTTTGTGGGAACCGGAGGTGTTGTTGCCCTCAAATTTGTAGTAGATCTTGGCCGGCGTTCGGAGCTTTTCCTCCAGACAGTAGGCCCGCACCAGAGGAGAGGGGCGGTACATTTTGTAAAAGTCCCGGATCTCCTGGGGAATGGGAATCTCTCTGGTGTCATTGTCCAGCTCCTGACGGATGAGTTCATCGCAAAACACGGGCCGCAGGTCCTCAAAGCCCATGGGAGCTCCGGTGCCGGGATTCAGCAGCGGCGCGGGCTTTACTTGCATATCCGCCCGGATGTTGTACCAATTTTTGGGCATCTCGTCTTCAGACAGATAGATCTTGTAGGGGATCTTCTCAGTGGTCATCATAGTTGCTCCTTTCGCGTTCCAGGGGTCCGGCCGGGAAAGAGGTAAAGAAAAAAGACCTCCATCCCACAAGGACCCATTCCAATGGTTCCTTTGGGACAAAAGTCTGAAAACTTCTGCGGTGCCACCCAAATTGACGATCACTCGTCCGCTCGGCGACGTGCCAACACACGTCCTTCCTTGGTAACGGGGGAAAAGCCCGTCGGTGCTTACTGGGGAAAGGACCCGTTCAGCCCGCCCTCCGCAGTCCATTCGGCAAAGGCCTCTCTGCCGCCATCCCACCACCGGCGGCTCTCTGAAAGAGATGCGTTCTGCTTACTCGTCTGCGTCATCGGTTTTGTTCTTTTGAACTTGGGGCAAGTGTACCCTGGCGAAATGCATTTGTCAATGTGTGAAAAGCAAATTTTGCGGATATGACAAATTTTGCGAAAAACCTCCAGGGCAGATTGTGGATTTTAAAGCGGCGGGAAGAGGTTGTCCTCTTCCCGCCGCTGAGTTTACCGCTGATATTCAAATTCGAAATCGTACATGGACACGGTGTCGCCGTCCTGGATGCCCCGCTCCTCCAGCTGCTGGAACAGGCCGGATTCCCGCAGGGTCCGGTCAAAGTACATCCGGCTCTCGTAGTCGGAGAAGTTGATATTGCCCATAAGGCGCTGCAGCCAGGGACCCTCCACCAGCCAGGTGCCGTCATCGGCCCGATGAATGTCCAGAGGCACAGAGGTGTCCACCACCTCGGGACGGGGCACATACTCCGGCTCGTACACAGTGACGGGCGGCAGGGTGGACAGCATCTCCGCCACCTTGCCCACCAGCTGCCGGGTGCCCTGGTGAGCCGCCGCGGAGATCCCCAGCAGGGAATAGCCTTTGCCCTCCACATGGGCGCGGAGCCGCTCCAGGTTCGACCGGTCCTCCGTGATGTCCACCTTGTTGGCCGCCACGATCTGGGGCCGCTCCGCCAGCTCCGGACTGTACTGCTTCAGCTCCTCGCAGATGGCGTCAAAATCCGCCACAGGGTCCCGGCCCTCGCTGCCGGACACATCCACCACGTGGACCAGCAGGCGGCAGCGGTCAATGTGCCGCAGGAAATCGTGGCCCAGGCCGGCGCCCTCGCTGGCGCCCTCAATGATGCCGGGGATGTCCGCCATAACGAAGGAGATGCCCTCGTCCACCCACACCACGCCCAGATTGGGGAACAGGGTGGTGAAGTGGTAGTTGGCGATCTTGGGCTGGGCCTTGGAGACCACGCTTAAAAGGGTGGACTTGCCCACATTGGGAAAGCCGATGAGCCCCACGTCCGCCAGCAGCTTCAGCTCCAGGATGACGTCATGGCTCTCGCCGGGCAGGCCCGCCTTGGCAAAACGGGGCACCTGCCGGGTGGGGGTGGCGAAATGGGTGTTGCCCCAGCCGCCCCGGCCGCCCCGGCACAGCACGAAGGGCTCCGGACCGCTCATGTCCTTGATGATCTCATTGGTCTCGGCATCCCGCACCAGGGTGCCCCGGGGCACTCGGATGATGAGGTCGGCGCCGTCCTTGCCGGATTTGCGGGAGCTTTGGCCGTCCATGCCGTTGGGAGCCGCGTATTTGCGCTTATAGCGGAAGTCCATCAGGGTGGACAGGTTGTCATCCACCTGCAAGATGATGGAGCCGCCCCGGCCGCCGTCGCCGCCGTCGGGGCCGCCGGCCGCCACGTATTTTTCCCGGTGAAAGGCCACCACGCCGTTGCCGCCGTTGCCGGCTTTCACGGTGATGCGGGCCTTGTCGATGAAAGAAGTTGCCATAAGGAACACACCTCCAAAACTTTTTGCTAGTATTCCCGTAGAGGCGCACACATCCCAAAACACGCTCCGGGTATATTCTCGGATGCGGACGCCTGATACGATCTGCACGGTCAGTATTACTGGAAAAAGAGCCCCGAACAGCATTGTTCGGGGCTCTCCAGTGACTGATCACTCGGCGGCGTAAACAGAAGCCTGCTTACGATCCTTACCCAGGCGCTCGAAGCGGAGCACGCCGTCCACCTTGGCGAACAGGGTATCGTCAGTGCCGATACCAACGTTCACACCGGGATGGATGTGAGTGCCGCGCTGGCGGACCAGGATGTTGCCGGCCTTGACAAACTGACCATCAGCGCGCTTGGGACCCAGGCGCTTGGACTCGGAGTCACGGCCGTTCTTGGTAGAGCCGCCGCCCTTCTTGTGGGCGAAGAACTGAAGACCAATACGAATCATGATACGGACCATCCTTTCTTTAGAATGATGGAGAGGAATCACTCTTCCTCCAAAACTTCAATGTTGTCGGGGAACTCGTCGTGGAGCTCGGTAAAGTAGACCATCAGTCCCGTCAGAAGTGCCTGGCAGGTGCTCTCCGCCGTGGGAGCCAGGCCCCCGGGGAGGCGGAGGGAGATGGATGCGCTGCTTTCCCGGACCTTCACAGATGCCGCCAAACCCAGCACGTCGTTGATGGTGGCCTCCACCAGGCGGATGGCGCTGGTGATGCCCGCGCAGACGATGTCCGCGCCCTCCTCGGCGTAGCCGCTGTGGCCCTGAGAGTCAAAACCGGTGATCCGGTCGCCCTCTGTGCGGAATGTGATGGTAGTCATTGCTCAGACAGAGATCTTGCCGATCTCAACCTTGGTGTAAGGCTGACGATGGCCCTGACGCTTGCGGTAACCCTTCTTGGCGTTGTACTTGAAGATGCGGATCTTCCTGCCCTTGCCGTTCTTGACGATCTTGGCCTCCACGGAAGCGCCCTCCACAATGGGGGTGCCGAAAGTGGCCTTATCGCCGTCGATGACGGCCAGGACCTGATCGAACTTCACGGTCTCGCCGGCTTCCTGGTCCAGCTTCTCGATGTAGACCACGTCGCCTTCAGCGACCTTGTACTGCTTGCCGCCGGTCACGATGATTGCGTTCATTGCTTGATTCAACTCCTTCATTTACGGGCTCGCTGTCGGGGGCGGCGCCTGGGCGCACTTGTAGACCCATTCAAAGCGGCTTATCAAGTATATCAACGGTAATGAAATTTGTCAACGGTTTTTGGAAGAAAATATAGAAAAAAGCGGCCTTTTTGTGCCTCTGTCTGTCGTACTGCGCTGGCTGCATCAACAGGGAAAGCGGAGACGGCGCTTTTTTCATGGCCGCAGGCCTTCATTCCGGATAGGCTTGCAGGATCGTGTCTGCAATACGGTCCATGAGAGGCCGCGTGCAGGTGGCATTTGGCGCGTAGACGATCCAGCTGCAGGCCGGCGCGTATTCCGTATGAAAGGGAACAGGCGTCAGCAGGTCAGGCCTGCGCAGCAAAAGCGCCGGCAGGAAGCCGATGCCGTATTTTTGTAAAATGGCCTGCTTGATGGCCTGCGTGCTGTCCAATTCCATGACGATCCTGGGGGAGAGACCGTGTCTGGAAAACTCGTTTACGAGGATCTTCCGGTAGCTGCATCCGTTTTCCGTGAGGATGAAGGATTCGTCCCGGATGTCATCGAAAGACGCCGCGTCTTTTTTGGAAAGCGGGTGGAGAGGCGGTACGGCGACCACCATGGACTCCTGGCGGATGCGCCTGACGGCGAAGCCCTGATGGCGGCATTGGGTGTCGATGATGAACATGGCGTCCAGCTGTCCGCTTCTCAACAGCGCATATAAAAACTGCGGGTTCCCGTTTGTGAGGTGGATGGCGGTATCGGGGCAGGCGGCTTTCAGCTGCGAAATGGCCAGCGGCAGATAGGTATCGGCCAACGTGTTGGTGGCGCCGATGCGGATGACCCGCTTTTCCGGGGAAACGATCTCCCGGCGGGAGGCCTCATACAGCTGCAGGATCTGCTCCGCGTAGCGCTGAAGCGCCAGCCCTTCTTCCGTGGGCACCATGCGGGTGCCCTGCCGCCGCAGCAGCTTCGTACCGTGATAGGCCCCTCCAGCAGCTGCATGTGCTTTGTGACGGTGGACTGGGCATAATCCAGCTCGATGGCAGCCTGGGAATAGGTCCCGGTCTCCAGAACGGTCAAAAATGTTTTCAGCAGGCGCAGGTCAATCACAGGCATCCCCTCAACTATCGAAAATCGTGATAATTCCATTCCAGATTATATCCTACATGAGCAAGTAAAACAAGGTATCATGGAAGTGGAGAGAATAAAAAAAGCATCATGTGGCCGCTTCGGCCGGAAAGGGAGTTTATCATGAACCACAGTCAATTAGCCCACGAATACCATATGAAAGGCTACAATTGCAGCCAGAGTCTCCTGGCGGCGTTTTCCGATGTGACAGGACTGAGCGAAACGAAAAGCCTGAGTGTTTCCGGCTGCTTTGGCCGGGGGGCAGGCTCCGGAGAGCTGTGCGGAGCCATCTCCGGCGCTATTATGGTGCTGGGAATGCTGACACCTGTGGATACCAATGATCCTGTGAACAGCAAGCTCCGCGCCGTGGCGCAGGGACGGGAATTTTTGCAGCGTTTTTCTCAGCGCTTCGGGGCGGTGCGCTGCGAAACCTTGCTGCCCATGGAGCTGGCGGCGGATGACAGGACGCCGGCGGCAAAAGAACTGGGCATCACAGACCACTGCTCCATCCTGGCGGCCACAGCGGCGGAGATCGTGGAAGAGATGCTCCGCGAGCGCCAGAAGTGACAGCTGCGAACACAAAAAAGGCCCGCCTCCGTGATATTGATCACGGAGGCGGGCCTTTTTCAGCGGAATATCAGCCCTTGACGATGGCGGCGGTGTCCATGGCGATCATGAGCTCCTCGTTGGTGGGGATCAGCAGGACCTTCACCTTGGAGTCGGCGGCGGAGATGACGGTCTCCTTGCCGCGGACGTTGTTGGCCTCGGCGTCCATCTTCACGCCCATGAACTCCAGACCGCTGGCGATGGCCAGACGCTGGTTGGCGGAGTTCTCACCCACGCCGGCGGTAAAGATGATGGCATCCACGCCGCCCATGGCGGCAGCATAGGCGCCGATGAGCTTTTTCACGCCGTAGTTGAACATATCCACAGCCAGGCCGGCACGCTCGTTGCCCTCCTTGTGGGCGTTCTCCAGGTCACGGAAGTCGGAGCTGACGCCGGAAACACCCTGCACGCCGGACTTCTTGTTCAGTACGTTCAGCATGTCGTCGATGTTCATGCCATACTTGTTCATGACATACTGCAAAATGCCGGCGTCCAGGTCGCCGGAGCGGGTGCCCATGGGCAGGCCAGCCAGGGGGGTGAAGCCCATGGAGGTATCCACGCTCTTGCCGCCGTCGATGGCGGTGACGGAGGAGCCGTTGCCCAGGTGGCAGGAGATGAGCTTCAGCTCCTCGGGCTTCTTGCCCAGCATGGCGGCGGCACGGCCGGCCACATACTTGTGGGAGGTGCCGTGGAAGCCGTAGCGGCGGACCTTGTCATTCTCATAGTACTCATAGGGCAGGGCGTACATGTATGCCTTGGCGGGCATGGTCTGGTGGAAGGCGGTGTCGAACACGGCCACCTGGGGCACGTCCTTGCCCATGACGGCGGTGCAGGCGTTGATGCCGGTGATGTTGGCGGGGTTGTGGAGAGGCGCCAGGGGGATGCAATCCTCCAGAGCCTTCATGACCTCGTCGGTGATGAGGACGGACTTGTTGAAGGCCTCGCCGCCGTGCACCACCCGGTGACCCACGGCGTCGATCTCCTGCATGGAACCGATGACGCCGTTCTTGGCGTCCACCAGGGCGTTCAGCACGGTCTGAATGGCCTCGGAGTGGGTGGGCATGGCCACATCAACGGCGTCCAGGACCTCCTTGCCCTCCACCTGGGGCTTGTAGGTGAATTTGCCGTCAATGCCGATGCGCTCGCACAGGCCCTTGGCCAGCAGCACGCCGGTCTCAGGATTGAGCAGCTGATACTTCAGGGAAGAACTGCCAGCGTTGATGACGAGAATGTTCATGATTCACGACTCCTCTTTTTCTTCTTTTGGGGAAAGACCTTGCGGCTTCCCCATAATTGATATAAAATGGGCACAAGAAAACTCCGCCAAAACCGGGCGGAATCCTACACATTATTTATTATAACAGAGTTCTTCCAGGTTACAACCACCATTTTTACCGAAATGTCACTTTTTTGTCACCGAATCGAGAGTGAAATCTATGCAAATTGCAGGTATCATTATAGAGTACAATCCCATGCACCGCGGACATCGGTATCTGCTGGAAAAAACGCGGGCACGGCTGGGGGCGGATACCGCCGTCATCGGCGTCATGAGCGGCAATTTTGTCCAGCGGGGAGATTTTGCCCTGCTGCGTAAGCACGCCCGGGCCCGGGCCGCTGTGGAGAGCGGCGTGGACCTGGTGTTGGAGCTGCCCCTGCCTTGGGCCGTCAGCTCAGCGGAGCGGTTCGCCGACGGCGGTGTGCAGGTGCTGATGGGGACGGGCCTTGTGACGGACCTGGTCTTCGGAAGCGAATGCGGAGACGCCGCGGTGCTTCGGCGGGCGGCGGCCGCCTTGCTGGACCCGGAAATGGACAGCCTTGTCCGGCGGGAGCTCACCAAGGGCGACAGCTTTGCCGCCGCACGGCAGAGGGCTTTGGCGACAATGCTTTCTTCGGAGGAAGCGGCGTTGCTGGAAACGCCCAACAACACCCTGGGCGTCGAATACTGCAAGGCCCTGCTGCGCCGGGAAAGCGCCATCCGCCCCATGTCAGTGAAGCGGGAGGGGGCGTCTTACCACGGCTTGGAGCTGGAGGAAGAGCTGCCCTCCGCCGCGCTGGTGCGGCGTCTGCTGCGGGAAGGAGCGCGCCAGCCGGCTCTGGAACGGATGACGGAGGCCATGGCCCGTGTTTACGAAGCGGAAGAGGCCTCCGGCCGGGCGCCGGTGTTTCGGGAGAACTGTGAGCGGGCCATCCTGGCCCGTCTGCGGAGTATGTCCGAGTTGGACTTCGCCGCCCTGGACGAGGGGCGGGAAGGCCTGTACCGCCGGCTGTATGAGGCCAGCCGCGCCGCGACTTCTGTGGATGAGGTGTGCCTGTCCGCAAAGACGAAGCGGTACGCGTACAGCCGCATTTCGCGGATGATCCTGTGGGCATATCTGGGCCTGGCGCCTGCCGACTTTCCGGAGCGGGTGCCCTACCTGCGGGTGCTGGCTGCCAACGGGACCGGCCGTGCGCTGCTGGCACGGATGCGGGAGACCGCTGCGCTGCCCGTTTTGACAAAGAGCGCTGATGTCCGGCTGCTGCCGGAGCCGGCCCAACGCCTCCTGGCGCTGGAGGCGCGGGCCACCGATCTGTATACCCTGGCGTATCCCAACCTGATCGCTGCGCATGGCGGCACGGAGTGGCGGGAGGGCCCTGCCATTCTGTGAAAGCCAAGAAAGGAGCTTGGATATGGGAGCAGTTATCGCTTTCTTGCTGGTGCTGGGCACCTTGGCCGCCTGTGCGGGCGGCACGATCACGGATGTGAAAAACGCATTGCCGGCCATGGCGGCAATGCCGCCGGAGGAGACCGCAATTACTTGCAAAGTGGAACTGACGGAGTACGCCGATACCATCTGTGACGAGGACGGCGGGCAATTGGTGGTGTACAGCTATCAGGTCCCGGAGCTTCAGGCGCTGCGGGAAGACGGCTCCCAGGTCCAGGAGGCCGCCTCTCCCGCGGAGGAGGCCGCGCTGGCCACGGTGGAGGCATTCAACAGCCGCTTTTCCGACTGGACGGAGGCGGAACGCCTGGCGGAGATCGTGGGCTATGCCCGGGAGGACCGGGCCTGGCGGACGGAGAGCGGCGGGGAGTGGACGGAAGCCTGTTCCTATACGGAGAGCCTGACCTGCCAGGTCTACGAAACGGAGCATCTGGTCAGCATTGCCGCCGTTTGTGACAGCTACACCGGCGGCGCCCATCCTAACCAGGTGCTGCTGGGCTGGAACTTTGACCTGACCACAGGAGAGTTTTTCTCGCCAGAGGCGCTGGCGGCTGACGGCCAGGAGATCGGCGACCTGGTGACAGAGGAGATCATCCGCCAGGCGGAGGCCCGGGCGGCGGAGAGCGGCATAGCGCCGGAGGACTTTTTCTGGGAGAATTACCGGGAGATCGCCGCGGACTGGGGCAGCTACGCCCTGTCCTTTGGTGAGAGCGGGATGACAGTGGGGTACTCCCCCTATGAGATGGCCTGCTATGCCGCGGGTCCCCAGGTGTTCACCCTGACGTATGAGCAGCTGCTTCCGGGACTCAGCGACCATGGCCTGGAGATTTTGGAACTGACAGCGGATGAATAAAGAGCGCATCCCGCGGGCGGATCGCCTGCGGGATGCTGCTTTCTGCAAAAAGGCCGGACCTGCATCGATGAGCAGGTCCGGCGTTTCTTATACCGGGGCAGGCTCCTTGGGGAGCGGTGCCGGTCCCTTTTTGGACTTTTTGCCAAACCGGGTGGAGAGGTTATCCAACACGGAATAGTACACGGGAGTGAAGACCAGCGTGACCACGGTGGAGATGACCATGCCGCTGATCATGGTGATGCCCATATCGGTCATCATCTCGTTGGTGCCGCCGATGCCCAGGGCCATGGGCACCATGGCCAGGACGGTGGTCAGCGTGGTCATCAGGATGGGACGGACCCGGAGGGGACAGGCGTGGAGGATGGCGACCTCCCGGCTCTCGCCCATCTCGCGGCGGATCTTGATATACTCGATCAAAATGATGGAGCTGTTGACCACGGTGCCGGCCAGCATGATGATGGACACCAATGCCAGAATGGACATATCCCGGCCGGTAAGCGGCAGGGCAAACAGAGCGCCGGTAAAGGCCACGGGCAGGACCATCATGACCATGGCGGGCATAATGAAGGACTCAAACTGAACAGCCAGAACGAAGTAGACCAGAAGCAGCGCCACCACCAGGGCAAAGCCCAGGTCGGAAAAGCTCTCCATCGTATCCTCGTATCCGCCGTTGGTTTCCACGGTATAGCCCTCGGGCAACTGGTAGTCGTTCAGGATCTGAGTGATCGTCTGTGTCATGGCGGCGGTATCGCCGCTGATGGTGTCGCCGCTGATGGTGACCTGGCGGGTCTGGTTGGAGCGGGTGATGGTCTGGGGTGCCTGCTCGATGGACACATCCGCCACGGCGGACAGGGGCACGGAGCCGCCGTAAGAAGTGGGGACCGGCATGGAGCGCAGGGCGTCCAGACTTTCGGCGGCACTGCCGTCGCCCCGGACGATGACATCCAGGTCCTTGTTGTTGATGGTGACGGTGGTGGCGGTGGTGCCGGTCAGCTCCGCGCGAACGGCGCCGCCGATGGCGGCGGCGGTCAGGCCGTACTGGGCGGCGGTCTCCCGGTTCAGCGTGACCTTCACCTGCGGCACCTGGGTAGACAGGGAGTTCTCCACATTGATGGCGTCATGCAGCCGGGAGATCTGCTCCGTCAGGTCGTCGGCAATGACGGCCAGGGTGTCGTAATCATCGCCGGAGATCTCCACGTTGATGTCAGCACCGCTCATCATGGACATGGAGCTGGAGGCGCTGACCGTGATCTCGCAGCCGGCGATATCCTCCAGCTTTTCCCGCAGGTCGTCAGCGATCTCAAAGGAGCTGCGGGCCCGGTCCTCCTTGTCCGGCAGGATGACGCCCATGGTGACGGATTCGGCCTGTGCGATGTAATACATGTCCTCCATCTCCGGGCAGTTGGCCTCCACGATGGCGGACACCCGGTCCGCGAAAACGGAGGCCTCGTCGATCTCGGAGCCGGTGGGCAGAGAGATGCTGATGGACACGGTGCCCTGGTCCATGTCCGGGATCAGGACGGTTTTCGTGTTGGCCAGTGTCAGCACGAAAACCAGCACCAGCCCCAGAGAGACCAGCATGCCCAGCTTCAGGTGATGGACAAAATAGTTCAAAAGCCGCAGATATGTGTCCTTGAGCTTCCGGCTCCAGGCGGAGAGGCGGGACAGGATGCTGCCGGGATTCCGTTTTGCGGCCTTTTGGACCCGCTTCAGCTGCTGCTGTCTGGCCTTTTCCTCATCCAGGGTAAAGTAGCACAGCAAGGGCACCAGCGTCAAAGAGATGATGAGGGACGCGCCGATCAGGGAAGCGATGGTCAGGCAGAAGTCCCGGAACATGGAGCCGGCCAGACCGTCCACCAACCCCAGGGGAATGAATACCGCCAAAGTGGTGAGGGTGGAGGCGATGACGGAGGAGGTGACTTCCTTGGTGCCGTCCACGCAGGCGCTCATGCGGTCGTGGCCCTCGGCGGAGAAGCGGTTGATATTCTCCAGGACCACGATGGAGTTATCCACAATCATGCCGACACCCATGGCGATACCGCCCATACTCATCATGTTCAATGTCAGGTCCAGCACATTCATCATGACGAAGACCGCCAGGATGCACACAGGCATGGAGATGCAGATGGTGAGGGTGGAGCCGCCCCGGCGCAGGAACAGGAACACCACGATGGCGGCCAGCACGATGCCCTGCCAAATGTTCTGGAAGGCGGAGCTGACCACCTGGTCGATGTAGTCGCTGGCAATATAGGGGACGGAATACTGGAGATCGGGGACGTCAGCTTTCAGCTCCTCCAGACGCTCCGAGATGGCGTCGGACACCTCTTTTTCATTGGCGCCGGACTGCTTGGAGACTTGGAGCATGACGCAGGGAGAAGCGCCCACCTTGGCCAGGGCATCGGAGCTCTCGTTTTCCAGATGCACATCTGCCACCTCGGACAGGCGGACCGTGCCGCCGGTGGGCAGGGAGATGAGCATATTGGCCACGTCCTCCACGGACTGGAACTTGGCATCGGTGGAAACGGTCAGGGTCTTGGAGCCGTTTTTCATATCGCCGCCGGGATACAGCAGGTTCTGGCCCGCCAGGAACTGGGAGATGTAGCTGTTGGAGAGCCCCAGACCGGCGGCGCGGGCGGGGTCGATCTCCACGGCGATCTGCTGGGTCACGCCGCCGCTGATCTCCACCTGGGCCACGCCGTCAATGCGCTCCAGAGCCGGGGAGACGGTGTCCTCCGCCAGGGACTGAAGCTCCGCCAGATCATCACCGATCAGGGCAATCATGGCGGTGGGCATCAGCTCGCTGATGTTCATGTTGATGATGGTGGGGTCGTTTGCGTCATCGGGAAGGGCCACCTGGTCAAATTTTTCCCGCAGCTTGGTGGCGGCGATGTCCAGGTCCGTGCCGTCCTCGTAGGAGACCTGGATCATACAATAGCTGTCGTTGGAGGTGGAGGAGATCGACTCCACGCCGGAGACCTTCATGATGGCGGATTCCAGAGGCCCTGTTACCAGCGCTTCAATGTCGCTGGGGGTGGCGCCGGGATACACACACATGACCAGGGCCATGGGTGCCTCCATATCCGGCATCAGGGCCATTTGCAGCTGCGTGCCGTACATGATGCCGAAAATGACCACCATGATGACGGCCAGCAGCGTGGCGACCCGGTGCTGGATACAAGCTTTCGCAGTATTCATCAGGCCTGCTCCTCCCCGGCGGCGGTCTCCGCCTCATGGGCCAGGGCGGCGTCATCCGTGCCGCTGACGACGCGGACGGCGGCGCCGTCGGACAGATAGGACTGGCCCACGGTCACCAGCTGTTCCCCGGCGGTGAGGCCGGAGGTGATCTGGGTGACGCCGGTGCCGGTGATGCCGGTGGTGACCTCCACGTATCTGGCGGTGCCGTCTTCCACCACATAGACGTATTGGATGTCCCCGCTGGTGAGGATGGCCTCCGTGGGAATGACCACGGCGTTGTCGTTATAATCCGTGCGGAAGGTCACGTCGGCAAACATGCCGGAGAGCAGTCCGGCCACATCGCCGGGCAGGGCGACGGTGACGGAATACAGCTTCGTCTGCATATTGGCGGCCTGGTCCACGGAGCGGATGGTGCCGCTGAAGGTCTTGCCCAGGGAGGACACGAACACCTCCGCGGGATCGCCGATGGCCAGCTTGGGCACCACGGTCTCGGACACCATGACGGTGACTTTCATCTGTGTGGGGTCATCGATGACGGCCACGGGAGCGCTGGTGCTGGTGAAGCCGTTTTCCGTGACGTTCAGACTGGCCAGCACGCCGTTCATGGGCGCCACAACATTGCCGCTGCCGTCCACATGTTCCAGCGCGGTGTTCAGCTGCTCCAGACTGGACTGGTAGCTCTTCATGCCGGCCTCCAGCTGAGCCAGCGTGGAGTTCCGGGTGGCGATGGCGGACTCCAGCTGCAGCTGCGCCTGGTCGATCTCCACCTGAGAGGCGGCGCCGATCTCATACAGGGCCTTCAGATTGTTCAGATTGTCCTGGTACAGGCTGATCTGCTGGTCAAAGACCTTGGACTGGTCAGCGTAGCTCTGGGCGGTGGAGGCATAGCTGATGCTGGCCGCGTTGTAGGAGGCCAGGGTGCTGTCCAGGTCCAGGGTGCAGAGGATGTCGCCGGCCTCCACGGTGTCACCGGCGTGGAAGTAAACGGCGGTGCACTTGGCGGACGTGGCGATGAGGATCATCTGCTCGTTGTCCGAGGTCACCTGGCCGGAGACGGTATTCTCCGTGCCGATGGCGGACATGGAGACCTCTTGGACCTGTACAGGCGTGCCGGAGGCCTCTTCTTCCTGAGTCTCCTCCTGCTTGCCGCAGCCTGCCAGGGAAAGCAGTGTCAGTCCGGCCAGCAGAAGGGATGCGATGCGTGTACGATTCATAGTCGGTTGGTCCTCCATCAGTTCAAAATACCGTACTCAACGGCCCACAGGTAGGTGTGGTAAGCGGAAAAGAGATTGTGCCTGGCGGTGGTCACATCCGCCTCGGCGGAGGCCAGGGAATCCTGGGCCTCCAGCAGGGCGTTTTTGGAGATGGTGCCCTGCTGATATTTCAGCTGAGAGGCCGCGTAGGCGTTTTTCTGGTAATCCAGAGCGGACTGGGAGGCCTTCAGCACCTGCTGGTAATCCGCCACGGCGTCGTACATGGCGCGGAAGTTCAGCTCAAAGGACTGGACCGTGGACTGGTACGTATACTTGGCGGCTTCATAGGTATGGACGGCGGACTTGTAATGATAGTTGTTCTGGCCGTAGCCCTTGATGCTGTCCCTGTAAGTCTCCTCCGCGTCATCCAGCGTTTTCTGGGCGGCGAAGAGGTCGTAGCTCTTTTCCTTGGCGGCGGCCAGGGCGGCATTGAGATCCATCTCAGCCACCTGCTTGTCGGAGACCTGTGGAGGCTCCGTCAGCGTCAGGGTGCCGGTCTGCTCCAGTCCCAGCATGACCTCCAGCTGGCGGGTGTAGCTGCGGATGTTCATGTCCAGGGTGGCAATGCCGCTGGACAGTTGGGTGCGGCCGTCCTTCACCTGCTGCAGCGTCAGGGCGGAGATCTGACCCAGCTTGTAGCGCAGCTCCATCTCCTCCACGGTGCGGTCCAGAGCGTCCAGCTGCCGCTGGAGGCCGGCGCGGGTGTTCTGCATCTCCAAAACAGCCATGTAGAGGGTTTCCGCCCCCATGACCACCTGGTCCTCCGCGTTTTCCAGCTGCCGCTTGGCGGCGGCGTAATCCGCCTGGATCTTGCCGTCCTTCAGATCGTCGAAGGTGTCCCGCAGGGAGTCGTAAGAGGCGTCCAGATTGGAGAAGATGTACTCGGAGGCAAAGGAACCAGACAGGCTGCTATTGCCCATGGCGCTGTCCAGCTGTCCCAGATGGAGCATCGTCTGCTGCGTTTTTGCGATGCTGTTCAGGCCATCCTTCAGCTCATCATACATTTTTTCGTAATCCACCGCATCAATGGAGGCGATGGATTCCTCCAGCATCCGGATGGTCAGGTTGTTTTCCCGGACCCTGGTCTCCAGATTGGCGAAAGAGACGGTGCCCTCCGGGTCCGCGGCATACAGCTCCTTTTGCGTCACAGTCTGCCCGTACTTGACGCCGGCGGCCGCCATTGCGGCGTCCGCGGCGGTGCCGGGTGTTTCCGCGGCCAGCGCCGTGGCGGATAGGAGCGAACCGCACAGTGCCAGGCTCAGCGCCAAGGCCGTGATTTGTTTTCGCATACGAACTCCTCCATTTATTCCTGATATGACGTTCCTACAATACGGGGGCAAGTTTAAGCCAAGATTGAAACCGGTGTTAAAAACTGTGAATAATTTAAAAATTCCGTTCCGGCAGCGTCACCCGGAAGCGGCTCCAATGGCCGTATTCGCTCTCGGCGGTGATTTTTCCTCCGGCGGCTTCCACGGCGGCCCAGGCGATGGCCAGGCCCAGCCCGTAGCTGCCGTTGCTGGTGCGGGCCTTGTCGCAGCGGTAGAACCGCTCAAAGATATGGGGAAGGTCCTCCGGGGCGATGCCCTGTCCGGTGTTGTAGACCTCCAGTGTCAAATGGCGGCCCTCCTGGCGCAGCTGCAAAGAGACCTCGCCGCCGGAGCGGCAGTATTTGAAGGCGTTGTCCAGCAGGATGCCGGCCACCTGACGGACGCGCTCCGGGTCGCCGCAGAGGGAACAGCCCTCCTGAATGTCCGTGGTGTAGCGGATATTCTGTTCAAAGGCCAGACTTTCAAAGGGCAGTGTTGCCTGATAGACCACCTCGGACAAAGAGAAGACCTCTCTCCGTTCCACCGGCTCCGCGTCATCCAGACAGGCGACATCCAGCAGCTGCCGCACCAGAACGTCCATCCGCTGGGTCTCATATTGGATACAGTCCATGTACTTGTTGGGGCCAAGCTCCGAGGCCAGCACGGCCGTGTTCACCGTGATGGTGGAAAGGGGCGTTTTCAGCTCATGGCCGGCGTCGGAGATGAACTGCTTTTGCCGCCTCAGGGCGTTCACGGCGGGGGAGATGGCGTAGCGGGACAAAAGGATACTGATGCAGAATAAAAAAAGCAGTACAGGAAGGCTGACACTGAGGCTCACCCGCAGCAGATGACGGGCAACATTTTTGGAAAACCCCAAGTCATTATTTGCCAGGACCACAAAATAACCGTAGGGCTTTTCCTCCTTATAATACCGGAAACCGCCGGAACTGCCGCTGCCGGCCTCC
Source organism: Oscillospiraceae bacterium (assembly GCA_021771265.1). Classification (GTDB taxonomy): domain Bacteria; phylum Bacillota; class Clostridia; order Oscillospirales; family Oscillospiraceae; genus Oscillibacter. Next base: position 22,983 of record JAETPK010000026.1, read on the forward strand.
CGCTGGCTGACGGTGCGCAGCACCGGCTCCATATCGCTGGGGTCCAGGGGAGATGTGCTGCGCAGGTCTTCAAAGCAAAGGAGCGTGCCGTCCGGTCCAAACTCCGCCACGTACAGGGGGGTGGTCAGAAGACTAAACAACTCCTCCTTCGTTACAGTCAGCTTGCCAAAGGCCAGGTCCTCCACAAACTGGCCTTGCTGAGAGCTCCGGAAGACCTCCTCATTTTCCGCCAGACTTTTTAAAATATGGTCTGTCATCTGTCCGCATACCAGCACCACGGCTACGTGGACCATCAGATTGCCCAGCACAATCAAAATGGCCAGTGTCAGCGTGGTGGTCAGGACGATCTTTCTTTGCAGCTTGCGGATCATGGCTGTACCTCCAGGTGATAGCCGGCGTTGCGGATGGATAGGATCTGCACGTTGGAATGCAGGGCCCGCAGCTTTTTCCGCAGGAAGGAGATGTAGACCTCCACGTTATTGTACTCCGCCTCGCTGAGCAGTCCCCAGACCTTTTCGCAAAGCAGCGACCGGGGGACGATCTGATTCTTGTTCATCAGCAGGCACTCCATCACCTGAAACTCCTTGGGGCCCAGGCGCAGCCGCTCACTGCCCCGGCACAGCTCCAGCTTCCGCCGGTCCAGTCGGATGTCGCCGAAGGAGGGATCATCCTCCAACGGCATTCCGTTGCGCCGGGTCAGGGCCCGGACACGGGCTAAAAACTCCCCGGTGTCAAAGGGCTTGGTCAGATAATCGTCGGCGCCGTGGTCCAGTCCCTGGATGCGGTCCGTCACGCTGCTGCGGGCTGTCAGCATCATGACGGGAGTCTCAATGCCGCCTCGCCGCAGTTCCTCCAGTACGGAAAGACCGTCCCGTTTCGGCAGCATAATGTCCAGAATAATGAGGTCGTACAGGCCGGTCAGGCCGTTGTCCAGCCCGCTGTCGCCGTCAAAGGCCAGGTCTGTGACATAACCCTGCTTTTCCAACAGGGCCCGCAGTCCCTCCGCCATGCCCTGCTCGTCTTCCACAATTAAAAGACGCATATGGATGCCTCCTCCAGATTAAGGGGTGATTCGCAACAATTTAATATATCAGACCACGGAGTACATTTCCAGATAAAATCTGTAAAAATGCGGCGCCGGAGTGTTTTCCGGCGCCGTGAGAAGTGCTTATTCCGTAAAATGCACGTGGTTGAAAATGTGGTCCTGACAGAAACAGTGGTATCCGGCGCAGCGGGAGCAGTAGCGGAACTCCAGATCGGGGTAGTCGGTGTCCGTGCGGCCGCAGACGCAGCACTTGTGCCGGTAGCCCTGCTGAGACTCTTTTTTCTGCTGCTGTTTCACAGCGGACTTGAATTGAATGGTCTGGTGGGAATTTTGGTGACGGGCCATGCGCCGCCGGGAGCCGAGAGCATCCATCAGGTCCGTCCAGAAGAACACCAGGAAGTTCAAAAGGGCGATGATGGGAATGAGGGCGCTGACAAAGTCCAGCCGCAGCAAGGCGCCCAGAATGTCCACGGCGAAGAGCACCGCGTCCAGAATGGCCAGCCACTTCATCTTGATGGGGATGAAGAAGAACAGCAGCACCTGGGCGTCGGGATACAAGGCGGCAAAGGCCAGGAACATGGACATGCTGACATAATAGGTGCCGAAAATGGTGTAATTGGTGTTGAAGGCGTAATAGCCGATGATGCCCACCAGAATGGTCAGCACCACGCCGGAGAGGTAGTAGAGGTTAAACTTCGGCGTGCCCCATTCCCGCTCCAGCAGGTTGCCGATGAAGTAATAAAAGTACAGGTTGATGATGAGGTAAAAGATATTGCTGACATCCGGCACGAAAATAAAGCTCACCAGCCGCCACAGCTGCAAATGCAGGACCTGGCCCCAGTTGAAGCCCAGATAGGCGTACAGGGAATAATTGCTTAGCCGCAGCAGCAAAAATACGATGACATTGCCGGCCACGATGAATTTCATCAGGTTGGGGATGCCGAAATTGGGATGGTGATATGCAAAGCGGTCCACGGCATCGTTCAGCTTTTTCAAAGTCAAGACCCTCCATTGTTTCACGGATACTGAGCATTATACCCTCTTATTGGAAAAAAGTCATGTATAATTTTTAAACGATGGAAAAAAAGGAACCTTTTTGCGGGATTCGGGGGAAAAGTCCTCTTGACAAACCTATAAAACATGTTAGTATAATACATGAAAATTTGATATCCCTTATCAAGAGTGGCGGAGGGAACGGCCCTATGAAACCACGGCAACCTGCATTGTAAGGTGCCAAATCCGGCGGATACCGACAGATGAGGAGCGAGAAGAAGTTTTTTCTGCGCGTTTCGTCGTCGAAACGCGCTTTTTTTCGCCTCTTGAAAGGGAAGAAGGAGAACGACTATGGCAAGACATTATTTATTCACCTCTGAGTCCGTGACCGAGGGACATCCCGACAAGATCTGCGACCAGATCTCCGACGCTGTCCTGGACGCTATCCTGGCCCAGGACCCCCAGGGCCGCGTGGCCTGCGAGACCACGGCCTGCACCGGCCTCATCCATGTCATGGG
>JAETPK010000027.1 GCA_021771265.1 Oscillospiraceae bacterium
TAATTGACTTAACCCGGTCCCGCAACTTCTCGGCGCTTTCTTGTGATCTCTCACATGAAAGCTTACCGTCTGGTGCTTTCTTTTCGTTACATTGTTTAATTTACAAGGTACACGCCGCTCCCGGCGGAACATTGCTATTATACTAAACTTGATTCCGTTTGTCAAGCACTTTTTTCAAAAGTTTTTTGACGCCCGGTCCGCTTCGTATCATCAGCAACTTTTTTAGTTTATCATACCGTTTCCGCTTTGTCAAGAACTTTTTTCGAAGTTTTTCGACTCAACATCTCGTTATGACCGCCGTCTTCGACGCTTTCGCGCTGACAGCTTTGTTAGAATACCAGACCACGCCAAGTTTGTCAACACCTTTTTTCTTTTTTTCAAAAAATATCAGCCACGGAAAATCCGTGGCTGATATTGCCGATATGTAATTATATATAGAGTATACTCTTACTGGGCGTTCACTTCATCAAAAACCTCCACGATCTCCTTCTTGGGTGCCGGAGTGAGCAGGCTGACCACAATGATGGCAACAGTGGCGCAGATGAATGCGGGCAGCAACTCATAGATGTCGAAAACGCCGCCCTGAGGCCGCACGGCAAACTTCCACACAAAGATCATGACACCGCCAACCACCAGGCCGGCCATGATGCCCTGACGATTGCTGCGCTTCCAGAACAGGGCGCAGAGCATAGCGGGACCGAAGGTCGCGCCAAAGCCAGCCCACGCGAAGGAGACGATCTGGAACACATTGCTGTCCGGGTCCGCCGCCAGGAAGATGGCGATGACCGCGATGACCACCACAGTCAGCCGCGCCACCAGCATGTTCTGCTTGTTTGTGAGCTTGATACCAAAAACATTCTGCACCACGTTCTCAGAGAAGGCGGAGGAAGCCGCCAGCAGCTGAGAATCCGCCGTGGACATAGTGGCGGCCAGAATGCCCGCCAGGATGCAGCCGGCCACGATGGCCGGGAAGATGCCATAACCGGACAGCAGATCCGCCAGACGGACGATGACCGTCTCCGTAGTGCTGCCCTCCAGGAAGGGGATGCGGCCCACGCTGCTCACCGCGTGGCCCACGATGCCGATGAACACGGCCACGGCCATGGAGATGACCACCCAGACGGAGGCGATCCGCCGGGAGGTGACCAGCTCCTTTTCGTCTCGGATGGCCATGAACCGCACCAAAATGTGAGGCATACCGAAATAGCCCAAGCCCCAAGCCATCATGGATATAATGCGGATAAAGCCGTAGGGCTCAGCAGAGCCGCTGGACACATTATAGGTCTCCACAAAGCTGAGGAAGCCAGGCAGGCTCCGGGCGTGATCCATGACCGCATCCATGCCGCCGGCCTGCACCACGCCGAACACCACGATGACACACAGGGCCAGCGTCATGATGATGGACTGGATCAGGTCCATGGTGGCCACAGCGCTGAAGCCGCCCACGGAGGTATAGCTGATGATAACAACGGCTCCCACGATCACAGCCATCATATAATCCCAGCCGAAAAGGCTGTTGAACAGCTTGCCGATAGCCGCCAGGCCAGAGGCCACATAGGGCACAAAAAATACCAGAATGATCACAGCGGAGATACACATGATGACCGGCTTTCTCTCGCCGTACCGCTTGGAGATAAAGCTGGGAATGGTGATGGCATCTAACTTCACGCTGTACCGCCGCAGGCGGCGGGCCACTAGCAGGAAGTTTAAATAAGTACCAACGGCCAGACCGATGGCGGTCCAGCTAGCATCGGCCACGCCGCTGAGGTATGCCAGACCGGGGATGCCCATGAGCAGATAACTGCTCATGTCGGAGGCCTCGGCGCTCATGGCCGTGACCAAGGGACCCATGCCGCGGCCGCCCAAATAGAACCCCTCCGCGCTCTTTTTTGAGCGGCGTCCGATCATAACGCCGGTGAAAATCACCAGGCACAGGTAAATAATGATGGTCGCCATAATGGCGATCTGCGCACTTGTCATAGTCTGTTTCTCTCTCCTTTAACATTCAATGTCTGTCATCATACCACACTTGTATATAGAATAAAATACAGAACAGCGTATAGAACGAATTCTATACGCTGTTTGCAGTTTTTTTCATTTTCTTCTTTTTTATCAATGTTTCTTAATAGACGATTTTTAAAAACAAATCTAGGCAAATGGACAATTTTTTCTCAGGCCGCCCGGTAGCTCTCCAAAAACATGGGCGTCACGCTATCCGTGTACGCCACTAAGGAATACTCGCCTCCGGAAAGGCACCAGTCGTACAGCAGCGCCCGTTCCCATAGAGCGTAAGCCTTTACGATCTCGTTGACGGTGCGGTCCGCTCGCAGCTGGCCATCCTTCTGTCCCTGGGAAATGATCTGCCGCAGGAGCTTGAAATACGTGCGGTTCCGGTCCAGTAGGTGCTTTTCTCCCCTTGCCAGCAGCTGCGTGGACAGCAGCCGGGCCAGGAGGTCCATGGAAATGCCGCCGTCGATCATGGCAAACAGCTCGTGATTCAGGTAGATGAGCTTTTCCATTGCGGTCATGGACGGGTCCATGACCTCCATCAGCGCCTCGTATTTCTCGTCAAACACATAGGCCAACGTCCCCAGCAGCGCATCCTTCCCGTCAAAATAATGGTAAAAAGAGCCTTTGGAGGTCTCGGACTCAAAGACGATATCCTCCACGGTGGTGTCTTCATAACCCTGCTCATAAAACAGTCTCCACGCGGCGGAAATAATGCGCCCCTTTGTGTTTCTGGCGTTTTTTCTCGGCATGTCCATCAGCCCCCCTTTTTCCGATTCAGCATACCATATTTTTAAATATTCTGCAAATCGATCCGGCTCACCAATTGTTTTCGCACAATTTGCAAGTTTTTTAGCACGTTATCTATTGTACTTTGCAATTGTGTGCTGTTATAATACAGGAAATATCCTTGGAGGTGGACGGCATTTGAAATTTTGGAAAATGAACGGCGCCGGCAACGACTTTGTGGTGCTGAACAACCTGGAGGAGCATCTGCGCGTGGAGCTCCTGCCCCAGGTGGCCCGCGCCCTCTGCGAACGGCACCTGTCCATCGGCGCCGATGGGCTGATGGTGGTGGACGCCCCCGACCAGGGAGGTGACTACAAAATGCGGTTTTACAACGCCGACGGCAGCATGGGTGAGATGTGCGGCAACGGCGCCCGCTGCATCTGCCGCTATGGCTATGAAAACGGCCTGGCCGGCGAAACGCAGACCATTGAGACCACAGCGGGCATCGTCACCGGGCGGCGCGTCACCTCCCGCCTGTATAAGATCCGCCTCAACGACCCCACCACTGTCCGTCTGGACTATCCTGTGGAAGTGGACGGCGTCCGATACGCCTGTTCCTATGTGGAGCTGGGCGATCCCGGCCTTCCCCACGCGGTGGTGCCGTACCACAACTTGAAAAGCGCTGATGAAAATGAGCTGCGGGAGCTGGGACGGAAGCTCCGCTGGCATCCCGCCTTCCCAAAGGGCGCCAATGTGAATTTCTATGAGCTCATCGGCGAGGACGCCGTATATGAGCGGACCTTTGAGCGGGGTGTAGAGGACTTTACCTACGCCTGCGGCACCGGCACCGGCTCTCTGGTCACGGTCCTGACCCTTCAGGGCAAAGTCAGCGGCCACGATGTGCAGGTGGATATGACCGGCGGCCGCCTCATCATCGACACCGTCCGGGAGGGTTCTGTCATCCGGGACCTGTACCTGACAGGCCCCACCAATATTGTTTGTAAAGGCGAGGTCACAGACGAGGACCTCTGCCTTGCAAAATAGCGTGTGTCTGAAATAATAGGAGGAAACATTATGGAAAAGAAATCCGTAGCCAAGAATTATGCATTTCTGGCCATCATGCTGGGTTCCATGATCCTGGGCGCCATCGTGGGCTGGATCTTCCCGGTCACTGAGGACGGTGCCGGCGCCACTGTGCTCAAGCCCCTGGGCACCGTGTTCATCAACATGATGTTCTGCATCGTGGTCCCCATGGTGTTCGCGTCCATCTCCAGTGCCGTGGCCAACATGCAGAGCCGCAAGCGTGCCGGCAAGATCATGGGCACCACCGTGGCCACCTTTGTGGTCACCGGCGCCATCGCCGCCGTCATCATGTTCGTGCTGATGAAGGCATTCCCCCCTGTCCCGACTGCCTGGAATGAGCTCCCCGCAGAGGAGATCGGCGAGTACGCCTCCCTGTCCGAGATGATCGTCAACTTCTTCACCGCTGAGGACTTTGTGGGTCTGCTGTCCCGCCGGGCCATGCTGCCGCTCATCGTGTTCTCCCTGCTGTTCGGCTTCGCCGTGAATCTGAACGGCGGTAAGGAGACTCTGGTTGGCAAATTCCTGGATGACTTGGCCAACGTGATGCTGAAATTCGTCAAGATCATCACCTACTATGCCCCCATCGCTTTCTTCGGCTTCTTCGCTGACCTGGTCGCCACCTACGGCCCCCAGATCACCGAGAGCTACGGCCGCGCTCTGGCTGTTTACTATCCCCTGTGCTTCATCTACATCTTCACCGCCTGGCCCCTGTTTGCTTGGTTCGGCGGCGGCAAGGGCGGCGTCAAGACCATGTTCAAGCACATCGCCAAGCCCGCCATCGTGTCTCTGGGCACCTGCTCTTCCGTTGCCACCATCCCCACCAACATGGAAGTGGCCGAGGACACTGGCATCTCCAAAGACGTCAGCGACATGGTGCTGCCCCTGGGCGCCACCATGCATATGGATGGCTCCTGCTTCTCCTGCGTGCTGAAGATTGCCTTCGTGTTCGGCGTGTTCGGCAAGACCCTCAGCTTCTCCCAGCTGATTCCCATCGTCCTGGTAGCCGTGCTGTCCTCCGTGGGCATGAGCGGCGTGCCCGGCGGCGGCTACATCGGCGAGTACATCATCTGCTCTATCTTCTTCCCCCAGCAAATGGAGATCGCCTTCCCCATTTTGGTGACCATCGGCAACCTGGTGGATCCCCCCGCCACCATGATCAACTCCGCCGGCGACTATGTGGTCTCCTACATCGTCTCCCGCTTCGTGGACGGCAAGGATTGGCTGCAGAAGGCTCTGGCCGCCAAGCAGTGATATTTACGCCTAAACGCAAAAAAGGACCGCCGTTTCACGGCGGTCCTTTTTTATGTATCACAGCTCGCCCTTGAGCATTTTCTCCTTCACGGATTGGCCGAAGGGCGTCACAGCCAGTCCGCCCAGAGCGGTCTCCCGGAACTCCACCGGCATACGGCGGCCCACGTCGCCCATACAATCGATGACCTGGTCCACGGGGATGCGGCTGGTCACGCCGGCCAGGGCCATGTCGGCGCAGCTGATGGCGTTGACGGCACCCACCACGTTGCGCTTCACGCAGGGCACCTCCACCAGGCCCGCCACGGGGTCGCATACCAAGCCCATGAGATTTTTCAGAGCCATGGCCACGGCATTGCCGATCTGCTCCGCATCGCCGCCCCGGAGGGCCGTCAGCGCCCCTGCCGCCATGGCGGAGGCGGAGCCGATCTCCGCCTGACAGCCGCCGGCGGCACCGGCGATGCAGGCCCGGAAGGCAATGACCGCTCCGATACCGGATGCCACATACAGCGCCTTGAGGATATCCTCCTCTTCGATATCACCCTGCTTGTACAGGGGCACCAGCACCGCGGGCAGCACGCCGCAGGCGCCAGCGGTAGGAGCCGCCACGATCTTGCACATGCAGGCGTTGGACTCTCCCACGCTGAGGGCGGTGGCGATGACCTCCGCCAAGTAATCGCCGCTGAGGGCCTTCTCTCTGGCGGCATACTCCCGCACCCGGGCGCCGTCTCCGCCCACCAGCCCGCTGACGGACCGGCGTTCCCCCTGATAGCTCTCCACAGAGTCCAGCATAGCCTGCCAGGTAAAGCGCATCCGCTCCATGGAGGCCGCCTCGCTCACTTCCCGCTCCTCCATGTCCGTGGCCAGGACCACACGCCAGAATGGCTGGTTCGTTTTTTCGATTTTATCAAAGATCTCCTGCATGGATTCCAGTGCCATGTTACGCGTCCTCCTTTTCATAATAGGTAACGTCGTGCACGGCATAGATCATACTGATCCGTTTCACCACGTCGGCTTGCAGCTTCTGGTCCGTCTCAATGATGGTCAGCACATCGCCGCCCCGCCGGTTGCGGCAAAGGCTCATGTTGGCAATGTTCACGCCGCCCACCGCCAGCTCATTGGTGATGCGGGACAGCTCGCCGGCCACATCCTGGTGGCGGACCACCAAGGTATTGTAGGCGCCGGTAAAGTTCACATCCACGCCGTTGATCTTGTCCACACGGATGCGTCCGCCGCCGATGGAAACGCCCTGGACCGTCATCTTCTTCCCGTTGCCATCCTCCACCAGCAAAACGGCGGTGTTTGGATGGGCGTCCCGCAGCTGCACGGGATGGATATGAAACTCCAGCCCCCGCTCCGCGGCGATCTCAAAGCTGTGGGGAATATCCAGGTCATCCGGCCGCATCCCCAGCAGGCCTGCCACCAGAGCCTTGTCCGTGCCATGCCCCTGCCCGGTCTCTGCAAAGGAGCCGTGGAGGGCGATATCCGCCTTCACCGGCTGGCTGCCCAGCAGGGCCCGTGCCATGTTTCCGATGCGGACGGCTCCCGCCGTGTGGGAACTGGAGGGTCCCACCATCACTGGCCCCAGTATGTCAAAAATATCCAGCATGTCTCTCATTTCCTTTCCTTTAGATTGTCCGCTTCCCACAGACAACGCAGGTACAATTAGACCATATCACACTCTTTTCCATTTCGCAAGGCGTTTTCGGCAGGATATACAAAAAAGTTGACCCGCGTGTCCATCTATCGTATACTATTGTCTGAAAGGAGGAGTTTTCATGCGCTCTTTACTGGTAAAAAACCTGCAAAGCATCATCACCTGCGATCCGGAAGACCGGGTGCTGTCCGGGGTGGATCTTTACTGCGAGGACGGTTTTATCCGGGCACTGGGGCCGGACCTGCCCCAGCGGGCCGACACGGTGCTGGACGGCAGCCACTTCTGGTGCTATCCGGGTCTGGTCAACACTCATCACCACCTGTACCAGGTGTTTTCCCGGAACCTGCCCCAGGTGCAGAACATGGAGCTGTTCGACTGGCTCACCACCCTGTATGAGATCTGGAAGGGCTTGGATGAAACCGTCATCCGCCTGTCCTCCCTGACAGGCATGGGCGAGCTGATGAAGCACGGCTGCACCACCTGCTTTGACCACCATTACGTTTTTCCCGCCCATGCCGGCGACCTCATCGGCGCCCAGCTGGCCGCGGCGGAGGAGCTTGGCATCCGGATGTTCGCCTCCCGGGGCAGCATGGATCTCTCCAAAAAGGACGGCGGGCTGCCGCCGGACAGCGTGGTCCAGACGGTGGATGAGATCCTGCGGGATTCCGCCCGCATCATCGAGTCCTACCATGACCCCCGCCCCGGCTCCATGCGCCAGATCGCACTGGCTCCCTGCTCTCCCTTCTCTGTCAGCGCCGAGCTGCTGCGGCAAAGCGCCCTGCTGGCCCGGCAGTACGGTGTCCGCCTGCATACCCACTTGTGCGAGACCCGGGACGAGGAGGCCTATATGCTGACCCACCACGGCGTCCGCCCTCTGGAATTCATGTCCTCCCTGGGCTGGACCGGACCGGATGTGTGGTATGCCCACGGCATCCACTTCAACGATGCGGAGCTGCGGGAGCTGGCCCGGACCGGCACCGGCGTGGCCCACTGCCCCATTTCCAACATGAAGCTCGCCTCCGGCGTGGCCCGGATTCCGGAGATGCTGGCCCTGGGGGTCCCCGTGGGACTGGCGGTAGACGGCTCTGCCAGCAACGATGGCTCCTCCCTCATGGAGGAGCTGCGGGTGTGCTACCTCCTCCATCGGCTCCACTCCAGCAAGGCGGCCCCCTCCGGCTACCAGGTGCTGAAAATGGCCACCCGGGGCAGCGCCCGGCTGCTGGGCCGGGAGGATATCGGCTCTCTGGAGGTGGGCAAATGCGCCGACTTCTTCCTGGTGGATTCCCGCCGGCTGGAGCTGGTGGGCGGTGAGTACAGTCCCGCCGACGTGCTGGCCACCGTTGGCCTCCGAGGCCCGGTGGACTACACCGTGGTGGCCGGAAAGATCACTGTGAAAGAGGGGCATCTCGTCACCATCGACGAGGCGGCCACAGGGGAACAGGCCCGCCGGTGCTGCCGGGAATATCTGTCCAGATAAGCAGACAGCCTGCGTCCACGTGGGACGCAGGCTGTTTTTCTGTTTCCTTCAGTCCAGCACCTGGACAGCGGCGCCCAGCACGCCGTCGCCGATGTAGACGCTGAGGGTGCCGTCGATCTCGCCCTCCCAAATGTGGTCGTGATCCGCCAGGGCCGCCGTCAGCTTCTGGCGCACCAGCGCCATCCCCTCCGGCGCGCCGCCATTGGCCACCGCCAGGTTGTACCGCTTGTGGCCGCCGCAGGCCTTTACCGTCAGCTCCACCAGCTTGTCCACCACCTGATTCCGTCCCCGGACCTTGGCCACGGAGGTCAGCTGGCCATCCTCGGCAAAGGTGAGGAGCGGCTTGATCTGCAGCAGCATCCCCGCCGTGGCGGTGACTTTCCCGATGCGTCCGCCCTTTTGCAGGTATTCCAGGGTATCCACGGAGAAGAAGGGATGGGTCCCGGCAATGAGCTGGGGCGCCCGCCGCTCCGTCAATTCCTCCCAGTTCATACCGTTCCGGATGTCCTCCGCCAATTGCAGCACCGTCATGCCCAGCCCCAGGGAGCCGCTGACGGAGTCAAAGGCCCGGACCTCCAGCTTGCCCCTGCACTCCTCCGCCACCAGCCGCAGCAGATTATAGGTGCCGGACAAGCCGCCGGAGAGCATGACGGCGATCACGCCGTCATAGCCCTCCTCATAAATACGGGCCAGCAGCTTCAGGATCTCCTCCGCCGCAGGGAGGGAGGTCTGGGGCAGTTCTCCCGCCCGCAGGCGCCGGTAAACATCCTCGCCCCGGATGTTCACGCCGTCCAGATATTCTCCGTCGGCACACAAAATGCGCAGAGGGACCACAAAAATATGGTTCTCCTCCGCCAGCCGGGGAGACAGGTCGGCGCAGGAATCCGTCAGGATCGCGATTTTCCGTGGATACATCATTCATTCTTCCATTCTTTCGCAGTATTTTAACGCATTGGAATGATTATCCCACAAAAATTTAAAAACCGCAAGGGCTATTGTGGAAAAAGCACTATCCCTGTCCAGTGGACAGAAGTGACCTTGCTTTTTCCTGGAATTGGGATATACTGGATTTTAAGGAGGCGATCTTATGAAACGGTTTGACATCGTCGTGGGTGACATCACCTGCTCTGACGCGGAGGCCATCGTCAACGCCGCCAACACCTCCCTTTTGGGCGGCTCCGGCGTGGATGGCGCCATCCATCGGGCCGCCAGCCAATCGCTGCTGGAGGAATGCCGTGCCCTGGGCGGCTGCGAGACCGGAAAAGCCAAGCTGACAAAAGGCTACCGCCTGCCCGCCAAGTACGTGATCCATACCCCCGGTCCCATCTGGCAGGGCGGCGGTCTGGGTGAGCCCGCCCTTCTGGCCTCCTGCTACCGCAGCTGCCTGTCCCTGGCCGCCGCCAGCGGCATTGAGACCGTGGATTTTCCCTCGATCTCCACCGGCATTTACGGCTATCCCCTGCCCCAGGCCGCCACCGTGGCCCTGCGGGCCATTATGGACTGGCTGTCGGAGCATGAGCTTCCCCGCCGGGTGCGCATGGTGTGCCACACAGAGGCTGTCGCCACCATTTACCGGCAGACCTGGAATCTCTGGTACGCCGGGGAAAAAGCGGACCGCATCTGACAATATAACGGACCATCAGAAAAGAGAGGTCCTCCCACGGTGGGAGGACCTCTCTTTTCTGTATTTCCATCGCCACGTTCTCGCCGCCCGTTATTTCCGTTTAGCCATTCTGCGCGTCGATTTTTTCTTTCAGCTCCATGAGATAGACCCAGCGCTCCGTTTTTTCCTCCAGCCTCGCTTCCAGCTCCGCCTGCTCCGTCTGAAGCGCCTGGAGCTTTATATAGTCGCTGCCGCAGCTGTTCTGGGCTTCCGCGCACGCGGCCACCTGCCGCTCCAGCTCCGCCAGCTCTCCCTCAATGGTCTCGAATTCCATCTGCTCCTTATAGGAAAATTTCAGTTTCCGCTCCCGTGAGCGCTCCGCCGCCTTGGGCTTTTCCGCTTTCGGAGGCGCTTCCTCCTCCCTGCGCTTGGCCCGCCAATCGGACCAGTTGCCAGTATATCGCAGCACCTGGCCGTCCCGGACCTCAAAAATGGATTCCGCCAGCTTATCCAGCAGAAATCGGTCGTGAGACACCACCAGGACCGGTCCCGGAAATCCCTGGAGATAATCCTCCAAAATGGAGAGGGTCGTTACATCCAGATCGTTGGTGGGCTCGTCCAGCAGCAGCACGTTGGGCGCCGACATCAGCACGGACAGCAAGTACAGCCGCCGCCGTTCCCCGCCGGAAAGCCGCCCGATGGGCACGGATTGCAGGTCGCTGGGAAACAGGAACCGTTCCATCATCTGGTTGGCGGTAAAGGTGCCCTCGTCTGTCCGCACCTCGTCGGCGATGTCGTGGATGAAGTCGTAGACCCGCTGGTCCAGGTCCAGTTCCCGCCCCTCCTGGGAAAAGTGGCCGATCTTCACCGTGGCGCCTATATCCACGCTGCCGCTGTCCGGAGCCAGCTCCCCGGCAATGAGATGCAGCAGGGTGGATTTGCCAGCGCCGTTGCGGCCCACGATGCCAATGCGGTCATTTCGCAGCAGGCTATAGGAGAAATGCTCCACCAGCGTCCTGCCGTCAAAGCCCTTTGTGACATTCTCCAACACAATGATCTTTTTCCCCAGGCGGCTGGAGGCCGCCGCCAGCCGGACCGTGTCGTCTGTCTCCGGCACGTCCTGACCCAGCAGCGCCTCGTAGCGCTGGATGCGCTCCTTGGACTTGGTGGTCCGGGCCTTGCAGCCCCGCAGGATCCACTCCCGCTCCACCCGCAGGATGGACTGACGCTTGCGCTCGCTGGCCTCCGCCATCTCGGCCCGCTGGGCCTTCAGCTCCAGATATTTGGAGTAGTTGGCCTCGTAGTGGTACAGCTTGCCCCGGCTCAGCTCCGTGATGTGGTTCACCACCCGCTCCAAAAAGTAGCGGTCATGGGTCACCATAACAAGACCGCCCTTGAATCGGCGGAGCCAGTCCTCCAGCCAGGCGGTCATCTCCGCGTCCAGATGGTTGGTGGGCTCATCCAGCACCAGCACATCCGCCGGGTGGAGCAGCGCCGCCGCCAGGGCCACCCGCTTCCGCTGACCGCCGGAGAGGGTCCCCACCCTCTGGTCAAAATCCGGCAGGCCCAGGCGGTTCAGCATGGACTTGGCCTCATATTCGTTCAGGACCCGAAATTCCGGAGAAAAGTGCAAAAACACCTGCTCCAGCACAGTGGCGCTGTCATCCATCACCGGATTTTGCGGCAGAAAGCTCACCTGTACGTTTGGATTGCGGGAAATGGTGCCGGCGTCCGGCTCCGTGATGCCCGCCAGCACCTTCAAAAACGTGGACTTTCCGGTGCCGTTGATGCCGATGACGCCCACCTTGTCCCCCTCATTCAGGTAAAAATTCACATCCTCCAGCAGCTGCCGGCTGCCGAAGTTGATGGAGATGTGTTCCGCGGATAAGAGCATGGGATGTGCCTCCTGTTATGGGAATTAGAGAGTCAGATAAAGCTTATTTTTCTTTCCGAAACGCGGTCCAAAAGCATATGGCCAGCCCCAGGATCATCACGGTCAACGCGATCACGAAGGGAATGAGCGTATCTGTCCCCAGCAAAGAGCCCAATAATCCGCCAATGTCGTTGTAGGTCCACGGATGCAGCACCGCGATGATAAAGCAGGCAAAAGAAAATACCAGTCCGATGACCGTCAGCAGTATGCCGCAAATCATTTTCTTATCCATCATTTTCTCTCCTTTTCAAGTCCGTCTCGCCGTTTCAAAACGATTATACCGCCTCCATCCGCTTCTTTCAAGTCCGGTGAAACGCCTCTGTTCAAACGGCGGGTTTTATGCTATCCTAAGACTGAAAGGGGGCCGGGCCTCTGGAGACCATCACAAAGATCATCACCGCCGCCGAGGACGGCGCCACCGTCCGCCATATTTTAAAAGCGGAGCTGCACTTTTCCTCCCACGCCATCTCCCGCCTGACCCGGGCGGAAAATGGCATTCTGGTCAACGGGCAGCACGCCCGCACCGTGGATGTCCTTCACACGGGGGATGTATTGCAGGCGGAGACCGGAGACCACCGGCCACCCAGAGTCCTGCCCACCCCCGGCGACTGGCCCCTTCCCATCGTCTGGGAGGACGGCCATTTGCTGGTGGTAAACAAGCCCGCCGGCATGACAGCCCACGCCTCTAACTTCCTGCCGGACACCCCCACCGTGGCCGGAGCCCTGGCCTGGCAGCGGGGCCCGGACTTCATTTTCCACTCCGTGAACCGGCTGGACAAGGGCACTACCGGCCTTATGGTGGTGGCAAAAAGCGGCTATGTCCACGACCGCCTGCGCCGCGCCCTCCACACAGAGGGCTTTTACCGGGAGTACCAGGCCGTGTGCCTGGGCTGTCCCCAGCCCCTCCGGGGCACCATCGACGCCCCCATCGGCCGGGATGAGACCTCCGCCGTGGCGCGGAAGATCCGCCCCGACGGCCAACGCGCCGTCTCCCATTACGAGGTCCTGGTGCCGGGGGAAGCCCTTTCCCTGGTAAAGCTGACGCCGGAGACCGGCCGCACCCATCAGCTGCGTCTGCACATGGCCTCCATCGGCCACCCTCTGGCAGGAGACTGGCTGTACGGCACGGAGGACCCTGCCCTCATCCCCCGCCCAGCCCTGCACGCCTGCGCGCTGCGTCTTAGTCACCCCGTCACCGGGGAAGTCCTGTCCCTGACCGCGCCCCTGCCGGCGGATATGCGCCGTCTGGTGGCGGGGATCTGAAAAGGAGGTATATTATGTTAACTTGGAACGTCACCTATCACTGCAAGCCCGGCCAGCGGGACGCCTTTTTCCAGGCTCTGTGCCAGCTGGGTGTCCGAAACAACTCCATTCATGAGGAAGGCAACCTGAAATACGATTATTTCTTTGACGCCCAGAATGCGGACGCGCTGCTGCTGGTGGAATCCTGGACCTCCCCGGAGCTCCAGCAGGTCCACTGTGAGACGGAGATCTTCGCAAAGCTCCAGGCTCTGAAAGCACGGTACTGTGACAACGTCCACATCGACAAATTCAACTGCTGAGCAAGCAGCGCCGGGAACATTCCCGGCGCTGCTTTCACATTTGGACCACCCGGGTGGCGACGTTCCGGCGAAAGGCGCCGTCGTGCTCCACAAACAGCATGGTGGGCCGGTACGTCAAAAGCAGCGCCTCCACCTGCATCCGGCTCCACACATCCATGTAGTTCAGCGGCTCATCCCAGACGTACAGGTGGGCACTCTGACAAAGGCTCCGGGCCAGCAGCGCCTTTTTCCGCTGCCCGGCGGACCAGTCCGCCAAATCCTTTTCAAACTGCACCCGGGAGAGGTCCAGCTTCCGCAGGATGGCCAGCAGCAGTGTTTCATCCACCTGGCTCTCCCGGGCAAAGTCCCGTAAAGAGCCTTTTAAAAAGGAAGTATCCTGGGGCACCACAGACACTGTCAGCCCGGAAAGGCAGGTCAATCCCCCGGCATGGCTCATGCCCTCCTTCCCACACAGGAATTTCAACAGTGTGGACTTGCCGCAGCCGTTGGAGCCGTCCAGCGCCACCCGTTCTCCTGGCTCCACGGCAAAGGTCAGGGGGCCGCACACTGTCCGCGCCCCATAGGAAAGGATCACATCCTTCAGGTCCAGCAGCCGTCCCCGGGCGGTAAGGGGATGGAGCTTCAGAACATCCGCCCGTTCCAGGTCCAGCAGCAGGGACTTCTTTTCCTCCACGGCCTTTTGTCGGCGCTGGTCCAGAGACTTTGCCCGGCGCATCATTTTTGCGGACTTGTGGCCGATATAGCCCCGGTCCGGCCGCAGGCCGGAATTGCGGCTGCCGATCTTGGTGGCCTCCACCTGCTCGGACCAGACAGCGGTCCGTTCCGCCGCCTGCCGCAGACGGCGGAGCTCCTTTTGCAGGTGGTCGTTTTTCGCCTGCTCAAAGGCGTCCTTTCGTGCCTTGTTCTCCCACCAGGAGGAGAATGTGCCGTTCACTACCTCCACGCCGGTCTTGTTGAGGGCCATCATGTGGTCCACGCAGCCGTCCAGGAGATCCCGGTCGTGGGACACCAGCAAAAAGCCCCTCTTTTTTCGAAGATATTCCGCCGTCACCTTTCGGGCGCGGGCATCCAGGTGGTTGGTAGGCTCGTCGATGAGCAGATAGCGGTCCTCCCCGCAAAACAACGCCGCCAGCAGCACTTTGGTCCGCTCCCCGTTGGAAAGGGTGGAGAAGGGCCGGTACAGCGCCTCCCCGTCCACCTCCAGCAGGCCCGCCTCCCGCAGGAGTTCCCACTCCTCCGCTGCCGGGCAGGCCGCCTCCATGACCTCCAGGGTCAAACGGTCCTCATCTGTCACCGGCGGCGGGAAATACCCGCAGGGCACCCCGCCGATGATGGCACCGCCGTGGGAAAGCTCTCCCGCTAAAAGCCGCAGAAATGTGGTCTTGCCCCGGCCGTTGCGGCCGGTGAATCCCAGCTTCCAGTCGGTGTCGAACTGAAAGCTGGCGTGTTCAAAAATAAGGTCATAGCTGCCCGGATAGGCAAAGGTCAGGTCCGTGACCCGGATCATAGACATACGCGGTCCCTCCATATAAAAAACTGCACCGCAGGAACTTCTCCTGCGGCGCACGGCAAAACGGCAGAACCCCGTTTACACAAACGGACTGCGTATGACATGGCGTGGGTGAGCTGCGTTCCTGCTTTCGGCACCCAGGCATGACAAAGCCCGACTCCTTCCCGGAGCCATGGTGCCCTCATCCTCTTTCAGCAGGAAGCAGAAATCATCCTTTCACCTCTCCAATTTGTTTTTATCATTATAGCAGTTCCATGCTTGCCCTGTCAAGCCATTAGCATATCTTATAGCGTATTTGCAAAAATATGAGGTTTGCTTTTGAAAATGACTCTTTTCTTTCGTCCGAATTCGTGGTATAGTTTTCAAGCGCGGATAAGTAATACCTTTTATCGGTGATCGATCCATATTTTTGGGAGGCTGTATATGAAGATTCTGTCTGATATCGAGATCGCCCAGTCCTGCACCCCGAAGCCCATCACGGAGATTGCCAGGACCGCCGGCGTGGACGAAAAATATCTGGAGCTGTACGGCAACGTAAAAGCGAAGGTGGACTACGCCATGCTGCGGGAAGTCCAGAAGCCCGACGGCAAGCTGGTGCTGGTGACTGCCATCAACCCCACCCCCGCCGGCGAGGGTAAGACCACCACCACCGTGGGCCTGGCCGACGGTCTGCGAAAGCTGGGCCAGAACGCCATGGTGGCCCTGCGGGAGCCCTCCATGGGTCCCGTGTTCGGCGTGAAGGGCGGCGCCGCCGGCGGCGGATGGGCTCAAGTCATCCCCATGGAGGACATCAATCTCCACTTCACCGGAGACTTCCATGCCATCGGCGCCGCCAACAACCTGCTGGCCGCCATGCTGGACAACCACATCCAGCAGGGCAACGCCCTGGGCATCGACCCCAAGCGCATCACCTGGAAGCGGGCCGTGGACATGAACGACCGCCAGCTCCGCTTCATCGTGGACGGTTTAGGCGGCAAGGTCAACGGCTGCCCCCGGGAGGACGGCTTCGACATCACCGTGGCCAGTGAGGTCATGGCGGTGCTGTGCCTGTCCACGGACCTCATGGACCTGAAAGCCCGGCTGGCCCGCATCATCGTGGGCTATACCTATGACGGCCGCCCCGTCACCGCCCACGACCTGAAGGCCGAGGGCGCCATGACCGCCCTGCTGAAGGACGCCCTGAAGCCCAACCTGGTACAGACGCTGGAGGGCACTCCCGCCTTCATCCACGGCGGCCCCTTCGCCAATATCGCTCACGGCTGCAACTCCATCATCGCCACCCGCATGGCCATGCGCCTGGCGGATTACGCCATCACCGAGGCCGGCTTCGGCGCCGACCTGGGCGCGGAGAAGTTCCTGGACATCAAATGCCGCTTTGCCGGCCTGACTCCCTCCGCTGTTGTAGTGGTGGCCACGGTCCGGGCCTTAAAGAACCACGGCGGCGTGCCCAAGGCGGAGCTGAACACCGAGAATCTGGAGGCTCTGGAAAAGGGCCTGCCCAATCTGCTCCAGCATGTGGAGAATATCACCAAGGTCTACGGCCTGCCCTGTGTGGTGGCCATCAACGCCTTCCCCACCGACACCCCCGCCGAGCTGGCCCTGGTGGAGGAAAAGTGCAAAGCCTTGGGCGTCAATGTGGCCCTCAGCGAAGTGTGGGCCAAGGGCGGCGAGGGCGGCATCGCTCTGGCGCGGGAGGTCATGCGCCTTTGCCAGCAGCCCGGTGATTTCCACTATTCCTATGAGCTGGACGGCACCATTGAGGATAAGCTGAACGCCATCGCCACCCGGATCTACCACGCCGACGGCGTGACATTGACCCCCGCCGCCAAAAAGCAGGCCGCGGAGTTGACGGCCCTTGGCTTCGACAAGTTGCCTATCTGCATGGCCAAGACCCAGTACTCCTTCTCTGACGACGCCACAAAGCTGGGCGCTCCCCGGGGCTTCCGGATCACCGTGCGGAATTTGAAGGTCTCCGCCGGCGCCGGTTTCCTGGTGGCCCTCACCGGCGACATCATGACCATGCCGGGCCTTCCAAAGGTCCCCGCCGCTGAAAAAATCGACGTGGACGAGTTTGGCAAGATCTCCGGCCTGTTCTGATACTCCTACTGAACAAAATCTAAGGCAGGCCGCGGCCGCAAAATAACGTGAAAAACGCCCGAGGAAACTTCCTCGGGCGTTTTCCATGGGCAACCAGCAGCGTTTTCATATTTTCCTGACACGCTTTGCTTCGCTAAACAGCGCGCCGAATCGGAAACTGTGCGGGGGAATATCCCCCCCCGCACACATGAAACATTATTTCAAATCTTCAATTCGGCCGGATTGGAGCGAGTCTATGTTCTCTTTGATCCTCTCTTCAGGCAAATCCCACCATTGAAGCTTCAATAATTCAGCAATCACATCATCTGAAAACCGTTTCCTGATCGGTTTGGCAGGGATCCCTCCGACGATCGTATATGGCGGTATATCTTTTGTGACGACTGCTCGTGTGCCAATGATCGCTCCATCACCGATCGTGACGCCAGACAAAATAACCGCTTCAAAGCCGATCCAAACATCGTGCCCGATGACAATATCGCCCTTGTTATCCCACGCGCTTGTAATATCCTTCACATCCAGCTCCCACTCCTCGAAAAATATCGGAAATGGGTAGGTTGAAAGTGAGCGCATGGAATGGTTTGCACTGGTGAACAGGAACTTTGCTCCACAGGCAATGGAGCAGAATTTACCGATCTTCAACCGATCGCCGTTGACCGGATAATGATACAGCACATTATTTTTTTGAAACTCGCGTGGGTCATGTACAAAATCGTTATATATGGTATGATCCCCAATTTGGATCCTATCATCTGTGACCACACTTTTCAAGTAAACGGTTTGTTCATCGCCTGTTCTGGGATATATTTTTTTCTCCGATATAGCCATTTCAAGATCCTCCATATCCTGATAATCATCAAGTGACTATATCGGCCACCGCAATGCAGCGCTTCACCCTTTCACCACCACCGCTTTCGTTTTGTCAGCCTGTCCCGGATGGGACAGGCATTCTTTTTCTTACAACAGGGCTTCCACATCGACTTTTAACTGTTTAGCCGCCTGGATCAGCAAAATGGAGTCCATGCCGCAGGCCACACAGTCAAAGCCCTGGCGGAAAAGCCGCGCGGAGCCGGCGGCGTCTCCGGCATAGATCATGCTGAGCTTGCCGTTGGCCTTGCAGGCCGCCAGCACCTGGGCAATGGCGGCTGTCAGCTCCGGATTATCCATTTGCGCGGGCTTGCCCAGGGCCACGGATAAATCGTAGGGCCCCACGAAAATACCGTCCACGCCCTCCATGGCGGCGATCTCCTCGATGTGCTCCAGGGCCTCCGCCGTCTCGCACTGTGGGATGAGCAGCGTCTCCCGGTTGCAGAGTGCGAAGTAGCTCTCCACATCCGCCGCCTCCCGGTCAAAGCCGTAGCCGCTGGCCAGTGTGGGTGCGAAGCCCCGGCGGCCCAGAGGGTAATACTTGGCGTACTCCACCAGGCGCCGCACCTCCTCCACGGACCGGACATCCGGCACGATGAGGCCCTTGGCGCCCACGTCCAGCATTTTCAGCACGGAGGGCCGGGTCACGTCCTTTACCCGCACCAGGGGCGCGCAGTCCCGGCGGGAGGCCGCCGTAATGGCCGTCAGCGCGCTCTCCACATCATAGGGGCCGTGTTCCGTGTCCACCACCATGAAATCCAGTCCGGCAATGCCCAGACACTCTGCCGCGGCGATGCCGCCCAGCTCATAAAAGGTGCCCAGCGCCGGCCGGCCTTGGGCCGCCAGCTCCAAAAGGCGGTTTTTCATGTTGCCTCGCGCTCCTTTTTCTCCCGGACATGGTTTCCCGCCCAGATGCGGTAAGGCTGACTGCCCCGCTGGGCCAGCTTTTCATCCAGCCAGGCCTTGATGGCCGTCACCCCCTCCTCCGTCCAGGGAAAGGTCTCCGTCTCCACGTCCTGGGCCAGCTCAAAGCTGATGTTTTCGTATACCCAGACCTGGATGGTGCCGTCGTTCATCCAGCCGGTCCGCTGGAACCGGTAGCGGAAGGTGCCGATGCTGCCGGGATATACCGCCGCCTTGGTAAAAAACTGTAAATTCAAAAAGTCAAATCTGCTCTCCACGGTACTGCCTCCTTGTTTCGCTCTTTAGGATAGCAAATTTGCCAGGCCCTTGCAAGGGTCAGGGCAGGTTTTCCCGCAGCGTTTCCAGATTTCCCTCCATCAGGGAAAGGTACGTGGCACCTCCGTCCAGCTCCGCCCTGGAAACGTTGTGGCAGGTGTGGAACATGGCCGTTTTCGTGCCGGTGGCCTCGGCGATGCTGTCCGCCACCAGATGGTTGGAAAACTCGATATACCACACGGTGGAGATGTGCTCATCCCGCACCTTGTCCGTCAAAAAGGCAATGGTGGCCGCCGAGGGCTCCGTCTGGGTGCTGCATCCGGGAAAGGCCGCGTAATAGTCCAGATGGTATTCCTCCGCGAAGTACCGCAGGGAAAAGCGGTCGCCGAAAATGATCGTCCGGTCCGGCAGGGAATCGAAAAACGCCTCGAATTCCCCATCCAGCCGCCGCAGCGCCTCCCCATAGGCGGCGGCGTTTTCCCGGTATGCCCCGGCGTGGGCTCCGTCCAGCTCCGCCAGCTTCTCCCCCACGGCCAGCGTGATGTCCGCCGCGTTGCGGGGAGAGGTCCAGACATGCTCGTCATATTCCGCCACCTGTCCAGGGCCATGTTCCTCATGCTCGTCATGGTCATGTTCCGGCTGGGACTGCATCCCCTCCACTTCTTCCTCCTCCAGCAGCTCCACACAGTCCACCATTTTCATTACAGCGCCGGTGGGCTCCACGGAGTCCAGGATGGTATCCACCCAGGCGTCAGACTCGCCGCCCAGATAAATGAACAGGTCGCAGTCCCGCACCGACAGGATGTCCGCCGGCGTGGGCTCGTAGGAATGGGTCTCCGCTCCCGGCGGCAGCAGCAGCGTCACATCCGCCAGGTCTCCGGCCGCGGCCCGGGCGAAATCATAGGCCGGAAACACAGTGGTCACGATCCGCATCCGGTCCGGGTCCCTGGGCTGCTCCGTCTGCCCGCAGCCGCTGAGCAGCAAGCCGCACAGAATCAGAATGGTCAGGCATTTTTTCACAGGAATGCTCCTTACAATTTGAGAATGATTTTCATTTGTTCACTATAGCATACTCTCCCCCAGATTGCAACCCGCCTTTTTCAAAAGCAGGCACAGAAAAAGACGGCGTGCCGAAGCACACCGTCTCTTTATTTCACCGTTCAATCCACTTCTGTTTCTTCCGGCACATCATCGGTCATCCGGGAATCAGGGCCATCTCGTCCAGGGTTTTCAGGGTGCATCTCATGGGCTGAATGACGGGTGGATTCAGACCGCTTCGTCCGCCAGAAGGAGGTATCGATAGGGTCGCTTTCCTCGAACAGATCGTAGTAATCCTCGTCCCGCAGGGTGGGCCGGCGGTGCTTCCAGATGGCCGTGATGGTGGGATAGAGCACAATGGCGATCAAGCCGCCGGAAAAGCCGTTGTTATAGAGATTCAGTCCCGCCACAGGGCCGCCAGTCTGCAAAACCAAGGCGGAATGGATGAAGCCCGCCAGAATGCCGAAGGGCCAGCCAAAATGGCCGGCGATGGGCGCCAGCGTGGTGCCGAACAAGCCCGCCAGCTGAAGAGAGGGGTAGTCCGGCGTATAGTGCATACCATAGGCCCCGATGGCCACGCCGATCATCACAGGGATGATGTTGAAGGGGTGCTTGCCAAAGGCGGAAAAGCCCATGATGGTAAAAATACCACCCACGGTGGGACCGTTCAGGTCGCCGCCGACGATGAGAACATACAAAATGCCCAGGATGCCGTTGATGCCGATGTTTATCATGACCGGGCCGGCGCCAAACATACGCAGGTAATCGCTGGGGGCCCGGCCGGTGGTAGACAGCAGGCGGCGATAACCGGCCCACACCGCCCAGGGCGGCACCGGCGTTGCAAAGAGGCCCAGCAAGATCATGGCCACGCACATGATGCCCAGGGCGATGACAAAGGTCTTGTTATAGCCTTCCGCCCAATAAAGCACGGAGTCCGGCTTATCGCCGAAGGCCGTCAGGACCGGGACCACCATCATGGCAAACAGGCCGCAGGCAAACCCCATGTTATAGAGGTTCATACCGTTTTGGATCTTATATGTGTAGGCGGACAGGGACGGCAGGATAAAGCCGATGATCACTCCAGTCAGGAGGCCCAGGGGGATACTGGCATGGATGCTGCCCAGCGCCATATAGCTGACCAGGGGTGCCAGGGAGGTGGCCAGCAACGCCACGGAGGCGTATTTTGAAAACGGCTCCCGCTGGTAGCGGGCGTACAGCCAGGTGCCCAAAATGATGGGCCAAATGTTGACAAAGTTCTTTCCAAACAGGGAAAAGCCCGCCATCAGTCCCATTTCCACAATGGTGAAGCCGTTGTACGGGTCCCCTGAAAATTGAATGATGCAGATGGAGATGATCGTCACAAGGCCCGCATTCACCAGCGCCGCGCCGGGCCCGGCGATGTACACATAGTCCGTGATGAGCAGATCCTGCATGGTGATAATGTGGTAGAGGCCCATGGGGATCTGGGCGGGGTCATCCAGGACCACCCCCAGCAGCATCAAACCAATGGAAAAGAGAATGGTTCCCGGAAAGATCTTGTCATATCGCTTTTGCAAGGATTATCCCCCCTTTTGACAATTTTTATTTCATTATACATCCCGCCGGCCATCCCGGCAACTGCCAATTGCCGCCATGGAAAAAAGTTTGTGGGGCTCTGTCCAGCCGGAATGCTGTAACCGCATGGCAGGACCGCGGTTTTCGCATTGGCAGTTTACGACGAAGTGTTTTAGACCTTACGGTCATTTTCATGGGCATCTTGACATGTATGTGCGAATCACGTATAATTGGAAAGATGCTTGTTTGTGAGAGAGGGACTATTTGCAAGCAAACCATTTCAAAAGGAGAGAAAAACGTGGAAGAAAAGAAATTCCAACCCTACATTCCGGCGGACAAAGTTATGCCTGAATTCACCGTGTTCTCCGTGATCCTCGGTGCGGTGCTGGCGATCCTGTTCGGCGGTGCCAACGCCTATCTGGGTCTGCGCGTGGGCTTAACTGTTTCCGCATCCATCCCCGCGGCCGTGATCTCCATGGGTGTGATCCGGTTCATTTTCAAGCGCGACTCCATTCTGGAGAATAACATGGTCCAGACGATCGGCTCCGCCGGTGAGTCTCTGGCCGCCGGCGCCATCTTCACCATGCCCGCTCTGTTTATGTGGGCTACCGAGGGTCTGTGCGATGTACCCTCCATGGTCGAGATCGGCCTGATCGCCCTGTGCGGCGGTGTGCTGGGCATCATGATGATGATCCCTCTGCGCTCCGCTCTGATCGTCAAGGAGCACGGCAACTTGGGCTATCCCGAGGGTACCGCCTGCGCCGAGGTTTTGATGGCTGGTGAAGAGGGCGGCGCCAAGGCCTCCACCGTGTTCTGGGGCCTGGGCATCGCCGCCGTGTACAAATTCGTGGCCGACGGCCTGAAGGTCTTCCCCAGCGAGGTGGATTATACCATCGACGCCTATAAGGGCTCCGGCTTCGGCGTGGACGTCCTGCCCGCCCTGGCCGGTGTGGGCTTTATCTGCGGTCCCCGCATTTCCTCTTATATGTTCGCGGGCAGCACCATCGCCTGGTTCGTGCTGATGCCCCTGATCGCCCTGTTCGGCAGCGACCTGGTCATCTATCCCGCCACCATGAGCGTGGCCGAGCTGTGGGCCAAAGGCGGCACCTGGGAACTGTGGGGCAAGTTCATCCGCTATATCGGCGCCGGCGCCCTGGCGGCCGGCGGCATTATCAGCCTGATCAAGTCCCTGCCCATGATCGTGCGCACCTTCGCCGCCGCCTTCAAGGATTACGGCAAGGGCAGCGACGGCGTCCTGCGCACGGAACAGGACATCTCCATAAAGGTGGTCCTGGTGGTCTGCCTGGCCATCGCCGTATTCATGTGGCTGTTCCCCGGTATCCCCGTCAACCTGATCGGTGCCCTTATCATCCTGGTGTTTGGCTTCTTCTTCGCGACGGTCTCTTCCCGCATGGTGGGCCTGATCGGTTCTTCCAATAACCCCGTCTCCGGCATGGCCATTGCCACGCTCCTGATCGCCACCATCCTCCTGAAGGCCACCGGCTCCACCGGTGGGGCCGGCATGGTGGGCGCCATCGCCATCGGCTCCGTCATCTGCATCATCGCCGCCATCGCCGGCGATACCTCCCAGGACCTGAAGACCGGCTTCCTGCTGGGCTCCACCCCCAAGAAGCAGCAGTACGGTGAGCTCATCGGCGTGTGTGTTTCCGCCATCGCCATCGGCGCTATCCTGTACCTGTTGGACGCCGCCTGGGGCTTTGGCTCCGAGGATCTGGGTGCTCCCCAGGCCATGATGATGAAGATGGTCATTGAGGGCGTTATGGGCGGCGAGATGCCTTGGGCTCTGGTGTTCACCGGCGTGTTCATTGCCGTGGTCATTGAGATCCTGGGTCTGCCCGTTCTGCCGGTTGCCATCGGCATCTACCTGCCCATCCACCTGAACGCCGGCATCATGCTGGGCGGTCTGGTACGCCTGTTTGTGGAAAAGCGCAAGTACGCTTCCGAGAAGGCCAAGACCAGCAGCATCCAGTCCGGCATTCTGTACACCTCCGGCATGATCGCCGGTGAGGGCGTGGTGGGTATCCTGCTGGCTGTGTTCGCCGTGCTGGAGATCAACACCGATATCTCCGGCACCGTCGATCTGGGCAACATCGGCGGTCTGGTGCTGTTTGCCGGCCTGCTGGCCACCATTGTGCTCTTTGCCAACAAGGGTGCGAAGAGTTCCAAGTAATATACACCGAAGCCGGGTCGTATCATGCTATATGGCCCGGCTTCCATCAATGGGAGGAAACCGCCATGTCAAAAAAGTCTCCGGATAATTTTCTGGATCATATTCCGGTGGTCTCGGAAGAGCACAGCTGGGACGCGGATGAAGCCGGCAAGGTGACCATTCACATGGTCCACCGGGGCTTTTACGCCTGGATCGCCCAAAAATTCTTTCACCGGCCCCGGGTCAGTCACATCGACCTGGACGAAATGGGCAGTTTTATCTTTCAGCGCATTGACGGCCAGCGCACCGTGGGGCAGATCGCGGAGCTGGTGAAGGCGGAGTTTGACCAGAAGGCGGAGCCTCTTTATGACCGGCTGGTGAAGTATATGCAGATCCTGCGGAACAACGGCTTCATCCGCTTTGTCGGAAAGGAGCGCGGATGACCATGTGGCAGATCATTGCGGGCGTGCTCCTGTTCGCCGCGGTCACAGCCGTCCTGTACGTCTGGGGCCTGAAAAAAACTCTGGATCAGCAAGAAGACCTGACCCGGGCGCTTTTGAACGCCTGCGGCAGCCGGGTGCTGAAATACCTGAAAAAGCATGACACCATCACGGTCCGGGAGATCGAGCGGCAAATCGCCGGCGTGACGGTCCGCCAGTTCTGGTCCCGGAAGCGGCTGACCGTCCAGGCCCCTGACAAAGTCAGCGGCCAGGTCATCGGCTTTCTGCTGGACCAGCAGTACATCCAGCCGGCAGGCCGTGACTGCTACAAGAAAAAATCGTAACAGAGAGGACCTGTCCCCATGGGAACAGGTCCTCTCAGGCTGTCGAAAAAAATCTTTTCGACAGCCTGAGCAAGTTTTTCAGGACTTTAAAAAGTTCTGAAAAACTTATGATTGAAAACGAAAGACACCCCTCCTGGGTTTCTTTCGTAACTATCTTCCTTCCCGTTACCCAGCAGTTCACCCTTTTTCGACAAGCTCAGAGGACCTGTCCCCATGGGAACAGGTCCTCTTTCTTTCACAGCAGGGGCGCCACGGCCTTCAGCAGGAACCCCGCCAGCTTTCGGGTCCACCGCTCCTTCCGGAGCATTTCCTTGGTCACGGCGCGGCACCGGGCCAGCGTGGCCTGAAAGTCCCCCTCGATGTCTGGGATGCAGCTGGTGCCGCACAGGTAAGCGGCACACTCAAAGTGGTGGTACAGACTGCGGTAGTCCAGATTGATGGTGCCCACCACCGCCTCGTGGTCATCACTGACGAATACCTTGGCATGGACAAAGCCGGGGGTATACTCGTAAATATTCACACCAGAGGCCATCAGGGAGGCATAGTGGGTCTTGGCCAGGGCATAGGGCGCCGCCTTGTCCGGAATGCCCGGCAGGATCAGGGAGACCTCCACGCCCCGCTCCGCGGCGAATTTCAGCGCTGTCTCCAGCTCGCCGTCCAAAATCAAGTATGGCGTCATGATATGAGCATACCGACGGGCCCGGTTCAGCAAGTCGATGTACACCATCTCTCCCACCTTGTCGTTGTCCAGAGGACAGTCGCCGTAGGGCACCACAAAGCCGGGGGCGTCCTCCGCCGGATGGGCGGGAGCTTGCAGATACCGGTCAAACTCCGGCTGCTTTTCGTCAATGCTCCACATCTGCAAAAACAGCAGGGTAAAGCTGCGGACCGCCTCGCCCTTCACCATGATGGCGGCGTCCTTCCAGTGTCCGAACCGCTCTTTGTG
>JAETPK010000028.1 GCA_021771265.1 Oscillospiraceae bacterium
CAAGTGCAAGGTTTTTGCTCGATTTTTGCTGTTTTCCTTGCACCTATTATACCACGGATGGGCTTCTATGGCTTGAAACATAAGGCTTTTTCTATTATTCAGGATACATTAATTAAAAAGATTATCGCTGGTTTTAAAACGGTGATATGCCGCAACGACGATTTCCTCCTCATACTGCTGAAACAGGTCCAGCACTTCCTGAGGTGTTCGGTTTCGGGTCAACCGATCAATGTACGTTCCGATAGAGGCGTTGAGTTGTCGAAGAGAGGTATTTAGATCCGCCATGTCGGATGAGACTTCTTTCAACACATTCTCATATGGACTTTTTTCACTCTCGATCTCTTGAAGCAGTCGATATGCTTTGAGGAGTTTACCACTGTACGTCACAGTTTTCGGATTCAGCATAGCATCAAAAACCTGCAACAGGTGGACTGCTGGAACGCTTAGGGCGGTGCGGACTTCTTCTTCATAACCGCCCTCCAACTCCTCCAGCCATCCGG
The DNA here is from genome assembly GCA_021771265.1 of Oscillospiraceae bacterium. Lineage (GTDB taxonomy): Bacteria > Bacillota > Clostridia > Oscillospirales > Oscillospiraceae > Oscillibacter. The sequence goes on from JAETPK010000028.1 coordinate 501, forward strand.
TTTCCCGTAGCCGGCGCATAAACAGAAGCGCTTGGTTCCTGGGATCATGAACAACATCACCTGCTATGTCATCTTCATCCGGCTGCAGAGGGATTGATAGTCCCTCCATATATTCCTCTGCCAATTCAGTTAAAGAGCTTTTTTCCATGCTATAGTCCTGTGATGTGCCGCATCTCTCCCAAATCAGCATCAACAGGTCAGCGTATATCATCTGATTGCGTCCTGCCAGCGGGCGAAACATTTTGGGATTTAACAAGTCAAAAAGATTCATCAGGCCACCCCCGCGCATATCTGTTGATTATTTTTTTGCAAGAATATAGCGTTGGCTTTTACTGTTATTCGTAGAGATACTCCAGTACGTGTTGCCTAAAAATTTTCGTGATAAAACAAGAAATTATTTATCATAAGAATATCATTTTCTGGCAGGATTTACAAGTCAGCTGAAAATTCAAATACTGCGTTACCAATCAATGACTAAGCATCTCTTTGAAAGAGAAAAGAACATCCGATAATTTCTCACCCCTGTTGGCCGCTGTGTGCGATTCTCTCAGATGGGTGGCATCCTTTCCCAACCGACAACCCAGAACGAAGTGTGCGGCATTTGTGGGCCATGTTGGCATCAGAGAGCAGTCTCACAGGTGTAAATTCCATGGCAGACTTGCCCGTCCAAGAGCGATTGCGGAGGACGAAAAGAAAAGCAGGATAAAGAACAGGCGTCAAGTGTGGCGCTCTGTTCAGTCACTTCTACCCGCAGTGCGGGCAGTTACGAGGTTTTTTAGGGCGTTCCAAAGTGGGGTCAAAATCGAAGGCGTGATATCACCTCTGCGGTTGTCATTCCCGAAAGCCTACTCCCATAAGAAAATGATGGGGGTCATGCCTGATATAGACTCGAGTTTCGAGGGGAAAGGGAGATTTGCCAGCCACCTGGCACCGAGCCACCCTCCAGCCCATCAAGTCCCCATCAGCAGTGAGATCCGAATTTATACCAGACGGAGGCACGCAAGAATTGCATCGCAGTAAACAAAGAACAGGAACTTTTCTACCCCCCAGCATTTGCACCACCCTCCCTACATCGGATGGAGAGGAAATATATGAACAAAACGAAGGCGACAAAGAATAGGCTCTCTCGATAATGAAACTCTTAACTTTCTGATAACTCTCTGCTTTTGGGCTGGCTATTGCCGCCCTTTTCGGTTATGGTGTGTTGCTGAATAGGAGGTGGCACACAAATGCACGATTATATGAAAGCACTTTACCACAGATTTGAGACTCCATCGGAACAGACGACTACTCTGGAAAAGGCAGCAAACAAAACTCATAGGCAGTTGGCCAACAGGCTGAAAAAGCCAGAGAAAAAGATGCTCCTGCGCCTTGTAGATCTGGAAGCTGCCCTGCGGGACCAGGCCTGCCTGAACAGTTTTATATCCGGCTACCGCTTGGCCCAGGGTATCCAGCAGGAACTGCTGGCAAACCTGCCGCCCTACAACTTCGAGGACGAAGATGAGCGGCAAGCCTGCCAACGAATGTGGGAGGGCTGAGAAATGGCAAAAAAGCGAGCGAACGGCGAGGGCAGCATCCGTAAGCGAAAGGATGGCCGCTGGGAGGGCAGGTATACCGCAGGACGTGACCCAACGACAGGTAAGACCATCTACAAGAACGTCCTTGGCAAAACACAGGCGGAGGTCAAAGAGAAACTGAAAAAAGCCATTGAGGAAGCTGGCAAGCTGGATATTGCGAGAGCTGGACAATACACAGTAGGACAGTGGCTGGACCTCTGGCTGGAGAACTACGCCAAATTAAAAGTCCGCCCCTCCTCCTACCAGACCTACCAGGGATTCATCAAAAACCATGTGAAGCCATCCATCGGAGACATCCCACTCTCAAAGCTGACCACCATGGATCTCCAGCAGCTCTACAAAAATCTGCTGGAAAGCGGACGAGTAGACCGCATTGAGGCGAAAAGCAAACCCAAAGGGCTGAGTACCAAAACGGTGCGGAACATTCACCAGATGATCTCCTCTGCTTGCGGATTCGCCGTAAACCAGAAGCTGTTTGCCAGCAATCCCGCCAGCGCCTGCGCCCTTCCCCGCATTGAACGCAAGGAAATGAAAACCATCCCTCCGGACAAGCTGACCTCCTTCTTCGATGAAGCCAAAGAAAGCGGTGTATTCGAACTCTACTACATCGACTTGCTCACCGGCCTTCGGCGCGGAGAGCTGCTGGGACTGAAATGGGATGACGTCGATCTGAAAAACGGCATTCTCCACGTCCGCAGGCAGATCATGCGGCAGAACGGAGCTGTGGTAGAGGCACCGCTGAAAACGAAAAACTCCTACCGCAGCATTGCCATTCCAGCAGATGCGGTAGAAGTTCTGAAAACGCAGAGAGAAAAAGTTGGTTGCGGCAGCGAGTATGTATTCCCATCTCCCACAGGCGGGCCGATCTCGCCAGATAGCGTCCTGCATATGCTCCAGCGGGTACTGAAGCGGGCGGGATTGGAACGGGTCAGATTTCATGACCTCCGCCACACCTTCGCCACCCTGGCCCTGCAGAACGGTGTGGACGTAAAGACCGTATCCGGTATGCTGGGCCACTACTCCGCAGGCTTCACCCTGGACACTTACGCCCACGTTACCACCGCAGCACAGAGAACAGCGGCGAATACCATGGGAAACATCCTCTCCGGTGCTGTCCGGTAATTCCGCATCTGGGTCAGCGTTCGGGTCAAATACTGAGCCAAACGCTAATCACGGAACATTTTACAGGAAAATGCAAGCAAAAAGCTCCTGAAATCGATGATTTCAGGAGCTTTTTGGTACGCCGTGAGGGATTCGAACCCCCGGCCTTCTGGTCCGTAGCCAGACGCTCTATCCAGCTGAGCTAACGGCGCATGTCTCACAGACAGCTTAGTTATAGTAGCACGGCTCAAAGAAAAATGCAAGAGTTTTTTTGAAAAAATTTTCACTTTTTTCAAAGGCTTGTAAAAACACGGATTCTGTGCTAAAGTAGCACATGACAGAAAGAAGAAAGTGGTGGGCCTATGGAGAACAACACCTTTAAAACCGTTACATTCGGCGGCTTCGCAAAGCAGGATGTCATCGATTATATTGAAAAAAACGCCCGGGATTCCGCCGCTGTGCAGGAAAAGCTCCGGCAGGAGAATGAGAGCCTGAGAGCGGAGAGCGATACGCTGCGGCTCCAGGTGGAGGAGCTGAGGTCCCAGCTGGAGGCCCTGCATGCGGAGCACAACCGCCTGACAGCGGAAGTGGAGAAGGAGACCCGGCGCCGGCAGGAGCTGGAGCCCTTGGAGCCGGAAGCGGCCCGGCTGTCTGAGGAAGTGGAGCGGCTGCGGCCGGACGCGGAGGCCTACGCCCAGTTCCGGGAGCGGATCGGGGCCATTGAGTGCGAGGCCCGGAAGCGGGCGGCGGATCTGGAGGCAGCCTCCCAAGCCCAAATGCGCCGGACAGTGGAGACGTTCCGCACCCAGTATCAGGCGCTGATGCACACATTTAATAATACGGCGGCCCATGTGACGGGTGAGCTTAGAAAAGTGGAGGTCAATTTGACCCAATTGCCCAGGGCCATGGACCAGGCCGGCGTGGAGCTCAAGGCACTTGAAAAGCTTTTGGAGCAGAACGGCGGTCAGAACGAATAAAACGCCAAGGAGCCGGACTTGTGTCCGGCTTCTTGACATTGCAGGGAGAGCAACGGCGCCGCCGCTTTTCGGGCGGAAATCACGTCTGTCTGGAAAAGACGTATAGAAGTGGCTGCGGCTGTTAAAAATAAAACGAAAATAGAAACAAAAACAACGGCAGAATACGTTTGCGAAAATAAACGCACACGTTTGCGTTCTATTATTTACAAAAAAATCAGACAACTTTTGTGCAAATGGAAGAAATCGATTTCCTATGAAAATAATTCTTGCAGAGATGAGAAAGGTGCCCTATACTGATTCTGTGAGCTGGCCGCTCCTGGCGGGCAATTGTATGCATGGGATATGTGACATTCCCGTGGATCTGTCCGTTGCCCCCGCGGCGCGGCGGTGATACGATAAAGGAACGGAGAGAGTTTACTGTACAGGAGAGAAGGTGAGATACGGATGTCCCTGGAAGCAATCGAAAAAGTCACGGAAGTGGAACAGAAAAGCAAGGAGCGCAGGTTGGCCGCGGAAGCTGAGGCAAGACAGATCGTCGCCGATGCGGAACGGGCGGGCCTTGCGCTCTTGCAGCAAGTGCGCGCGAATGCGGCAGAGGAGGGGAAGACCCTTTTGCGCCAAGCGGAGGAGCGGGCGGCAAAGCGTGCCGCCGAGATCGACGCCGGCGCGTCCAGCGAAGCGGACGGGCTGCGGCAGACGGCGGAAAAGCACTTGAAGGAAGCCGCGGAGTTTATTGTCGGAAGGGTTGTGAAGGACTGATATGGCCATTGTAAAAATGAAGAAGCTCCGTGTCATGGCCATGGCCGACCAGCGGGACATGCTGCTCCAAGAGCTTTTGCGCCTTGGCTGCGTGGAGATCAGCGAGCCGGACGGAAAGCTGGCGGACCCGGCCTGGGCATCCCTTTTAAAGCGGGAGAGCTCCCGGCTGGTTTCTACCCGAAACGAGATCGCCGATGTGAACACCGCCCTGACCGCCATTAAAAAGTATGCCCAGGTCAAGGACGGGATGTTCACCCAGCGGCAGCTCGTTTCGGAAGAGGAGTTTCTGGGAAGCGGAGCTGTGGAGCAGGCCAGGACAGTGAGCCGGAGAGTCGGAGAGCTGCTGCAAACCATCTCCCGCCTGCAAAGCGAGGAGAGCCGGCTGCTGGCCAGACAGGCGTCCCTGGCGCCGTGGAAAGCGCTGGATATGCCGCTGGACGCCGAGGGGACCGCGCACGTGGTCTACCGGATGGGCGTCTGTCCGGCGGGGACCGATACGGCGGCGGTCAAGACAGAGCTGAGCCAGCTGGCCGCTACGTTTCTTGAGGTCAGCAGCGACCGCCAGCAGAGCTACTGCCTGCTCATCTGCCACAAAGCGGATGAAGCGGCGGCGATGGAGATCCTGCGTCCCCGCAATTTCAGTGTCGTGACGTTCCAGGGCACTGAGGGGACCGCGGCGGAGAATCTGGACAAGCTGTCCCGTCAGCTGGCGGAAAACCATGAGGAGCAGGAGCGCGCCGCGCAGGAGATCGTGCAGAGCGCGGAGGCAAAAGACGCCCTGCGTCTTTACGCGGACCGGCTCAATGCCGACGCGGACCGGGAGACCAACACAGAGCGTCTGCTGACAGACGGGACCATCCTCTTTTTTGAGGGCTGGGCCCCGGCAGACACCATGAAGCAGGTGAGTGCCCTGCTGGACAAGCTGGGCTGTGCCTGGGAGTCTGAGGACCCCGCGGAGGAGGAATACCCCCAGGTGCCGGTGAAGCTGAAGAATAACATATTCAGCCGGTGCATGAACGTGGTGACGGAGATGTACTCCCTGCCCGCCTACAACAGCGTGGACCCCAATCCGCTGATGGCGCCGTTTTTCATTTTGTTCTTCGGCATCATGATGGCGGACATGGCGTACGGCATTTTGATGGTTTTGGGCGCGCTGTTCGTGCTGAAAAAGAGCAAGCCCCGGGAGGGGACCCGTAACTTTATGGAGCTGGTGTTCTGGTGCGGCATCAGCACGTTTGTCGTTGGCGCCATGACCGGCGGCTTCTTCGGAGATTTTATCCCGCAGATCCTGAAGGTCATCGACCCCAACAGCACCTTTGAGATGCCGGCGCTCTTTACGCCGCTGAACGATACGGTGGCCATCATGCTGGGCTCTTTGGTGCTGGGCGTGATCCAGGTGTTCACCGGCATGGGCGTCAGCGTGGTGAAGAAGTTCCGCCGGGGCCAGTATATCGACGCCCTGTTCGACGAGTTCACCTGGTGGATCATTCTGGGCGGCATCGTGCTGGCGATCTTCGGCATCGGCACGGTGAAGGGCGTTCCCGTGGTGCTGGCGGTCGGCATTTTGATGCTGGTGTTCGGCGGCACCCGGGAGGCCAAGGGCTTCGGCAAGGTCACCAAGCTGGTGGGACTGGTCTATAACGGCGTTACCGGCTATTTCAGCGATATCTTGTCCTATGTCCGGCTCATGGCTCTGATGCTGTCCGGCAGCGTGATCGCCCAGGTGTTCAACACGCTGGCGGCCACCTTCGGCAGCGTGATCCTGTTTGTCATCATTTCCATGATCGGCAACGCGCTGAACCTGGCGCTGAACCTGCTGGGCTGCTATGTCCACGATCTGCGCCTGCAGTGCCTGGAATTTTTCAACCGTTTTTACGAGGAGGGCGGCAAGCCCTACAAGCCCCTGGCGATCCAAACAAAATATGTAGATGTAATCAAGGAGGAACATTGACATGGCTGCTTTTTTTGAATTATTTGGTGGTACTGGTCTGGCATTCCTGGGCGCGGCGCTGGCCGTCGGCCTGTGCTGCATTGGCTCCGCGAAGGGCACCGGCATGGTGGGCGAAGCCGCTACCGGCGTCATCAGCATGGCCCCCGAAAACTTCTCCAAGTGCCTGATCCTGCAGGTGCTGCCCGGCACCCAGGGCCTGTACGGCATGGTGGCATGGTTCTTCGTGCTGCTGACCATGGGCGTGTTCGGCGGCAGCGGCATGGTGGACCTGACCGTTTCCCAGGGCCTGACCATTTTCGTCTCCTGCCTGCCCATCGCGCTGGGCGGCTGGCTGTCCGCCATTTTCCAGGGCCGCGTGGCTGCCGCTTCCATCAACATCGTTGCCAAGCGTCCTGACGAAGCCACCAAGGGCATCATCCTGTGCGGCATCGTGGAGTTCTATGCCATCTTGTCTCTGCTGGCCACCATCCTGCTGCTGATGAACGCTCTGTGATGCACTTACCACATCAGAAAGGTGGTAGTACAAGACTATGAACGGAATCGAAAAAATCACCCAGCGCATCGAAACGGATACACAGGCGGAGATCGACCGCATCCTGGGCGACGCCCGGGCGGAGGCCAATGGCATCGCCGACCGCTATCAGGCGCAGGCGGACAATGAAGCCGCTGAGCTGGCGGTCAAAAACAAAAAGGCCGCGGCGGAGCGGGAAGAGCGTTTGGTGAGCACGGCGCAGATGGAAGCCCGGAAGGTGGGGCTGACCGCCAAGCAGGAAATGGTGGAAAAGGCTTATGACCTGGCGCTGGAGAAGCTGTGCTCCATGCCGGACGAGCAGTATGTCAAGGCGGTGGCGGACCTGCTGGTCCAGGCGGCCCCCAACGGCCGCGGCGCCGTGATATTTGCGCCGGCGGAAAAAGAGCGCATCGGCGAGGCCGCTGTCCGCGCGGCCAATGAGCGGCTGGATGGCGGCAAGCTGACGCTGGCGGAGGAGACCCGGCCTTTGAAGGGCGGCTTTATCCTCTCTGACGGCAAGGTGGAGGTCAACTGTTCCTTCGACACCCTGGTCCGCCTGCAAAAGACGGAGACGGCGGGAGAGGTGGCAAAGCGCCTGTTTTCTGAGATCTGACAAGGAGGAAGTGTCTTGCGAAAAAAGATCAAAGACACCGATTACCTGGCGATCTCCGCCCGGATCAAGGCCATGGAAAACGGCCTGCTGACCCGGGAGCGCATGGAGCAGGTCCTGGAGGCCCGCACCGATGAGGAGGCCTTGAAGCTTCTGCAGGAGAGCGGCTATCCCGAGCTCCACGCCACGGACCCGGAGTCTCTGGACGCGGCGCTGTCCGCTTCCCGGGAGGAGATCCTTGCCGATCTGGCGGACAGTGTGCCGGATCCCAGGTATATCGATATTTTCAAGCTGAAATATGATTATCACAATGTAAAGGCCCTTTTAAAGGCCGGCGCCATGGGCGTGCGCCCTGACCATATGCTGATGGACATGGGCCGCGTGCCTGCGGCGGAGCTGCAAAAAGCCCTCCAGAGCGGCGAGCTGGAAAATCTGCCGCCCATGGTGGCCGCCGCCGCGGCGGAGGCCCGGGAGGTGCTGGAGACCACCCGCGACCCCCAGCTCAGCGACATCGTTTTGGACCGCTGGTGCTACAAGGATATGGACGCTGTGGCGGAGACCACCGGCAGCGCGTTTCTGCACGGCTATGTAAAGGCCCAGATCGACGCGGCGAACCTGCGGTCTCTGGTCCGCACCATCCGTATGGGGAAGAACGAGACGTTCCTGGCCGGCATTCTGTTTGCCGGCGGCGAGGTGGCGGAGGACGCCATTTTGAAGGTCAGCGCCGGAAAGGGCAGCGGGCTGAAGGAACTCTATCAATCCACCCAGTTCCGGGCCGCGGCGGAGGCCGGCGCCCAGGCGCTGGGCGGCGGACCCTTGACAGAGTTTGAAAAGCTCTGTGACAACGCTGTGGGCGACTATCTGGCGGGGGCGCAGTTCATCCCCTTCGGAGAGGCGCCTCTGGTGGGATATCTGGCGGCCAGAGAGACGGAGTACACGAATCTGCGCATCCTTCTCATCGGACGCAGCACCGGCCTGCCGGCGGATGTGATCCGTTCCCGGCTGCGGACCAGCTATGTGTAAGGCGGGAGGTTGAGTATGGCTACAACGTATCGCATCGCCGTGATCGGCGACTGGGAGTCTGTCATGGGCTTCCGTGCTCTGGGCCTGGATACCTATCCGGTCACCTCCGTGGACGAGGCCAGGGAAAAGGTGAAGGAGCTGGCCAAGACCGACTGTGCCGTGATCTATCTCACGGAGCAGCTGGCCAGGGACATGGATGACGTGATCTCCCGCTACAAGGATGAGCTGCGGCCCGCCATCATTTTGATCCCGGGCCGGGAAGGCTCCTTGGGCATCGGCAAAAACAATATCCAGCGGGCCATCGAACGCGCGGTGGGCGCGGATATTCTCTAAAGCAGTCCGCGCGCAAAGCGCGGCAGTCCTTCCGCGAATCTGATGAAAGAAGGTTTTACAGTTTGAGCGGTAAAGTTGTTAAAGTTTCCGGACCGCTGGTCGTGGCCACGGGCCTGGCGGACGCCAACATGTCCGACGTGGTCCGTGTGGGCCCCCAGCGTCTGATCGGTGAGATCCTGACCATGAAAGGGGACACCGCCTCTATCCAGGTCTATGAGGAGACCTCCGGCCTGGGCCCCGGCGCCGAGGTGGTCACCACCGGCGCGCCTATGAGCGTGGAGCTGGGCCCCGGCATGATCGAGGGCATTTACGACGGTATCCAGCGTCCTCTGGAGAAGATCGTGGAGAAGGTGGGCGCCTGCATCACCCGTGGTGTGGAGGTCCCCGCTCTGGACCATGAGAAGAAGTGGAAGTTCACCCCCACCGTCCAGGTGGGCGACAAGGTCACCGGTGGCGATGTCATCGGCACCGTGCCCGAGACCTCCGTGGTGCTCCACAAGATCATGGTGCCCCCCAAGATGAGCGGCACCATCACCGATATCAAGAGCGGCTCCTTCAACGTGACGGAGAACATCGCCACTCTGAAAACGGAAGATGGCAGGGAAGTGCCCCTGACCATGACCCAGAGGTGGCCTGTCCGTGTGGGCCGTCCCTACAGCCACAAGTATCCCCCCAAGCGGCCCCTGTGCTCCGGCCAGCGCATCATCGACACGTTGTTCCCCATCGCCAAGGGCGGCACCGCCGCCGTGCCCGGCCCCTTTGGCTCCGGCAAGACCGTGGTGCAGCACCAGCTGGCCAAGTGGTCTGACGTGGATATCGTGGTCTACATCGGCTGCGGCGAGCGCGGCAACGAGATGACCGACGTTCTGCGGGAGTTTCCCGAGCTGAAGGACCCCCGCACCGGCGAGTCCCTGATGAAGCGGACCGTGCTGATCGCCAACACCTCCGATATGCCCGTGGCCGCCCGTGAGGCCAGTGTCTATACCGGCATCACCATCGCCGAGTACTTCCGCGACATGGGCTATGACGTGGCCGTTATCGCTGACTCCACCTCCCGCTGGGCCGAGGCTCTGCGTGAGATGTCCGGCCGTCTGGAGGAGATGCCCGGCGAGGAAGGCTATCCCGCCTACCTGGCCTCCCGCCTGGCCCAGTTCTATGAGCGCGCCGGCTCTGTGGAGTGCATTGGCTCCGACGAGCGCCGGGGCAGCCTGACGGCTGTGGGCGCCGTGTCCCCTCCGGGCGGTGACCTGTCCGAGCCCGTGTCCCAGGCCACCATGCGCATCGTGAAGGTGTTCTGGGCGCTGGACGCGTCCCTGGCCTATAAGCGCCATTTCCCCGCCATCAACTGGCTGAATTCCTATTCCCTGTACCTGGACACCCTGAAGCCCTGGTTCGATGAGAACTTTGGCCTGGAGTTCATGGAAAACCGCGGCAAGGCTATGAGCATTCTGCAAAGCGAATCCAGCCTGAACGAGATCGTCCAGCTGGTGGGCAAGGATGCCCTTTCTCCCGGCGACCAGCTGACGCTGGAAGTGGCCCGTATGATCCGCGAGGACTTCCTCCAGCAAAACGCCTTCCTGGACATCGACAGCTATTCCAGCTACGACCGCCAGGAAAAGATGCTGGCCATGATCCTGCGGTACGAGACCCTGTGCCGCAGCGCCATTGCCCAGGGCGCTTCCGTGATGGACCTGTTCTCCATCCCCGCCCGTGAGAAGATCGGCCGTGCCAAGAGCGTGCCCGTGGAGGAGTATCCCCAGGCGTATGCCCGCATTGAGGCCGAGATGGAGCAGCAAATCGAGGAGATCGCCGCTCAGGGAGGTGAGAACTGATGATCCGTGAATATAGAACCGTAGAGGAGATCGTAAGTCCTCTGATGATGGTCCGCATGGTGGAAAACGTCACCTATGACGAGCTGGTGGAGGTGGAGCTCCACGATGGCTCCATCCGCCGGGGCAAGGTGCTGGAGGTCAACGGCGATACCGCGGTCGTCCAGCTGTTTGAATCTGCCGCTGGCATCAACCTGGCGGACGCCAAGGTCCGCTTCCTGGGCCATCCCCTGCAGCTGGGTGTGTCCGGCGACATGCTGGGCCGCGTGTTCAACGGCATGGGCCAGCCCATCGACGGCGGCCCCGACATTCTGCCGGAGGAGTACCGTGACATCAACGGCCTGCCTATGAACCCCGCCGCCCGCGACTACCCCAACGAGTTTATCCAGACCGGCGTCTCCACCATCGATGGTCTGAACACGTTGGTCCGCGGCCAGAAGCTGCCCATTTTCTCCGGTTCCGGCCTGCCCCACGCCAATTTGGCCGCCCAGATTGCCCGCCAGGCCAAGGTGCTGGGAGACGAGTCCTCCAACTTCGCCGTGGTGTTTGCCGCCATCGGCATCACCTTTGAGGAGTCTGAGTTCTTCGTCAGTGAGTTCCGCCGCACCGGCGCCATCGACCGTACCGTCCTGTTCTCCAACCTGGCCAATGACCCGGCTGTTGAACGTATCTCCACGCCCCGTATGGCTCTGACCGCCGCCGAGTACCTGGCCTTTGAGAAGGGCATGCACGTGCTGGTCATCATGACCGACATCACCAACTACGCCGAGGCCCTGCGTGAGGTCTCCGCCGCCAAGAAGGAGGTCCCGGGCCGCCGCGGCTTCCCCGGCTACCTGTATACGGACCTGGCCACGCTGTACGAGCGGGCCGGCCGCCGTCTGGGCAATCCCGGCTCCATCACCCTGATCCCCATCTTGACCATGCCCGAGGATGATAAGACCCACCCCATCCCCGACCTGACCGGCTATATCACCGAGGGTCAGATCATTCTCAGCCGCGCGCTGTACCGCCAGGGCATCCATCCCCCCGTGGACGTGCTGCCCTCCCTGTCCCGTCTGAAGGATAAGGGTGTCGGCAAGGGCAAGACCCGCGAGGACCACGCCGACACCATGAACCAGCTCTTTGCCGCCTACTCTACCGGTAAGGACAACAAGGAGCTGATGTCCATCCTGGGCGAAGCGGCTCTGACCCCCACGGACCTGCTGTACGCCAAGTTCGCCGACGAGTTTGAAAAGCGCTACGTGAACCAGGGCTACGAGGAGAACCGCTCCATTGAAGAGACGCTGGACCTGGGCTGGGAGCTTTTGAGCATCCTGCCCAAGAGTGAGCTGAAACGTATCAAACCCGCGTATATCGAGAAGTACTGGCCCAAGAAAGACCAGGAATAAAGGAGGGGGCAACCAATGGCGAATATCACGGTGAACCCCACCCGTATGGAGCTGACCCGCCTGAAAGGGAAGCTGCGCACCGCCCAGCGGGGCCATAAGCTGCTGAAGGACAAGCGGGATGAGCTCATGAAGCAGTTCCTGGACACGGTCCGGGAAGTCCGCGCCCTTCGCGCCGAGGTGGAGGAGGAGCTGATGACGGTGCACAAGTCCTTTACCGTCGCCTCCGCCCTCATGTCCTCCGAGGCCTTGGAACAGGCGCTGCTGTACCCCAAGCAGAGTGTGGAGCTGACAATGACCTGCCAGAACATCATGTCTGTCAATGTGCCGGTATATCACTTCCAGACCAAGACGAAGTCGGACGCGGACATCTATCCCTATGGCTTTGCCGCCACCTCCGGCGAACTGGATACGGCGGTGGACGCCTTGGGCAAGGTGTTCCAGAAGATGCTGAAGCTGGCGGAGATCGAAAAATCCGCCCAGCTCATGGCGGAGGAGATCGAGAAGACCCGCCGCCGCGTCAACGCTTTGGAGTATGTGATGATCCCCAACACCCAGGAGGCCATCCGCTATATCTCCATGAAGCTGGATGAGAACGACCGTTCCACCACCACCCGCCTCATGAAGGTGAAGGACATGCTGCTGGCTCAGGCGATCGAGGAACAGCGCCAGCGGGATGAAAAGCTGCTGGAGGCGTACAGCGCCAAAGACAGCGCTCCGCAGCAGGTATAAAGCTTTCAATACAAAAACGACTCTGCCGGGAGTGCCCCGGCAGAGTCGTTTTGCAGAGAGGGAAGGGAGTGTTTTCCAATTGGAAAACACTCCCTTTTTGTGATGCAACATTCCTTTACAGCAGCGTAATACCAGCTTTTTCACAGGCTTCCACTGTTTCCTGGTCCCACAGGCTGACCTGGACCTCACCGATGTGGCAGGTGCCCAGCAGCAGCATGCACAGGCGGGACTGGCCAATACCGCCGCCGATGGACTGGGGCAGCTGGCCGTTCAGCAGCATCTGGTGGAAGGGCAGCTTGCGGCGGTGGTCGCAGTGGGCTTCCGTCAGCTGGCGGTCCAGCGCGGCGGCGTCCACCCGGATGCCCATGGAGGAGAGCTCAAAGCTCCGCTCCAGAACGGGGTTCCACATGAGAATGTCGCCGTTGAGGTTCCAATCATCGTAGTCGGGAGCGCGGCCGTCGTGCTTCTGGCCGGAGTGGAGAGTCTTGCCGATCTGCATGAGGAATACCGTGCGGTACTGGCGGCAGATCTCTGTTTCCCGCTCATTTGGCGTCAGGTCGGGATAACGGTCCTCCAGCTCCTGGGTGGTGATGAAATGGATCTCCCGCTCCGGCTTGAAGGTCAGCACGGGATAGGCGTTCCGCAGGGCGGCGGAGGTGTCGCAGATGGCGCCCACGATGTCCCGGACCGTGTCTTTCAAATGCTGCATGTTCCGGTTCGTCACGTCGATGTGCTTTTCCCAGTCCCACTGGTCCACGTAGATGGAGTGGAGGTTATCCACCTCCTCGTCCCGGCGGATGGCGTTCATATCGGTGTAAAGACCGGTGCCCACCTTGAACTCGTACCGCTTCAGGGCCAGGCGCTTCCACTTGGCCAAGGAGTGGACCACCTGGCCGTCGGTGCCCACATCGGGAATGTCAAAGGTCACGGCCCGCTCCACACCATTGAGGTCATCGTTCAAGCCGGTGCTGCCGTCCACGAACAGGGGGGCGGAGACCCGGTGCAGGTTCAGCCGGACAGACAGGCTGTGCTGAAATTCCTCGTGGATGAGTTCAATGGCCCGCTGCAATTCATTGTTGGTCAGGGGCATCCGGTAACCGGCGGGAATGGTGAGTTTACTCATATCGATATACAGTCCTTTATCTGAAATTCATGATCACATCATCAGGGAGAGGAGCAGAGGCGTTACATAGGCTTCCACGGCGGCAGCCACTGCCAGCAAGGGGATCAAAACCAGAAGCAGCAGCCAGCTCATCAGGACCACGCAGTCCCACAGGGGCAGCGCGGTCTCGTCATGGCGGCAACGGCGGGTCGTTTGACCGCAGACATACAGGCCCATGGCAAAGGCCAGCACCAGCGCCGGCAGCTCAAATATACCGTGGGGCAGAATGCCCAGTAAAAACGTCAGGGGAGAAATGCCGGAGACAACATAATAGGAGGCCAGAAAACCAATGACCATGGCATTGGTGCCCAGCGCCAACGCGGACAGCTGCACATAGGGCAGCAGACCGTACACCATGGTGACGGAGCAGGCCCGTACATTGTTGGAAAACAGCGCCAAGGCGGAAAAGGACCCGTCTTCGTTGGAGATGTCCATACTGCCAAACAGAGGCAGCACCTGACTTGCCAGGAATTCCCGCAGGGAAGGGGACATCATGCAGGCGCCGAAAAAGGTCGCCGCCAGCAGACAAAAGGCGATGGCGGAGCGCTTGACCTCCTGGCCGAAGCCTCTGTTCCAGTGATCGGCCAGGATCTGAAACTGGCGTTCCAGCTGACTCATTTCCGCAGCATATCCAGACCGAAGCGCAGGCGGCGCAGGGTCTCGTCCTTTCCGAGAATGTGGCACAGCTCCACGGCGCCGCCGGGAGTCACCAGCTTGCCGGCCACGGCGATGCGGACAGGCCACATGAGGGTGGCGTTCTTCACGCCCAGAGATGCCGCCAGGCCGATGAGGGCGTCATGGACGGCGTCCATGGTCCAGTCGGTGACGGACTCCAGCGCGGGGATCGCGGCCTCCAGCATGGCGGCGGAGACGGCAGAGTCGGTCTTGGATTTTTTGTTGGTATAGAATTCCACGCTGTATTCCGGCAGTGCGTCGAAGAAGTCCACCTTTTCGGGGATGTCCGTCAGCCTTTCGCACCGGGCCTGCAGCAAAGCGGCGATGGCGGCGGTGTCAATGGCGGGATTCTTCACGCTTTGGCGGATATAAGGCTCCGCGGTCTTGGCAAATTCCTCCGCCGGCAGGGCACGGAGGTACAGAGCGTTGAAATGGTCCAGCTTGACGATGTCAAAAATGGCGGGAGACTTGGAGATGCCGGCAATGTCAAAGGCGTCCACCAGCTCTTCCAGGGAAAAGATCTCCTGCTCGCTGCGCTCGCCCTTGGGGGCCCAGCCCAGCAGCGCCACATAGTTCAAAACAGCGGGAGTCAGATAACCCTTGGCGATCAGGTCCTCGTAAGAGGGGTCGCCGTGGCGCTTGCTCATTTTGTTGTGCTGGTCCCGCATGACAGGGGAGCAGTGGACGTAGGTGGGGATGTCCCAGCCAAAGGCCTCGTACAGAAGGTTGTACTTGGGGGCGGAGGACAGGTACTCGCTGCCCCGGACCACATGGGTGATACCCATCAGGTGGTCATCCACCACGTTGGCAAAATTATAGGTGGGCAGGCCGTCCCGCTTCAGCAGCACCTGGTCATCCAAAGTCTTGTTCTCCACGGTGATGTCGCCGAAGCTGACGTCGTGGAAGGTGGTGGTGCCCTCGTGGGGGATGCGCTGGCGGATGACATAGGGCTTGCCGGCGGCCAGATTGGCCTGGACCTCCTCGGGACTCAGGCCGCGGCAGGGGTCGTCCGCCCGCTCCCACTCGCCGGAATCCTCCTCGGACTCCGTCTTTTCGCAGAAGCAGTAATAAGCCGCGCCCTTTTCCACCAGCAGCTCGGCGTATTTGCCGTAAAGCCCCCGGCGCTCAGACTGGATATAGGGCCCCACGGGGCCGCCCACATCGGGACCCTCGTCGTGGTCCAGGCCGCATTCGGCCATGGTGCGGTAAATCACGTCCGTGGCACCTTCCACCAGACGGCCCTGATCCGTGTCCTCGATGCGGAGAATAAAGGTGCCGTGGTTGTGGCGGGCAATGAGCCAGGTGTATAGGGCGGTGCGCAGGTTGCCCACATGCATATAGCCGGTGGGGGAGGGGGCGAACCGGGTGCGGACCTTTCCCTTGGGGATACGAGCTTCCATCTCGTCAAAAAACTTCATATCAAGCGCCATGAATGTACCTCCATGCCAGTAATTTTCGCAATACAATACCCTACATTATCTCTTTTCCGGAGGGACTTGTCAAGGCTGTATCGCCCATCACGGCAAGAAAAAGCACGCCGTTTTTACGGCGTGCTGCTCACTTAGGGCTCAGCCAGGACAGTCCCGTCCGGCAGGGTGAATTCCTCCGTGAAGACCGGAGCCAGGTCTATGTCCGTCTGCCACATCCGGTAGACGGTCTCCTGGCCGCTGAGCTTTTCCGCCGCCACCAAAAGTCCGGTGTCCACGCTGACCCAGTAGCGGAGGGTATAGCCTGCCGCATCGGCGGCGGTCTCCACATAAATGCAGCTGACCTGGTCGCCGATGGTGCGGTAATCCGCGGCGGAGATGGTTTCCACCGGCAGCTGCAAAACATCCTCGTAGGTGGGGATGGACTGCTCCATGTCAGCGGTGATGGAGCCGGTGGGGAGGCGAAGCGCGGACTGCTCGCTGTTGTACCAGATATAGGTGGTCTCCCCGTTGGTGAGAATGTGGCGCTGGCGGCTGTCCGCCAGCTGGCGGTCCAGGCGGCTCCAGGGGGCCAGGACCGCCGCCGTGGTCTCCGTGGTGCCGTTTCCGCCGCTCCAGAACTGCTGCACGCTGACAGTTTGGCGGTACTGCTCCGGCCGGACCAGGGTCTCTATGGCGGCCTGCACCGTATCCGGCGCCACGGCCACCACAGTCAATGTGTCCGTGGAATCGCCGGGGAAACCGGGGATTTGCCCGCCCTGCTGGGATTCCTGGGGCAGGACCACTCTGGTGGTCCGCCGGAAGCTGCCGGAGAGCATGAAGGCCACCACCAGGACCAACAGCGTTAGAAAGACCGCTGTGATGCGATTCAGCTTCCGCTTGTCCATGGGGACCTCCTTTCCGCGGGACGGCAGGTTTATGCGTTGAGTTCCTCAGGCTTTTCGCCCCGGCCGAAGTGCCAGAGGATGGCCTGGGCGATGCGCGCACAGGCGCGGCCGTCGCCGTAGGGATTCACGGCGTGGGCCATTTTGCGGTAGGCCTCCGGGTCGCGGATCAGGCGCTCCGCCATGGTGACGATATCGTCCTGCACCACGCCGCAGAGCTTTACCGTGCCGGCCTCCACAGCCTCGGGCCGCTCCGTTTCCCGGCGCATGACCAGAACGGGCTTGCCCAGGGCGGGAGCCTCCTCCTGCAGTCCGCCGGAGTCCGTCAGCACCAGGTAGGACCGGGCCATAAGGTTGTGCATCTCATCAGCGGGCAGCGGGTCGATGAGGTGGACCCGGGGGGCGCCCCGCAGGTACTTGTCCACCGCCTCCCGCACCACAGGAGAGAGGTGCACTGGATAGACCAGCTCCACATCCTCGTTCTGCTCCGCGATCTGCCGCAGGGCCAGCATGATATTTTTCATAGGTTCGCCGTAATTTTCCCGCCGGTGGCAGGTGACGAGGAGGATCTTCTTCTCCCCGTAGGGCAGGTGGTTCAGTTCGTCGGCGGCAAAGGTGTAATCCTCCCGGACGGTGGTCTTCAAAGCGTCGATGACCGTGTTGCCGGTGACGAACAATCCGTCAGTGACGCCCTCTTTCAGCAGGTTGTTCTTGTTGTTGACCGTGGGGCAGAAGTACAGGTCCGCGATAGCGGACACCAGCTTGCGGTTCATCTCCTCCGGGAAGGGGGAGTATTTGTCATAGGTCCGCAGTCCCGCCTCCACGTGGCCCACCGGCACCTGGTGGTAAAAGGCGGACAGGGCGCCGGCGAAGGTGGTGGATGTGTCACCGTGGACCAGGATCATGTCCGGCTTCAGCGACTCGATGGCCTCGTCCATGCCGGTAAGGCATTTGCTGGTGATGTTGGAGAGGGTCTGCCGGGGGGTCATGATATCCAGGTCATAGTCCGGCTTCAGGTCAAAGACCTCCAACACGCTGTCCAGCATCTGCCGGTGCTGGGCGGTGACACAGCAAAGGCTTTCAATTTCCGGATGGGAGGCCAGCTCCTTCACCAGAGGGCACATTTTGATAGCCTCCGGCCGGGTGCCGAAGACGCTCATGATACGCAGCTTGTCCATATTTATGCTTCCTTGTCCTTCCCGGGCTCCGCGTGGTGCCCGTGTTCTTTCAGCTCTTCCAGCTCCTCATGGAGCTCCTCCTTGACTTCTTTGGGGAAGACCACCCGGGCGGCCACCACAGCCACGATGCACAGGGCCGCGAAAAACAGCATGGCCTTTTCCTCGCCGCCGGTGGTCAGCACCACGGCGGAAAGGCCCAGAATGGCGGAGATGACGTACAGCGTGGCCACCGCTTGCTTCTGGCTCAGGCCCATGTCGATGAGCCGGTGATGGATATGGCTGCGGTCGGCGTGCATGGGGCTCTGGCCGTGGGCAATACGGCGGATGAAGGCGAAGGTCGTGTCGAAAATGGGCAGGCCCAGAATGAGGAAGGGCACAACAAAGGAGATGACAGCGTAATACTTGAACAGGCCCTGGATAGACATGGTGGCCAGGATATAGCCCAGGAAGGTGGCGCCCGTGTCGCCCATGAACATTTTGGCGGGGTTCAGGTTATAGGGCATGAAGCCCACGCAGGCCCCCACCAGAGCCGCCATGACGATGGCCACCTGGGCCTCAGAGGCCAGCAGGGCGATGACCAGCATGGTGGTGGCGGAGATGGCGGATACGCCGTTGGCAAGGCCGTCCAGACCGTCGATCAGGTTTACGGAGTTGGTGATGGCCACGATCCAAAGAATAGTGAAGGGGATGGACAGGCCACCCAGCACCCAGTACAGGCTGTCCGAGAAAATATTGGGATTGGAGAAGGCCAGGATAGTGACGCCGTGGGTGGCGGGAATGGCCGCCGCCACGATCTGCACCACGAACTTCAGCATGGCGGGCAGAGCCATGATGTCATCCACTACGCCCAGCACCACGATGATGACGGCGCCCAGCAGAATGCTCTTCATCTCGGCGGTGATGGGCACGAACAGCAGGATGCTCACCATGAAGCCGATGAAAATGGCCAGGCCGCCCAGGCGGGGAATGGGGACCTTGTGCATCCGGCGGGCGTCCTTGGGCACGTCGATGGCGCCCACCTTGTAAGCGAAGGTCTTGACCACCGGGGTCATGAGAAAGCTCACCACCAGGGCGGCCAGTAAAGCCAGGACCACATAGGCGATCAGTTGATTGTCCAGACGCATAGCGGCCCTCCGTCAGCGGGCCAGGAAGCCTACTTTTTTGTAGACCTTGGCAACGGTGCGGTCCGCCACCCGGGAGGCCTTTTCAGCGCCGGCGCGGTACACGCTCTCCAGATACGCTTTGTCGGCCAGCAGGCGCTCCGTCTCTTCCCGGATGGGACGCAGAAGCTCCACCACGGACTCGCCCACGGCCTTTTTGAAATCGCCGTAGCCGCGGCCGTCGAATTCCTGCTCGATCTCCGCAAAGGATTTGCCGGTGGACACGGAGTAGATCTGCATCAGGTTGGAAACACCGGGCTTGGCGGCGGGGTCGAAGCGGACGCAGGCGTCGGAGTCGGTGACGGCCTTTTTGAACTTGCGCATGATGTCCTCGGGCTTCTCCAGCATATAGACGCAGCCGTTGGGGTCCTTGTCGGACTTGGACATCTTGTTTTCCGGGGAGGTCAGACTCATGACCCGGGCGCCCACCTGGGGGATATAGGGGGCGGGAATTTTAAAGGTGTCGCCGTAAATGCCGTTGAAGCGATTGGCGATATCCCGGCAGATCTCCACATGCTGCTTCTGGTCGCCGCCCACGGGCACCAGGTCCGCCTGGTACAGCAGGATGTCCGCCGCCATGAGGGCGGGGTAAGTGAACAGGCCCGCGTTGATATTATCCGCGTTTTTGGCGGACTTGTCCTTGAACTGGGTCATGCGGCTGAGCTCGCCGAACATGGTGTAGCAGTCCAGCACCCAGCCCAACTGGGCGTGGGCGGGCACGTGGGACTGGACGAACAGCGTGTTCTTCTCCGGGTCCAGACCGCTGGCGATGTAGGCGGCCACCTGGGTCAGGGTGTGGCGGCGCAGGTCCGCCGGCACCTGCCGCACCGTGATGGTGTGCATGTCCGCCAGCATGTAATAGCAGTCATATTCATCGGCCAAGGCCGCCCAGTTGCGGATGGCGCCCAGGTAAGAGCCCAGGGTCAGGTCGCCGGAAGGCTGAATGCCGCTCAAAATTCTCTTTTTCTGCACTTGATTTTCCATTGCAAAACACCTCAAACTCAACGCCGCTCCGCATCAAAGGATACAAGACGACAATTTAACCGATACATTATAGCACGGTGTTATGGAAAGTGCAATCCGTTCTTGGAGAAAGAAGCACCCTCCGCGCCGACGCGAAGGGTGCCTATAAGATCAGCAGCAGACCCAGGGCCGCCAGCAGCTCCTCGTCCGCGTCCTCCCGGATCAAAAACAGCAACAGCAGCAACAGCAGCAGGTCCCCGGTGTCCACATGGTCCAGATGCAGCTGGTCCAGCACATGCCGGAGCAATCCGGTGAGACCGTCCGCCACCCGCCCGGCGGAGGACGGCGGAGGCGCCTCGCGGCGCTGTCCCTCCCGGGCGGAGGGTTCCTGCTTTGGGGGCGGAGGCGGTTCCTGCTTTGGCTGCTGCTGGGGGCCGCCTTGCTGGGGTCTGGGCGGCTCCTCCTGGGGAATACGGGTATAGGAGCCGTTGTCGTTGCGGATGTAGCGGTTATACATGGCCTATCCCTCCCATCCCGTCAGGAACTTTTTCCCCAGATGGAACAGCCGCGCCAGCTGCAAGGCCCGCTCCACCTTTTCCTGCCGGTCCTCCCGGAGATAGGGCCGCAGGGCGTACAGCAGCGTCCGGGCATTGTTGTCCTGCTGACTGCCCAGCTCCTGGATGATGGGCAGCAGCCGGGTCAAGAGCTTTGGGTCCATGCCGCCTGCCAGGGAGGACAGCATATCCTGCGCCGGGGCGCTGTGCCGGGGCGCCGGCGGGGGCGGGGGCGGCGGAGCAGGCGGGGCGGAGGGCTGCTCCTGTCCGCCGGACAGGGACTGGGCCAGCTGCATGATCTGGGTCATGGCGTCGGGATTGGACAGGATGCTGTTGAGTTTTTCGTCAAATTCGGCCACCGCCGCCACCTGCCTTTCCCAAAAAGGTGTTTATTTCCGCAGGGCTTTGTTGATGCGCTCCACCAACGCCGCCCCGTCGGGGCTCTGCATCAGCCGGCTCACCATCCGTACCATATCCGCCGTGTCGCCCCGGGCGGCGGACTGGGCCGCTTTTTGCAGGGCGGCTCCCTGGTCCTGCTGTGTCAGCATCCGCATAAGGGCCTGCCCATCCTTGGACTGGGCCAGCTGCCGCAGCAGGGCGGGGTTGCTTTTCAGCTGTTCTGCCAGTCTGGCTGTGTTTTCGTCCATATGACCTCCTGGATCGCGTGGTGTTTTCGTGTTCCAAAGCAGTATATGAGCGTGGGCGGAAAAATGTGCCTGTACAGGCGGCTGTACAGGCACGGAGCATTATTTTTTCAGTTTGGCCGCGGCTTTGAAGGCGGCGCAGTCCTTTGCCAGGGGGCAGCCCTCGCACTTGGGGGACCGGGCGGTGCAGGTATCCCGGCCGAAGAGCACCATCCGGTGGCAGAAATTGCTGGACTCCTTGGGGGGGATGCACTGGCGCAGCTGCCGCTCCACCTGCAGGGGGTCTTTGGAGCCGTCGGTGATGCCCAGGCGCCCGGTGATGCGGATGCAGTGGGTGTCGCAGACGTAGCCTTCCTGGCCGAAGATGTCGCCCAGAATGAGATTGGCGGTCTTGCGGCCCACGCCGGGCAGGGCGGTCAGCTCCTCCATGGTGCCGGGGACCTTGCCGCCGTGCTTTTCCAGAAGCTGCTGGGCGCAGGCCACCAGATCCCGGGCCTTGCCGTTGAAAAAGCCGCAGGAGTGGATGTACTCACCGACCTCCTTGGGGTCCGCCTCCGCGAAGCTCTCCAGGGTGGGGAAGTGCGCAAACAGGGCGGGCGTCACCTTGTTCACCCGTTCGTCGGTGCACTGGGCGGACAGACGGACGGCGAACAGCAGCTCGTAGTCCTTTTCGTATTGCAAAGAGCAAAGGGCGTCGGGATAGAGGCCCTTCAATGTCTCAATGATGCGTTTGATTGCGGCCTTGGATGCCATAGTCATCACCTCTGTGACAGGATACCACAACTTTCGCCAAATGGCCAGGGAAAAAACCATGGAAATCCACAGAGAACTATGGTAAGATACTAAAATCAGAAAGGAGGGATGGCCATGCAGCGTCCCCTGGCGGACGAGATCCGCCCCAAGACCCTGGAGGAGGTGGTGGGTCAGCGGCATCTGCTGGCTCCCGGCGCGGTGCTGCGGCGCCTCATTGAAAGCGGCACGGATACCAACATGGTCTTTTACGGCCCCTCCGGAACCGGCAAGACCACCATCGCCAATATCATCGCGGAAAAGACCAACAAGACCCTTTACCGGCTCAACGCCACCACGGCGTCCTTGCAGGACATCAAGGACATCATCGCCGATGTGGGCACGCTGCTGGCTCCCGGCGGTGTGCTGCTGTACCTGGACGAGATCCAGTACTTCAATAAAAAGCAGCAGCAGAGCCTGCTGGAGTTCATGGAAAACGGCAAGCTGACCCTCATCGCCTCCACCACGGAAAACCCGTATTTTTACGTGTACAGCGCCCTGCTGTCCCGCAGCACGGTATTTGAGTTCAAGGCCGTCCCGGCGGAGGAGACGGAGCCGGCCGTTCTGCGGGCCTTGCGTATCCAAGGAGAGCGCAGCGCCCTGCCCCTTTCCTGGGAGGAAGGGGTGCCCCTCCAGATCGCCACCGCCTGCGGCGGTGATATCCGCAAGGCCATCAACGCCGTGGAGCTGCTGTGCCAGGCGGCCCGACCCCAGGACGGCGCCCTGCGGATCACAAAAGCGGACGCCGCCCAGGTGGCCCAGCGCAGCGCCATGCGCTACGACCGGGACGGCGACACCCACTATGATATTCTCTCCGCCCTGCAAAAGTCCATCCGGGGCAGCGACCCCGACGCGGCGGTCCACTACCTGGGCCGGCTGCTGGAGGCGGGGGACCTGCTGTCTCCCTGCCGGCGGCTGCTGGTCATCGCCGCCGAGGACGTAGGCCTTGCGTATCCCATGGCCATGGCCGTCACGAAAGCCTGCGTGGACGCCGCCCTGCAGGTGGGACTGCCGGAGGCCCGGCTCCCTTTGGCGGAGGCCGCCATCCTGCTGGCCACGGCGCCAAAGTCCAACACCGCCCACAACGCCATCATCGCCGCCATGGCGGACTTGAAGAAGGGAAAGAGCGGCGATATTCCCCGGCAGCTGCAAAATGTCCACGCCGATACCACCGGCTTTGACAACCGGCAGCATTATCTCTATCCCCACGATTTCCCCCACCGCTGGGTGGAGCAACAATACCTGCCGGACGCTTTGAAGGACGTAAAGTACTACGAGTGGGGCGACAACAAAACGGAGCAGGCCGCCAAGGCTTACTGGGAGAAGATCAAGGGGAAGGAGCTGTGAACACCGTCTCCACCGGCTCTTTCTCATAATTGGGCGGAGAGTAGACCCAACGGTCCAGACAACCGTCTGTGATCTGATACCGCAGGGGAGACAGAGGCGCGGGACCCGGCAGCTTTTCGATGAGCTGCAATTTGAGCTTCATCCGCTCCGGGCGGATGCTTTTGATGTACACAGACACCGGATCGCCGGGGGAAAGCTCTTCCCGGCAGTCCGCAAGACCGGACAGATTCGGCGTCAGCTCAATGAAGCTGCCGTATTCCTTCACGCTGCGGACAACGCCGCTGACGGTCTCTCCCGGCCGGAACCAGCTGGCGTTTTCCAACCAGGTGCCCAGCAGCTCCCGGTGAGTCATGGTGAGGCGGTGCCGTTCCCGGTCAACGCTGCCCACCACGGCCAGAATTTTCTGGCCCACCCGGAAGCGGTCCCTTGGATGGGAGATGCGGGAGACGGAGATCTGCTCCAGCGGCAGCATGGCGATGATGCCGCAGCCAATGTCCAAAAAGGCTCCAAAGGCGGCCAGATGAGTTACCTTTGCCGTGACCACGGACCCCGGACGCAGATGGGAAAAGAAATATTCTGCGGCCCGCTCCTGGACCTCCCGGCGGGAGAGAAGTGCCACCGGCGCCCCCTTCTCGTCGGAGCAGATGACTTTTACTGTAAAGCAAACAGACTTACCAACTCTTGATAATATGGAGATATCCCGGTCCGCACCGCTGATCCAGGGAGCGAGGACCTCCTCTCGGGGCAGGACGGCGGACACCGCGCCCAGAGCAATGTGAAGATTTTTCTCCACATCGCACCTCTGGACCGG